>JBDSDB010000161.1:0-22948 GCA_039920785.1 Gemmatimonadaceae bacterium
GACGACCACGAGCCGGCGCGAGCGCAGGGCTCCCAGGGGCGCCGACGACGCGGCCACCGGGGTGCCGCGGTTGACGCGTTCTCCATCGCGCGTCTCGTCGTGCGGTGCGCTGCGCGTCCCTCCCGACTGCGACACGCGTGGCGCTACCGACTCGCGATCCTCGTGACGCGTCAACGACGAGAAGGCGCGGAGCTCGAAGCGGTCGGGATCCCACACCAGATTACCCGCGAGCCGCGGCATCAGCTCGACGATCAGCTGAAGCGGTACGTAGAGCGCACCCTTTCGCACCTCCGGAGCCGCCGCGAGCTGGAAGGCGTCGGTACCGACGCGGGCGAATCGGATGCCCTGCTCCACCTCGATGGTGCCGCCTCCGAGGATCAGCAGCCAGCGCTCACCCGTGAGATGCGACACCGTGATGGGGATGATCGGCCGCAACTGATCGGCGCGCACGAGCGGACCCTGCGCAGACGGCACGAGCTCCACCGAGAGCGTCCGGCTTGCGTCCTTGATGCGGAGCGGGCCCGCGGCCGAGGGAGCCGGCGAGGCGACGGCGATCTGGAACGCCGCGACCACCGCGAGGATCATCGGGTGCGTACCGCGCGCGCCATCTCGCGCTCCGCGTCGCGCGACTTCTCCGCGTCCCGTTTGTCGTGCAGCTTCTTGCCCTTGCCGAGTGCCATCGCCACCTTCGCGACCCCGCGTTTGAAGTAGAGCTCGAGGGGAATCAGGGTCAGTCCCTGACGCTCGACCGCACCTATCAGACGCCGGATCTCTCGCTTGTGCAACAACAGCTTTCGGGTCCGGGTCGGCTCGTGATTGTTGTAGCTGGCGCGCTCGTACGGCGAGATATGCAGGTTGAGAATGAAGATCTCGCCGTTGCGCACGATCCCGTACGAATCCGACAGGTTCGCCTTCCCGTCCCGAAGTGATTTGACCTCACTACCCGTCAGCACGAGCCCAGCCTCGTAGGTATCGAGGATAGAGTAGTCGTGCCGGGCGCGCCGATTCTTGGCGATGGAGAGGTGTTCGGGGTTTTCTTCGGGCTTGGACATGGTGAGATTTCGCTGCCATCGCTACTCGTGCCGGCTGGTCTGGCAACATAGACCGTCCACTCGCGCCAAGCAACGCAACGCGTTGACTTGCTTCGGGATGCCGAATAAATTGCCAGACTGTTCCCGGTGCGCGCCAAGCACCGCACGCTCGGGTGGTGGAACTGGTAGACACGCAGGTCTCAGAAGCCTGTGCCTTCACCGGCGTGGGGGTTCAAGTCCCCCCTCGAGCACTGACGCTCCCCGCTTCGCGCGGGGAGCGTTCCAGTTTCCGGACCGATCTCCGCGGACCCGCTCGCGTGGATGGATAGCGCGTCCGCGTCGCTAGCGGGTCAGCGTCGAAGGGGCGACGTCTTCCGGGAGCGCGGCGGCCCCGAAGCTGTCGCGAAGTGCCTCGTTGGCGGACGCGACGTAGTCTGCGACCAACTCCGCTCCGCGCAGTACCACGGGGTCGTCGCCGCGGATCGGCCCGCCCGCGAAGGCCAGCAGGTTCTGCGCGACCCGTAGCGCAGGCGTGCCGTGTCCGCGAAGGGAAAACGCGTCGCGATATGCGCTGAGCCGCGCGTTGAACTGGCGTTCCGCCAGGTCGCGCAGCGTATCGTCGACGTTGGGGTCCTTGTGCATCCGATGGAGCAGCGCGCGCAGCACTTCCGAGGGCGTGCGATCGTCGAGCGCGTCGCGCTGAGCGACGAGGATGCCGATTGAGCGGCGCACGTAGCGCAGCTCCCAGCGTGCGTGATCGTTGTCGCCGCGCGTGGCATCTCGCGCGAGCCACGTCACGTCGTCCGTCGATGGCTCCTGCATCAGCACGGACGCGTACGTCGCACTCCGCCTGAGGAGGGCTCGGTCGTCGCGAAAGGAGCGAAAGAGGCGCACGCGCGCCGGTTCGTCAGCCGTGGAGCACGGGGAGCGCCAGCCGGCCACCGACGAGCACTGGCTCCGGCAGCCCGACCCGCGCCCGCACTTCACTCTCCTGCATCAGCAGGTCGCTCAGCCGCACGCTATGCAAGACGTCGTCGATGCGCCGCTGCAGGAGCATCCACACGGGCCGGATGCTGCAATCGTGCGAGGAGGAGCAGCGCTCTTCCTCGACCGGATGCGAGGTGCAGTGGACCTCGAAGGTCGAGTGCTCGGCGGCAGAGATCACGTCGTGCACGGAGATCTCGACCGAGGGACGCGCGAGGACGTAGCCGCCGTGCGCGCCACGGGTGCTCTTCACGATCTCCGCGCGGCGCAGCTTGAGCATGATCTGCTCGACGTAGTCGCCGGGCAGCCGCTCCCGAGCTGCAATCTCGCGGCCCGTCACCGGCCCATCGTCGATGCGACGGGCAAGATGGAGAGCACAGATGAGGCCGTATTCGGCTTGAGTGGTGATGCGCACGTCGGAAATGTAGTCCGGGCCGCCGTCCCGGGATAGGTCAGCCCCCAGCCACCATGCCGTGCTTACCGCCCGGCACGCCGATCTCGGTCATCTTCCGGAGGTCGAGCACGAGGTCGATCTCATCCTCGGGGAGCAGCTTGTCCCGTTTGACCATGTCCCGGACGAGAACGCCTTCCTTCACGGATTGCTTGCTGAGCTCCGCCGCCTTTGCATACCCGATGTGCGGCATCAGCGCCGTGGCGAGTGCGGCGGACCGTTCGACCCAGTAGGCGCACATGTCCTCGTGGGCCTCGATGCCGGAGACGCACTTGTCGGCGAACACGGTCGCCGTGTTGGTGAGTATCCGCATGGAGAGCAACACGTTGAACGCGATGACGGGCATCATCACGTTGAGCTCGAGCTGCCCATGCTCGGCGGCGATGGAGACCGTGGTGTCCAGGCCCATGACCTGGAAGCACACCTGATTCACCATCTCCGGGATGGACGGGTTGATCTTGCCCGGCATGATCGAGGAGCCCGGCTGCACCGCGGGAAGCTTGATCTCATCGATGCCGGTGCGCGGCCCCATGACCATGATGCGGAGGTCGCTGGCGATCTTGCTCAGGTCGATGGCCAGCACGCGCATGGAGGCGCTGAACGCGGCGGCGTCGCCCATGCTCTGCATGAGCTGCACGCGGTCGGCGCCGATGCGCAGCTCGAGGCCGCTGATCTCGCGCAGATACTTGTTCATCAGCGCGGGGTATTCCCGCTCGACCGTGACGCCGGTGCCGACCGCGCTGCCACCGATGCCCAGATCGCGCAGGTAGTCGGCGGATTCGCGAACGCGGCGGATCCCCCGATCGATGGAGCCGGCGTACGCCGTGAACTCCTGGCCGAGTCGGATCGGCATCGCGTCTTGCAGATGCGTGCGTCCCGCCTTGACGATGTGATCGAACTCGCGGCCCTTGTCGGCGAGCGCGTCACGAAGCCTCTCGAACGCACCGACGAAGGCATCGAGCTGCGACAGCGCCGCCAGCCTGATGTTCGTAGGAATCGTGTCGTTCGTGCTCTGCGCCATGTTGACGTGATCGTTCGGATGCACCGGCGTGTACGTGCCGCGCTCTCCCCCGAGCAGCTCGTTGGCGCGATTGGCGAGCACCTCGTTCACGTTCATGTTGTGCGACGTGCCCGCGCCGGCCTGATACGGGTCGACGACGAACTGGTCGGCGTGCTGCCCGGCGAGCACCTCATTCGCCGCTTGCACGATCGCGTCGGCGAGCCGCGCGTCGAGGCGTCCAGTCTCCTTGTGCGTGAGCGCCGCCGCCTTCTTGATCCACACCTGGGCGACGACGAATGGCCAGAGCGGCGCGAGCCCGCTGATCGGGAAGTTCTCGCGCGCGCGGAGCGTCTGCACGCCGTACAGCGCGTCGGAGGGGACCTGCTTCGATCCGAGCGGATCCTTCTCGGTACGGAACGTGTCAGCCATCGTGATTGCTCTCACTGGTGAATATGAGGAGTGCGACCGTGACCAGCGCGGCGAGCGCCGCGACGGCGAGCAGCCCGACGCTCACTCCATGCAGCCGGCCGAAGGCGACGCGGCGTGCGTCTCCTGGCGCGAGGGCGTCCATCGGGCCGGCGATGGCCGCCCTGATGCGCTCGATGCGCGGCGCGACGACAAACTGCGCGGCCCCGCAGGCGACGACGAGGATGAGCGCGCCGATGCTCCGCCCTGCGCGCCCAGGTAGCTGCCAGGTGATCGCGGCCGAGGCCACGCCGATGAGCGTGCCGCTGAGGAACAGCACGGGAAGGACTCGTCCGACGAGCGCGCCTGCGAGCGTTCGCGACGGCAGCACCGCGAATGCCGCCGGAGCGACGACCGCGGCGACGAAGATCGCCGCGCCGATCCAGGCGCTGAGCAGCGCGAGCGCGGCGAGAGTCGAGACGGGAATCGAGACGAGTGCGCGGTCCATCGTCAGCGCCTCACGGCGCGCGCGCGACCGGTGAGAAATGGATTCGTCTGCTTCTCGCGACCGATCGTCGTCGTCGGTCCGTGTCCCGGATATACTACCGTCTCGTCGGGGAGGGTCGCGATCCGCTCGAGCGAGGCGTCCATGTCGACGGGGCTGCCGAGCGGAAGATCGGTTCTCCCGATCGAGCCGGCGAACAGAAGATCGCCGCCGAACGCGACGCCGTGGCCGTTGAAGCTGACGAGGCCCGGTGCATGTCCAGGCACGTGCATGACCGTGAACGACAGATCGCCGCAGCGCACGACGTCTCCATCGGCGAGATCGCGGTCCGGACCGTCGGGCTGCTCGAAGGGAATCCCGTACATCTCCGCCGCGCGGGCCGAGAGGCGAGTGTAGTACGGCAGGTCGAGGGGATGGAGATAGACCGGCACGGCCACGTGCCGCCGGACGTGCGCGACGGCCCCGATGTGATCGACGTGCGCATGCGTCAGCCAGATGGCGTCGAGCGTGATACCGGAGAGTCGCAGCATCTCGACGAGCACCTCTCCCTCATCGCCAGGATCGATGAGCACTCCGCGACCGGTGACCTCGTCGGAGAGGAGGTAGCAGTTCTCCTCGAACGCACCGACGGTACGGTGATCGATCTTCACACCGCGTAGCCGCCGCTACCGAGCGGATCGACCGAATGTCCGCCCTCGCTGCGTGCCTTCAGGTACTTCTCGACGGCGATCGCCGCCGTCGTCGCGTCTCCGACGGCGGTGGTGACCTGCCTGGTGAGCTGCGAGCGCAGGTCGCCGGCAGCGAACAGGCCGGGGATGGAGGTCTGCATCATTCCGTCCGTCACGATGTAGCCCATCGCGTCGTGATCGAAGTGACCGTCGATGATCCCGGTGTTCGGTCGGAAGCCGACGAAGACGAAGCAGCCGGTGGCATCGATCGTCCGCAGCGCGTTGGTCTCGACGTCGCGCAGGCGGATCGCCTTCATGAGCCCCTGCGCGTCCCCGATGACTTCCTCGGCGGTCGTGTTCCAGAGCACCTCCACCTTGGGATTGGCGAACAGCCGTTCCTGGAGGATCCGGGACGCGCGGAAGCTGTCGCGCCGGTGGATGACATACACCTTCTCCGCATAGCGCGTGAGGAAGTCGGCTTCCTCCACGGCGGCGTCTCCACCGCCCACCACGACGATGCGGTGACCGCGAAAGAAGGCACCGTCGCAGATGGCGCAGTACGACACACCCTTGCCGGCATACTCCTGCTCGCCCGGGATGCCGAGCTTGATCGGCGTGCCGCCCGCGGTGACGATGACGGCCGGCGAATGGTAGACGTCTCCGGAGTCGGTCGTCGTCTCGAATGTCCCGTCCTCGAGCCGACGGACGCCGATGACGTTCACCGTGACATACTCGGCGCCGAACTCGCGCGAGTGCTCCTCGAACTTCTTCGCGAGCTCCCAGCCAAGGATCGACTTCTCGCCGATCCAGTCGTCGAGCTTCTCCGTGTTGAGCAGCTCGCCGCCGGGAATGCCGCGCTCGAGCACCGCCGTCTTGAGCATCGACCGGCCGGTGTAGAGCGCGGCGCACATGCCGGCGGGCCCGGCTCCAACGATGACGACCTCGTATTCGTGCGTTGTTCCCAAGAGCTCCTCGTACGGTGGGGCGCGACGTCGGCGCGCGGCTGCACGCAATCTCACCCATAGAAGTCCGTGATGGAACCGCGACGTTCCCGACGCAGCGCCCGCGTCAGGCTATTTCCACCCTCCTGAGCGCCCCGTGGCAGTGGGACACCGTGCCCACGAGGAAGCGCGCGTCTCCGGCCTCGCCGCGGGCCGCGATCGTCGAATCCGCATCCGTCACGTCGCGAACGTCGATCATGCCGACGCCGTAGGCGCGATGCGCACAGTGAAACAGGAGAGCAGGCTCCGTACCGTGACCGGAATCGCGCTCGGACTCGGCGTACTTTTGGAGAGCGACGGGCAGCGACCAGCTTCGCGGTCCGCGCGTCTCGGGGCAGCGCGCCGGCTCGATGCAGTTGATCGGGCACATCCACTCGGCGAAGCTCACGTAGTGCGTGCCGTCGTCTCCCACCCGCTGCCATGGCACCGCGGGAGCGCTCGCGAGCGGCAGCGTCCGCACGGCGCGTTCCGGCCATCTCGCGCGAGCGCGATCGATCAGCCAATCGGCCATCAGGTGGGGCATCAGGGGCGAGGGCACGATCGCGTCGTCGCGGCTTTCGGCATCGACGGCGGCGGACGCAAGGTACCCCGCGAAGAAATCACGCCAGTCCGAGACGACGATCTCGAGGCGAGGCGGCCGCTCGACCGAAGGGAGCCGGGCCACAGCGCACGCGGGATCGCGATCGACGACGACGAGCGAGCTCCACGCGACGGCGCCGGCGCGCGCCGCGCGTCCGAGCTGTCGCACGTAGTAGCTACCGTAGCATCCTCCGCCGACCACGACGATTCGCCCGAACGACTGCGTCGCACGTTGCGCGCGCACCGCCGGATCAGCAGCGGATGTGTCGTCCGCCGTCGACACGAATGACCTCTCCGGTGACGTACTCCGCTTCCAGGAGATACACGACCGCCTGCGCCACGTCCTCGGGCGCGCCGAGCCGCGCGAGGGGCGTCGTCCGCTGCAGATGCTCCGCGTCCTCCTCGCTCCACCCCTCGGGCAGCAGCACGACGCCCGGTGCGACGGCGTTCACGCGCACCGCGGGGGCGAGGGCCCGCGCCATGGCGCGCGTCATCTGCACCACCGCGGCCTTCGTCATGCCGTGCGGCACATACGCCGGCCAGCTCTCGAATGCCGCGAGGTCGGCGATGTTGACGATGGAACCGTGCGACTCGGCGAGTGCCGCCGCGGCGCGCTGCGACAGGAAGAACGGCGCCCGCACGTTGAGGGCGAACATCGCGTCCCAGTCGGACACCGTCACCTCGCCGACAGGCGTGCGAAGCATCATCGCCGCGGAGTTCACCAACGCGCCGAGCGACCCATGCGCCGCGAGCACGCGAGCGATGAGCGCATCGGGCGCCGACACATCGCCGAGGTCGGCCTGCTCGACGGACGCGATGCCACCGGCCAGCTGGATCAGTCGCGCCGTCTCGTGAGCACCCTCGCGCGAGCCGTTGAAGTGCACGACGACGCGCATGCCGCGCGCGCCGAGCGCGAGGGCGATGGCGCGGCCCACGCGCCGGCCGGCGCCGGTGACGAGCGCGACTCTGCCCGTCAGCGTGTCGGCGCCTTCACGCAGTGGGGACACGACCCAACGAAGCGAGGCGCGCGTCCTGTCGATCCAGCCACTCCCCCTGCACTCGCATCATGCCGATGGTGCGCGGTCCATCGGCGGCCCCATGCCAATCGGAGCCACCGCTGGGAATCAGCTCGAGCTCGTCGGTCAGCGCGCGCAACCTCGCGGTGTCCTGCGAGGAGTGGCTCGGGTGCTTCACCTCCACGCCATCCATGCCCAGCGCGGCCAGGCTCTCGAGGCGCTCACGCGTGCCCGCGGTTCCCGGATGCGCGAGCACGGCGAGTCCGCCTGCGGCATGCACCATCGCGATCGCTTCGCGCATCCCGAGCTGGTCTTTCGCCACGTAGGCAGGCTTGTTCGCGCCGAGATAGCGATCGAAGGCGTCGCGCACGTCCGTCGCCCATCCGTCGGCAACGAGCGCGCGCGCGACGTGCGGGCGACCGATCGCTCCCTCGCCGGATTGCAGCAGCACGTCGTCGAGGGTGATCTGTACTCCGATCGATTGCAGCCGCTCGACGATGTGCGCCGCGCGACGGCCGCGCATCTCGCGCAGGGCGCCAAGACCGCGCTCGAGCACGCCCGTGTCCTGCAGATGCAGTCCGAGGAGATGCGTCTCGAGCTCGCCCTCGACAGCGCTGAGCTCCACGCCGTTGATGATGCGCACACCGAGCTCCGCGCCGACGATCCGCGCCTCGGCGAGTCCATCGACCGTGTCGTGATCGGTGAGCGCGATCGCGGAGAGCGCCGCCCGCTTCGCCGCGCGCACCACGTCTCCGGGAGACCGCGATCCATCGGATGCCGTCGAGTGCATGTGCAGGTCGACGAACGCGGTCGTGCCCGACGGACCCGTCACGAGATGTAACCGGCCTCGGGCGACGTGTCACTCGCCTGCGATTGCTCGAACAGCCTCGCGAGATCGGGGTCGCTCATCTCGATCAACGCCTGCTCGCGCCATCGCGTCTGGTGCGGCGAGTACCGCACGACGCGGATCTCCCGGTCGCTGCCAGTGCCGGAGATGAACAGGAGCGCGAACTCGTCGCGATCGTACTGCGTGACGCGCCCGGAGGGCATGACCTGCCAGGTGCGGCCAGCGAGCGTGATGGTGCGTGTCGGCATGCTACGGGAGCTCCACTTCGTGATAGATGCGCGCCGGATCGAGCATGCGGTCGGGCGCCGAGGCGTGCGCGCGCGCGAGCGTCTGCGGATCGGGCGCTTCGCAGAACTCGAGGAAAGCGCCGGGAAGGCCCGCTTCCTCGAACACCCAGTAGCGGCAGTTGGCCTGCGCGTAGTACTCGCGATTCCGCTTCACCCGCTCGGCGAACTTGTTTCGCTCCGGCGGCGTGACGAGCGTGCGTTGGACAGTGAGCGCGCGCGGCATGGTCAGGCTCCCGCGTCGGGATAGGTTTCCAGCCCCTTCTTGACGGCAGCGAGGAACTTGTCGGCGTCGGCCCCGTCGACGACGCGATGGTCGAACGAGAGCGAGAAGTAGGCGCACGTGCGGATCGCGATCGTCTCCTCTCCATCGGGCCCGGCGATCACCTTGGGACGCTTCTCGATCGCGCCGAGGCCGAGGATCGCCGACGTGCCGAGCGGGATGATCGGCGTTCCCAGCAGCGAGCCGAAGACGCCAGGGTTGGTGATCGTGAAGGTAGCACCCTGGACCTCCTCGGGCTTCAACCGCTTCGTTCGCGCGCGGTCGGCGAGATCGTTCAGCGTCTTGGTGAGCCCCGAGAGCGAGAGGTCGTCCGCGCGCTTGATCACGGGCACGATGAGCCCCCAGTCGAGCGCCACGGCGATCCCGATGTTGTACTGTTTGCGATAAATCACCGTGGAACCGGCGACGGCCGAATTGAGGACGGGGAACTGCTTCAGCGTGTCGACGACGGTCCGGATGATGAACGGCAGGTACGTCAGCTTCAGTCCCGTGTCCGCCTCGAACTGCGCGCGCATCTTCTGCCGGATCCGGCCGACGCGCGTCAGGTCGATCTCGAAGAAGGACGTGACGTGCGCGGCGGTACGCCGCGCGGCGACCATGTGATCGCTGGTGAGCGCGCGGATCTTCGACATCGGCTCGACACGATCACCGGGCCACGGCTGCGGCACGGGCCCGTGCGACTCGGCGCCACCTGGCGCGTGCATCGACGGGCGCGGCGCGGTGGCGGCGCCGGTCGTGATGAACTCTTCGATGTCGCGCTTGGTGACTCGCCCAGCGAGGCCGGAGCCCTGCATCTGCGCGATCTCGATGCCGTGCTCCGCGGCGATCTTCCGGACGAGGGGGGAGGACTTGGTGCGAAGGCGGTCCTCGAGGCCGTCGGTGGCTGGGGCGGCGATGGCGGATGCGGTTGATTGATGCTGCGGGGCGGGAGGAGGCGCGGCAGATTGTTTTTCGGGGGGGGCCCCCCGCGCGCTGTCGCCCACGACCGCCCCCTTCTCCGTCTCGATGCGCGCCACCACCGTCTGCACCGCGACCGTCTCGCCCTCGGTCACGAGTACTTCGGCCAGCACGCCAGCCACCGGCGCAGGGATTTCCGCGTCGACCTTGTCCGTCGAGATCTCGAAGATCGGCTCGTCACGCTTGACGTCATCGCCAACCTTCTTCAGCCACTTCGATAGCGTGCCCTCGGCGATGGACTCGCCCATCTGGGGCATGATGACGTCAACGCGTGCCACGGCTATGACCTCTCACTCGGAGTTGCGGGACGCGCGCGCCTTCCGCATCCGCCAGATGACAAATGTAGGGACGACGACGATGCCCAGCACCGCACCGCGGAGCCAGAAGGTGAGCCAGTTGCACGGCGCCCCCGTCTCGGCGTCCGCGGCGCAGCTGCTGGCCCAGCCGACCGCCTTGGCGATGAGCACGGCGATCACGCCGAACGCCATCGCCCCGCTCACGGCGGTGAGGCAGCCCACTCCAACATAAGGCCATACGCCTTCGCTCGTCTCCCCCGAGGAGCCGGACTCGCCCAGATTGTCGGTGTCGCGCATCTCAGTACGCCGCCAGCCGGCGGGCGGCCAGCACGATGTCAGGAGTTTGCGGGAGCACGAAATCCTCCAGCGTGGGCGCGTACGGCAGAGGCACGTCATGCGCCGTCACGCGCAGGACGGGCGCATCGAGCCACTCGAAGCAGCTCTCGTTGATTCGCGCCGTCAGCTCGCCGGCGATACCACCGGTCCGGGTATCCTCGTGCACGATCAGCACCCGGTTCGTCTTCTTCACCGTGGCCACGATCGCCTCGTCGTCCAGCGGCGCGAGCGACCGCAGATCGATGACCTCCACCGACAGCCCGTCCTCGCGCTCGAGCTGCTCGGCGGCGTCGAGCGCCTTGTACACCGTGGCGGCGTACGTGATGATCGAGAGATCCGTCCCCTCGCGCGCGACACGAGCCTTCCCGATCGGCACCACGTGATCGCCCGACGGCATCTCGCCCTTGATGCGGCGGTACAGATACTTGTGCTCGAAGAAGAGGACGCAGTCGTCGTCGCGGATCGCGGCCTTCATGAGACCCTTCGCGTCCGCCGCCGTGCTTGGATACACCACCTTGAGGCCAGGCGTGTGGATGAAGCCGGCCTCCGGATTCTGCGAGTGGAAGGGCCCACCCCGCACATAGCCGCCGCTTGGACCACGCACGACCATCGGACACGGCAGGAACGCGCGATACCGGGCGGTCGCCACGTAGTTGGTGAGCATGTCGTACGCATTGGCGATGAAGTCGATGAACTGCATCTCGACGACCGGCCGCATCCCCATGTGGGCCGCGCCGGCGGCGGCACCGACGATGCCGATCTCGGAGATGGGCGAGTCGACGACGCGCGCTTCGCCGAACGTGGCCATCAGCCCATCCGTGACCTTGAAGGCGCCGCCGTATGCGCCGATGTCCTCGCCGAGACAGAAGACGTTCGGGTCGCGCTCCATCTCCTCGAACAGCGCCTCGCGGATCGCTTCGAGATACGTGATCTCCGCCATCAGTCGGCGCCCTTGGCGGGCGCCTCGAAGGTGCCCCAGCTCTGCGGTCGCTCGTTCGCATCGACGGCGGCGCGCTTGCCTTCGCGAAACCAGAGTGGCCGCTCGGCGGGCGGGTCGGCGTAGATCCCCACCAGTGCGTCGAGCGGCTCGGGGACACCTGACTGCTCGGCGAGATCCGTTGCTTCATCGAGCTCGCGGAGCACGCGTGCGTCGAGCTCGGCGAGCGTGTCGGCGCTCACGCCGGCAGCGGTCAGTCTCGCGGCGTGACGCGCGATGGGATCGTTCTCGCGTTCCCATCGCTCGATCTCGCCCGCCGGCACGTACGACTGGTTGTCGTGCTCCGCGTGGCCTTTCCGGCGATAGGTGATCAGCTCGACGAGCGTGACACCCTCTCCGCGGCGTGCACGATCGACGCCGCGTCTGGTTGCTGCATACGTCGCCACGACGTCGTTCCCGTCCGCCTGCTCCGACGCGATGCCGTACCCGATCGCCTTGTCGACGAACTGCCTCGCACGCGTCTGCCTGGATGTCGGCGTGCTGTACGCGTAGCCGTTGTTCTCCACGACCACCACGAGCGGACAGCGCTGCACCGCGGCGAAGTTGATCCCCTCGTGAAAGGCGCCCGTCGACGTCGCGCCGTCACCGACGTAGACGAGGCCGACCCTCGGCTCTCCACGCATCTTGAAGGTGAGCGTGACGCCGGCCATCACTGGCACCATGTCGCCGAGCGGCGAGATCTGCCCGATGAAGCCTCGCTCGGTGTCGCCGAAGTGGATGTTGAGCTCGCGTCCACGGGTCGGGGAGTCGCCCTTCGCCATGTACTGGCGAAGGATCTCGAGCGGCGTCGCACCCTTCACGAGCATCGAGCCGAGGTTCCGGATCAGCGGCGAGAGGATGTCGCCCTTCTCGAGGGCATACGCGCTCCCCACGGCGTCCGCCTCCTGTCCGAGCGAGCGGAAGAGCCCTCCCACCACCTTGGTCTGTCGGTACAGGTTGACGAGCCGCTCCTCGAGCGAGCGCGTGAGCCGCATCCAGTAGTACAGCTCGAGCTCCTGGACTTCGCTGAGCGTCGTTGCCGTCGTCGCCCCCCTCCCGTCAACGGCCGCGGGGGGCGTCGCCGCGCTCGTTCGCGCTCCGCGCCCCCCGCCCCGCTTCGCGTCCGACCGCGCCATCAATACGCCGCTAGCAGCGCGTGGGACGGGTCCTCGCCTCGGTGCAGCGTGACGAAGAATCGCTTCACGTTCCGGTCCATGCGGCTCTCGCCCATCTGGTCGGTGTCGACCTCGACGAACGTATAGTGTCCGCCCTCCGGCCGGACGCTCAGCGTCATTGCACCGAGCGGCCCGGTGAGCGAGCGAGTTCGCGCCGTCGTGGTCACCGGCGTGAAGCCGAGCCTGGCGAAGAATGCATCCGCGACGACGAGCACGTCGGCCGGCGCGGTGTGGCTGCGATAGAAATGGCGCATGTCAGGGAACTCCGCCCCGCTCTTGGAGCACGTCCTGCATCCACTCGGTCTTCTCGAGTGGCTTGAGTGAGTCGCTGTGGAATTGGATGCCAACCGCCCACTGCCCTGCCTTCACGTAGCTCAGCTTCGCGGTGTACACGCCGACGGCAGGCGCCTTGACGAACCCATCGTAGGTGCGCGCACCATCGATCGTGTTCGCGAAGATGCGCCCCTCCCCGAGCTCGATCGGCTGACCCGTCTCCCGGTCCTTCACAGTCACCGAATAGATGACGTCTTCGCGGGCGTGCGGTGGGATGGGCTCGGAGGTAACGGTGAACATGTAACTCTTCGTGCTGGTGCGTATCTCGGGCCGGCGCGGCGGGCCGCACGCGTCGGCTCCCACCAGCAGGAGGCCGATCGCACCAGCGATCGCGCGTCGCGCCAGCCCGCCCCAGATCACGACTGGTAGTACTCCAGGCCGAGATGAGTGATCTGCTCTTCGCCCATGAGATGGCGCAGCGTGTTCTTCAGCTTCGTCTGCTGAATGAACAGATCGTGCTCGGCCTGCAGTCCTGGCGCGGACATCGGGCTCTTGTAGTAGAACGAGAGCCACTCCTGGATACCCTTCATTCCGGCGCGCTGTGCGAAATCGCTGAACAGCGCCAGGTCGAGCACGATCGGCGCGGCCAGGATCGAGTCGCGGCAGAGGAAGTTGATCTTGATCTGCATCGGGTATCCCATCCACCCGACGATGTCGATGTTGTCCCACCCTTCCTTGTTGTCGCCGCGCGGCGGGTAGTAGTTGATGCGCACGACATGCGAGAATCCCTTGTACAGGTCCGGATACTGCTCCGGCTGCAGGATAGTGTGCAGCACCGACAGCTTGGACTCCTCCTTCGTCTTGAACGACGCCGGGTCATCGAGCACCTCGCCGTCGCGGTTGCCGAGGATGTTCGTCGAGTACCAGCCGGCGAGTCCGAGCATGCGCGCCTTGAGGCCCGGCGCGATGACCGTCTTCATCCAGGTCTGGCCCGTCTTGAAATCCTTGCCCGAGATCGGCACGTCCTTCTCGTTCGCGAGCTGCACGAGCGCGGGCAGGTCCACGGAGAGATTCGGCGCGCCATTGCAGAAGGGCACACCCTCCATGATCGCCGCGTACGCGTAGAGCATCGAAGGCGCGATCTCCTCGTCGTTGTTCTCCATCGCCCGCTCGAACTGCTCGATGGTCGCGTGCTTGGGGCCGGGCCTGATGAAGATCTCCGTCGAGGCGCACCAGACGATGACGATGCGGTCGCAGTTGTTCTTCGACTTGAAGTCGCGGATGTCCTGCCGCAGCTGCTCCGCCAGGTCTCGCTTGGTCTTGCCCTTCTTGACGTTCGAGCCGTTGATCCGCGTGACGTACTTGTTCTCGAACACCGCGGGCATCGGCTTGATCGCCGAGAGAAAGTCCTTGATGGGATCCAGGTGGCGGTCCTCGAGCACGCCGGCCTTCTTCGCAGCCGTGTACGCGTCGTCGGGGAATGGATCCCACGCGCCGAAGACGATGTCGCTCAGCTCCGCGAGTGGAACGAACTCCTTGATGAGCGGCGACCGGTTGTCGGTGCGCTTGCCGAGGCGGATCGTCGCCATCTGCGTCAACGAGCCGATCGGCTTGCTGTGTCCGCGGCGGATGCTCTCGACCCCCGCCATGAACGTGGTCGCCACGGCGCCGAGGCCGGGCGTGAGGATGCCGAGCTTGCCGGTGGCGGGTCGCGGAGTGGTGATGCCTGCGTCTGAGGCGGAACCTGGCACGAACTTATTCTCCTTTGAGCAGAGGGCGCGGCGAGCGGTTGCGAGTCCAGAATCTGGGACGTGCCTCAGATTCGGCTCTCGCTTCCGCCTCGTCCGCTCGGGTGGTCGCCGTGTAGACGTACGCCACCCGCTGGACCACGGTGATCCAGGCCGTGAGGGTCAGAATGACGGTGATGATCGCGAGCACCCACCCATTGAACACGAGGCCGAAGAACGCCTGCGGCGCGGACAACAGGACCACTCGCTCGGGACGCTGCAGCAGTCCCACTTTGGCGTCGAGGCCGAGCGACTCGGCGCGCGCCCGCGTGTACGAGGTGAGAAAGGCGCCGATGAGCCCCAGAAGGGCGATGATCATCAGCGGGACGCTGCCGTGCGGCCTGCTGGTGGCATAGAAGACCGCCAGCCCACCCAACACGAAGCCGTCGGCCAGCCGGTCGAGCGTAGAATCCAGGAACGCGCCGAACGCACTGCTCTTGTTGGATCGCCGCGCCACCGTGCCGTCCAGCACGTCGAACAGCGCGGTCACACCGAGGAACCAGCCACCCGTTCGGATGTGTCCGGTACCGTAGATGATTCCGCCGACGACCGTACAGGCCGTTCCGATGACGGTGATCGTGTTCGGATGCACTCCGCGCTTCACCAACCAGTTCGCCACTGGATCGATGAGCCGCAGGTATCCGTGCGTAATCCAGTCGGGCAGAAGCTTCATGCGGCTCCGAGGCGCACGGAAGTCCCGCGGCAGGACGATCGCGCGGCGGCGACGATGAACAAAAGCACGGACGGGCCGGCGAGCGATCTCCGACCCGGAAAGGTATCCGGGATCACCAATGCCAGCAACCAGCCGAGCGCTGCGTCATGGAAGGCTGGATGTAGCGGCGACGATCAGGGCACGCTCCACAGGAAGAGCGCGCTCAGCGGAGTCGTGCGGCTCTGGTAGGTACGCGAGCCGTCCACCGTGACGGCCTTGAACGACACCGAGCTTCCCGCGGCGAGTCCCGTCACGGGAAGCTTCTCGGCCGTATTGGCTGGCACCTGGCGCAGGAAGAGCTCACCTCCGCCAGAGGCCACCGCATAGACGTTGATCGCCTGACTGAGGTTGTTCGTCAACTGCACCGAATTGCCCTGCGTCGTGGTGGTCGTGGGCGGTGCGGTTCGCACCTCGACCTGCCGCGGACCGCAGGCAGACGCGACGACGAATGCCAGGGCGAGCAGCGAGACTTTCATAGGGGAACGCATGAGACGGCTCCTCTCTCGAGCTTGACGTGATGACCGGAGTTCTGTCCGACTCCGTGCAATACATGTGCGAGGACCAGCTCGGCACAGGTTACCGAGAGGGCGCGGACGGCGCCAGCTTCTGACTAGACGCGGCAACGGCCGCGAAATCGGCTCAGAGTGAGGTCCGGGATCCTGACCATGCCATGGTCGCATGATCGCCGCTCTTCAAACGCCTTCTCGCATTCCAGCGTCGCGCATCGCAAAATGTTGTCACACTGCGTGCACCGGCCCACCTTGCCCGCTTCCGGGCCTGGTGCGCACTTGCGCCGTCCGCTCCCCTCACCTCCCGCGCGTCCATGAACCTCTCCGCGATCGACTGGGCCATCGTCTTCGCTTATTTCGCCCTGTCGATGGGCATCGGAGTTCTCTTCACGAAGAAGGGTGGCGAGAGCATCGAGGAATACTTCCTCTCGGGCCGCAAGGTGAGCTGGTGGCTCGCCGGCGCGAGCATGGTCGCCACCACGTTCGCCGCCGACACTCCCCTCGTCGTCACGGGGCTCGTCTTCGCCAACGGCGTCGCCGGCAACTGGTTGTGGTGGAACATGCTGATGAGCGGGATGCTCACGGTGTTCTTCTTCGCGCGGCTGTGGCGGCGCGCCGGCGTGATGACGGACGTCGAGTTCGCCGAGCTTCGGTACAGCGGCAAGCCGGCCGCAGCCCTTCGAGGCTTCCGTGCCCTCTACCTCGCCATTCCGATCAACCTGATCATCCTGGGTTGGGTGACGAAGGCGATGATCAAGATCCTCACCATCTCGCTCGGCCTGCGCCCCGTGGACGTGATGGGCTTCACGGTGTCCGGCGAGGTGATCGCGGTCGGGATCTGCTTCGTGATCACCGTGGCTTACTCGACCGGCGCCGGCATGTGGGCGGTGCTCTGGACGGATCTCGTGCAGTTCGTGATCAAGATGAGCGCGGTCATCGTGCTCGCCGTGTACGCCGTCCGCGCGGTCGGCGGAATGGACAAGCTCAAGTCCGGCGTGGCGGCACACTATGGCAGCACCGACGCCGGCATCTCGATCCTCCCCGTGCGGATGACGGAGTCGGGAATCAGCGGCTACGCGTGGATGCCACTTCTCACGCTCGCCGTGTTTCTCTCGGTGCAGTGGTGGGCGGCCTGGTATCCCGGCGCGGAACCGGGCGGCGGTGGCTACGTCGCGCAGCGCATCTTCTCGTCCAAGACGGAGCGCGACGGTGTGTTGGCCACCCTCTTCTTCCAGGTGGCACATTACGCGATCCGTCCGTGGCCCTGGATCATCACCGGCCTGGCGACCGTGCTCCTGTACCCGAACGGCATCGGCCCGACCCACGATCACGAGGCGGCGTACGTGCAGGCGTACGTGGACCTGCTCCCCACGCCATGGCGCGGATTCATGATGGCGGGATTCGCCGCGGCGTACATGTCCACCGTGGGGACGCAGTTGAACTGGGGGGCGTCGTACCTCGTCAACGACTTCTACAAGCGCTTTCTCAACAAGACCGCGGCGGATTCGCACTACGTGACGGTGTCCCGCTGGGCCACCGTGCTGCTCTTCCTGCTCTCCATCCTGGTCACGTCTCAGCTCGACACCGTCGCCTCCGCGTGGGAGCTGCTACTCGCCCTCGGGTCGGGCACCGGGCTCGTGCTGATCCTCCGCTGGTATTGGTGGCGCATCAACGCGTGGAGCGAGATCAGCGCGATGATCGCCTCGCTGGTCGTCTCGGTGACGGCGCTGACGATGGTGAAGGCCCGGATGCCTGCGGGCAGCCCGCTGATCCAGACCTATGTCATGCTGATAACGGTTGCCGTCAGCACGGTCGTCTGGCTGACGGTGACGTTCATGACGTCGCCGGAGCCGGAGACCAAGCTCCAGGCATTTTACGAGCGCGTACGCCCCGGGGGCCCCGGGTGGCGCAGGGTGTCGGATTCACTGGGCTATGGGGGTGAACCGATCCCGGGAGGCGCGCTGGCCTGGACCAACTGGTTGGCTGGCGTGGTGGCGGTCTATGCCAGTCTCTTCGGCATAGGCAAGATCATTTTTGGCGAATTGACCACCGGAATCGTCCTCGTGGTGATCGCCGTCGCCGCCTTCGCCTGGATCGCCAAAGCGTTCCGCGAGGAGGACGCCGGCATCCGGGCGCAGCGGGACGTGCTGGCCGCGGCCGCGGACTGACCTTACGGGGAACCGGATGCCCTCGGCGGGATTTATTCGGCGGACGCCATCGCCCGATGGCGCATTCGCGCTTGAACCTCTCCCCGCCGAGGGGTATATAAGTAGGAATGGATGACCGCGCGCCGCACGGCGCGACCCACGCTGGAGGATCCGTGAGCACCACCAACCAACCCGAAGTTCTCATGACCGTCACTCCCGTCGCGGGAGAAGAGGTCAAGAAGTTCATGCAGCAGGAGGGTGTCGATCCTTCGATCGGCGGCCTGCGGGTGAGCGTGCAGCCCGGTGGCTGCAGCGGCTTCAAGTACGGGCTCCTCATCGAGGATCAGGCCGCCGAGGACGACATCGTCGTCGAACAGGGCGAGTTCAAAGTCTTCGTGGACCCCTTCTCGGCGCAGTACATCGGCGGCGTGATCATCGACTACGCGACATCGATGCAGGGCTCCGGCTTCACCTTCAAGAATCCGAACGCGACCGGCGGCTGCGGCTGCGGTAGTTCCTTTTCCGCCTGACACTCCCCCTCGCATGACACAGCCGGACACTGACGTCCACACGGACGTCGGCGCCGGACACCAGGCCCGCGATCGCTCGGCGATGCGCGGGCCTTCGCGTGTCCGGGACCATAGCGCGGCACGTGAGCACATCCGCACATTCGTTCTGGACGAGCACGAGGACATCGCGCACCTCGTCGCGACGCGCATCGCCGCGCTGATCCGCGAGCGGAACTCCGCGGGCAAGCATGCCGTGCTCGGCCTCGCCACGGGCTCGACCCCCATTGGCGTGTATCGTGAGCTCATCCGGATGCATCGGGACGAGGGACTGAGCTTCGCGAATGTCGTGACGTTCAATCTCGACGAGTACTTCCCGATGGTGCCGGAGAACATGCACTCCTACCACCGCTTCATGTGGGAGAATCTGTTCTCGCACGTCGACATCCCGCGCGAGCAGGTGCACATCCCGCGCGGCGACGTTCCGCGCGAGACGGTGGAGGCGCAGTGCCATCAATACGAGCGAGACATCGCCGCCGCTGGGGGCATCGACTATCAGATTCTCGGCGTGGGCAAGACGGGGCACATCGGGTTCAACGAGCCTGGCTCCGGTGCCGAGAGCCGCACGCGCCTCGTGCATCTCGATGCGGTGACCCGGCGCGACGCCGCCGCCGACTTCTTCGGCGAGGAGTTCGTGCCGAAGGAAGCGATCACGATGGGCGTGGCGACGATCCTCGAGGCGCGCGAGATCGCCATCATCGCCACCGGCGAGCACAAGGCGTCGATCGTGAAGCGCTCGGTGGAGGGTGAGATCAACCTCGAGGTGGCGGCGACGTTCCTCCAGCGTCATCCGAACACCACCTTCTACGTCGACCTCGCGGCTGGCGCGGACCTGACGCGCATCGCCACCCCGTGGCTGCTCGACGAGGTGCAGTGGACGCCCGACCTGATGCTGCGAGCCGTGGTGTGGCTCTCGCTCCAGAAGGGCCGAGCGATCCTCAAGCTCACGCAGCGCGACTACGCCGAGTGCGGGATGTCGTCGCTCGTCGCACGCTACGGCTCGCCCGGCGCGGTGAACGGCGAAGTGTTCAACGCGCTCGGCGCGAAGATCCGCGGCAAGAGCAAGCTGCCGAGGGGCCGCCGCACGATCTGCTTCTCCCCGCATCCCGATGACGACGTCATCTCGATGGGCGGCATCCTCCGCAAGTTCGTGGAGAACGAGAACGAGATGCTCGTCGCGTACATGACCAGCGGCAACATCGCCGTGTTCGATCACGAGGTGCGGAAGTACGTCGACTTCCTTCGCCGGCTCGAGAACGATCGTGGCATCGGCGGCTCGGACGTGGAGACGCTCGCCGACCGCGTCTATGCCTTCCTCGAGGCCAAGCAGCCCGGCGACGTCGACATTCCGGAAGTGCAGGACATCAAGCGGATCATCCGAGAGAGCGAGGCCGTGGCGGGGATCGAGGTGATGGGGCTGTCGCGCGCGAACGCACGATTCCTCAATCTTCCCTTCTATCAAACGGGAAAGGTGAAGAAGGATCCGATCGGGCCGGCCGACGTCGCGATCGTGCGCGCGCTGCTCGAGGAACTTCAGCCGGAGATCATCTTCGTGGCGGGCGATCTTTCCGATCCGCACGGCACGCACCGGATGTGCAAGGAGGCCATCGACGCGGCGCTCACGGAGATCACCTTTCCGCGCCCGGAGGTATGGCTGTATCGCGGCGCGTGGCAGGAGTGGTCGGTGACCGACGCCACCTGGCTCGTGCCGATGGCGCAGGAAGAGCTCCGCACCAAGATCCAGGCGATCTTCAAGCACCAGTCGCAGAAGGACTCGGCACCGTTCCCCGGCCAGGATGATCGTGAGTTCTGGCAGCGCGTGGACGCGCGCAACAAGGACACGGCGGCGCTTCTCGACAAGTTGGGCTTGGCCGAATACTTCGCCATGGAAGCCTACGTCGTCAACTAGAGGACACGGATGACGCGTTTCACCGCCCTGGATGCCGTCGTGCTCATCGCCTACCTGGCCGGCACGACGGCCCTTGGACTGTATGTGGGCCGAAAGCAGCGCGACGCAAAGGACTACTTCGTCGCCGACGGCGCGATCCCCTGGTGGGCGGTAATGTTCTCGATCGTGGCGAGCGAGACGAGCGCGCTCACCTTCATCAGCATTCCCGGGCTGTCGTACGGCGCGCGAGCCGGCGCTGGGAACCTCGGGTTCCTGCAGGTGGTGGCCGGCTACATCATCGGGCGCTTCGTGGTGGCTGGCGTGCTGCTCCCCCGCTATTTCGCCGGCAATCTCGTCACCGCGTATGCGCTGCTCGAGACGCGGTTCGGGCTCACCACACGGCGGTTCACGTCGATCGTGTTCATGGTGACACGCGCGCTCGCCGATTCGGTTCGCGTGTTCGCGACGGCGATCCCGGTGGCGCTGATCATCAGCCCGTCGGTCTCCAACAAGGCGTACGTGATGCCGATCTCGGTCCTGATCCTGGGCATGCTCACCGTGCTGTACACGTACCGCGGCGGGATGAAAGCGGTGGTGTGGACGGAGCTGCTCCAGGCCGGGATCTACATCAGCGGGGCACTCGCGGCGCTCGTCATCCTCGGCGGCCTGGTGCCGGGCGGCTGGTCGTCGATCTGGTCGAGCGCGAGCGCGGCCGGGAAGACGCAGGCCGTGGACTTCAGCTTCACGATGTCCAACCCGCATACGGTGTGGGCCGGCCTGATCGGCGGCGCCTTCCTGGCGATGGCGTCGCACGGCACGGACCAGCTCATCGTGCAGCGGTTGATGTCGTCGCGCTCGCTCAAGGACGCGCAGCGCGCGATCATCGGCTCCGGGTTCGTCGTGTTCGTGCAGTTCTTCCTGTTCCTCACGATCGGGCTCGGACTCTGGGCGTTCTATCAGGCCCGTCCCTTTCCCGCGACCGACACGATCTTCCCGACGTTCATCCTCGACCACATGCCGCCCGGATTGGTCGGCCTGATCGTCGCGGCGATCGTGGCGGCGACGATGAGCACGCATTCCGGCGCGATCAACTCCCTGGCGGGCGCCACGACGCACGACATCTACCTGCCGCTCACCAAGCGTCGCACGGATGATCCGCAGACGCTCAAGATGGGACGCTTCTTCGCGCTGATCTGGGGCGTGGTCCTCACTCTTGGCGCGCTGCTGTTCCCGCAGGACACGAAGACACCCGTCGTCGTCGTGGCGCTCGGCATCGCGTCGTTCACGTCGGGGGGCCTGCTCGGCGGATTCTTCCTCGGTATATTCTGGCGTCGCGCCATCCAGCGCGACGCGATCCTCGGCATGGTGGTGGCCATCACGACGATGGCGTTCATCGTGTTCGCGAAGCCGATCGCTCTCGCCTTCCCTCCCCTGGCCTCCACGCTCGGACCGTTCGCGACCATCGCGTGGCCCTGGTACGTTCTCATCGGCACCTCCATCACACTGATCGTGGGCATCCTGTCGTCCTTGTTCCATCCCATGCCGGCGCCGCAGCCGGTGACCGCCCCGTTGCGCACATGACGTTCATCGTCGTCGGAATCGACGGAGGCGGATCGAAGACGCGAGTCATCGTTGCGGACGAAGCGGGCACGCAGCTCGGCGAAGTGGTCGGGCCAGGCAGCGCGGTGCGACCCGGCCAAGCGGAGCATTCCGCAGATGTGATCGCCGCGGCGGTGCGCGACGCCCTCGCGTCGTGCGAGATGACGCATGTGGTGCCGAAGGTCCTGTGCGTCGGAGTCGCGGGAGTCGGGCGCGAGCCGGAACGCCAAGCGCTCTGGCAGGCGCTCACGAGCCGAGAGCTTGCGGAAGACGTCGTCATCCACACCGACATCTCGATCGCACTCGACGATGCATTCGGCGAAGGACCGGGCGTGCTGCTGGTGAGTGGAACGGGATCCATCGCCTACGGGCGCGGGCCGGCCGGACAGGTCGCGCGATGCGGAGGCTGGGGCCCTGTGTTCGGCGACGAGGGAAGTGGCCAGTGGATCGGGCGGCGTGCGCTGAGCGTGGTGACGGCGGCGGCCGATGGGCGCGAGCCCGAGACGGCGCTGATCGGCGCCGTGCTCACCGCCGCGCAGGTGAACGAGCCGGAAGAGCTGATCGCCTGGGCCGCTCAGGCGACGCCCGCGCAGCTCGCGTCGCTGGCGCCGGTGGTCTCGAGCGTCGCGGACGCGGGCGACTTGCGCGCCAACGCGATCCTCAGCCTCGCCGT
>JBDSDB010000162.1:0-8463 GCA_039920785.1 Gemmatimonadaceae bacterium
CTGCGCGTCGATGTACGAGAGCGCCGGCAGCTTCGACGGATAGCCGGCGCAGCGATCCTGCTGGCTCGGGTTGGGGCCGCCGACGAGCAGCCCGGGCACGGGCGCGGCGATCGTATCGGCGGCCGAGGGACGATGGTGCGGCGACATCGGCGTCTTCACCCCGTATCCGGTCACGAACGAGTAGCCCGTCGCGTTTCGGCCGAGCAGGTAGTCCAGGTTCGAGAGCGCCGCGCGCAGGTACGTCGTGTCGCGCGTGAGGAGCGCCGCCTGGATGAGTATCAGCCCCTGGTTGGCCGCCACGCCGTTGCTGCCCCACCCGAAGTCCTGCGCGCGCGACATCGCCACGCCGTAGGGCGACGTGTCCGCGGCGGCGCGGAGCGAACGCGCCAGCATCAGCAGCGCCTCGGTGAGTCTGGTCGTGTCCACCAGAGCCGGCAGCTCGTGTCGATGCTGCAACAGCGAGATGACCGCGAGTGTGCCCACGGAGCTCCACGTCGGCACGGTGAGCGCTGCCTCGCCGAGCGGTGGCACCGCGACGAGGAAGCTGTCCTGCTTCGTCGCCAGCGCGAGCTCGGCGGCGGCCCAGCGCCGCTCGTCGCTCACGTTCCGGTCGCCGTAGTCGCCCGTGACGATCTCGGGCTTGTAGGCGGCATTGAGCCGACTCTGCACATACAGCGACTCCGGATGCTGTCGCGCCCAACGCCATGCGGCGAGCGCGGCACGCGTGAGCGTGTCGCTGAGCCCGGGCAGCGCGCGTGGGTAGCGCCGCGTCACGAGCGATGCGTGCGCCATCACCGCCGCGAAGTCGAGCGTGGCGGCGGTGCTCTTCTGCACCACGTAACGTGGTGCGACAGCTTTCTCCGGCGCGATGAACGCGTCGAATCTCGGGTTCGTCAACTTGTGATACACACCGCCGTCCGCCGGATCCTGCATCGTGAGCATCCAGCGGATGTTCCACAGCGCCTCGTTCAGCACGTCCGGCAGGCCGTTGCCGCTCTCGGGGATGTCGAGTCGGAGCGCCTCGGCGTACCGGGGAAACTGATCGGCGAGGAGCAACAGCGTGTACGTCGAGATGCCGGAGTTGACGATGTACTTGTTGTAGTCGCCCGCGTCGTACCAACCGCGCGGCGACGACAGACGCGTTCCTTCCGGGCGTGCGGCCGTCGCTGCCGACGCGTGTACGAGCACCGCGGTATCCGGATGGCCCTCGGCCCTGGCCCACCGACCCGCGTAGCGCGCGAGCAGCGGGATTCCCGTGCGCTGGTAGTAGTACGACCTGATCGAACCGCGCACGACGTCGCGCAGCTGCTGCGTCCCGATGTCGAACGGAATGGACCGACCGACGCCAGGCACGACGAGCACGTAGCGACCCGGCCGCGCGATCGCGCTGAAATCGGCGATGCGTACGGAATCTTCACCAGACAGCGGCCACGGTCTCGCTACGCTCAGCGATCCGCGCTGCACCACGGCGCCGCCCTGCGCGCGCTCCACTGAGAAGCTCGACGATGTGGCGCCGACGACGACTGCCAGCTTTGGCGCGTTGGGAAGGAAGCCGAGCTGATTGAGCCGGATCGCGCGGAGCCCGGAGGCGCTCGGTGCCGACGGTTGCGGCGTCTGCGCCGACGTCGCGTTCGCGAGCACCGCGACAAGAATCGTCAGCCGCTGCACGATCCCGACTGTGCGGCCCATCATCACCCCCTCCGCAAGCGGAGCATGAGCACGTCCCTCCCGGGCACGGTCGCCGAGAGCGGATGCGCGGTCGTGCCCACGCGCTTCTTCGTCCAGACATCGTGCAGCTGGTAGCGGGTCGTCTCGAACCGCGTCTCGCGCTTCGCCACGGAGTCCACGACCACCTCCTTCTGCCACGCGAACGTGATCTTGCGCGGCGACGTGCTCCGGTTCAGCACCGTCATCGCCCAGTCGCCTCCCACCAGCGGCTTGAACCAGATCTCCATGCTGTCAGGCGAGGCGTACTTGAAGCCCTGCACGCCGAGCGAATCCTGATTCACGGCGATCACGTCGCGGTTCGTCAGCACGGCGGCAACGGCCGGCGGCATCGCGCGCAGATCATTGCCCGCGATGAGCGGCGCGGCGAGCATGCTCCACATCGAGAAGTGCGCGCGGTCCTCGTTGGAGGTCAGCCCGTTCCCCACCTCGAGCATGTCGGGGTCGTTCCAATGCCCCGGACCCGCGTACTGTCGGAGACCTGCCTGCTTGTCCATGATCTGCATCACACCCCACGCCTTCCAGCCTCCCATCTCCTTGACGCAGTCGAAGCAGTTGGTGATGTCGCCAGTCGTTCGCCACAGATGGCCCGTGTTGGCGCCCCACTTCCACGGCTGGCTGTTTCCCCACTCGCACAGACTGAACACGATCGGGCGACCCGCCTTGGCGATGGCATCGCGCATCGTCATGTACGCGCCTGGCGCGTGCAACGAGTCCGTCGAACACCAGTCGTACTTGAGGTAGTCCACTCCCCACTTCGCGTACGTCAGCGCGTCCTGGTATTCGTAGCCCCGACTGCCCGGACGTCCGCCGCAGGTCTTGGAGCCGGCGTCGGAGTAGACGCCCATCTTGAGGCCCTTCGAGTGGACGTAGTCGGCAAGCGCCTTCATCCCGGACGGGAAGCGCGCCGCGTCGGGATGAATGAAGCCGAGGCTATCGCGCGAGCCATGCCAGCAGTCGTCGATGTTCACGAACTGATAACCCGCCGCCTTCATTCCCGTGGCCACCATCGCGTCGGCGGTCTCACGAATGAGCTGCTCGTTCACGTTGCAGGCGAACTTGTTCCAGCTGTTCCATCCCATCGGAGGCGTCTTCGCCAGCGCGTCGAACTTCTGCGCGTGCAAGGAGTGCGGGAGCACCACGAGCAGCATCAGGAGAAACAGCTTCATCTTCGGCTCACCTGGTTGCGGGATGTGCGCGCGCCGCGAACGTCGTCCACGGCCTCAGAGCGAGGTGACGCGCCGAGATTGATCGGGCTCCCCATTTCCGGGACTGCGTCGCTGCTTGAGCAGCACCGCCGGAGCGGGAGCGAAGATCTCGTAGATCGGCAGGGTCGCGACGCCGAGCGCGGCGGCGTCGTCTCCCGCGGTCGCCAGGAAGTGGCGCGGCGCGGTGACCTTGCCGCCGATGCGCCGCAGGGGCAGTTGCCCGGCAACGCGATCCATGAGGCCACCGACGATTCGGTCCGACAATCGTCCGCCGAAGCAGATCGCTTCCGGATCGAGCAGATACTCGATGGCCAGCACGAGACCGGTGAGGTGATCGGACGCGCTGTCCATCCACTTCAACAGCGCCGGGTGTCCCTCGGCGAGCAGCCCGTCGAGGTCCTCCAGCGTGCGCACGGGTGTGCCGCCTTCGCGCAGCGTCTCGTACAGCCGAGGCATGTTGAAGTGCAGCCCCACGTGCGAGGGATCGCCGTCGCCGGCCGAGCCGCGCGCAGTGGAGTCGCGGGCGAGGATCGTCGGCAGATAGCCGATCTCGCCGGCATTGCCGGTGAATCCCTCGTACGGCTGCCCGTGCATCACCAGGCCGCCCCCGAGACCGCTGCCGAAGTAGATGTAGAAGAAGGTGTCGATCTGTCGACCGGCGCCGTACCATCGCTCACCCACCGCGGCGGCCATCGCGTTGTTCTCCAGATACACCGGCAGGCGCAGCTGCTCGTGCAGCCAGCTCGCGAGCGGGATGTTGTGCCACCCAGGAAAGGCCTTTGGATTGACGACGTAGCCTCGCCCATTCTCGGCCTGGTGCATGGGGCCCGGGATCCCGACGCCCAGGCCCGCAACCTGGTCGGGCCGCAGGTGCTGTCTGTGGATCAGCGTGCGCGACGTCTCCACCATGAGCGCGAGCGCTTCGGTCGGTGACGGCGAATCGAGCTCCAGGTGCACGCGGTGGCGCACGTTGCCGGCGAGGTCGACGAGGACGGCAGTGAGATGGTCCCGGTCGAGATCGAGACCGATGGCGTAGGCGCCGTCGGGGTTGAGCGTGAGCGTGGTGGACGGCGCGCCCCGTCCCTCACTTCGTCGTCCGCCCTCGAGGACCAGGCGAAGCGCGAGCAACTCCTTGACGAGGTTGGAGATGGTCTGCACGCTGAGCTGAGTATGCCGGGCCACCTCGGCGCGCGAAAGCGGGCCGAACACGCGAATCACCTCGTGGACGATCCGAAGATTGTACTTCTTCGTGTACACCAGGTTGGTGCCGGTGAGCAAGTGACGCCTTGGAGACTGGTGGGGTGGCCGGAGACGCGAGCCCAGCGCGTCCTGGCGCCGGTGGCTAGACTAGGCGTGGGCGATTTAGAAATCAACTTGACGGAACAACACCGTGGGGCCATTTGATCGGGCCATCGTCGAACGGTCGCCTCGCCCCGTGGCCCGGTGAGCTCGCGGGCTCCGGGCGCGTCCGGCTTTCTGCCCACATCTCTTGTTCGTTGATTCGGAGCGGCGACGCCGACCTTTAGTAAACCTAACTGACGAAGTGTCGCCCTCTGTAATGTGGCGAAGCGTGACGAATTCTCTCCTCTCCGGCATCGACATGCGCCTTCGCACATCGCTCGTCCTCCTTCTCCTTGCAACCAACGCCGTCTCGCGCACGGCGAGTTCCCAGACAGAGCGAAAGGTATCGGGGCCGGACGCGCCGACCACCCTGCGGCTCGCGCGCATCTTCTCGAGCGGCATGGTGCTTCAACGGCAGACCGCCATCCCCGTCTGGGGATGGAGCGCTCCGGGCGCCGCCGTCTCCGCGATGCTCGATCAGCGCACCCGCTCCACCACGGCCGACCGCACGGGCGCCTGGACGATCACCTTCCCGCCCCTGCCCGCGGGTGGACCGCATGCGCTCACCGTCCGTTCCGCCCGCGACAGCGTCGTACTGCGCGACCTCCTCGTCGGTGACGTGTGGATCGCGAGCGGTCAGTCGAACATGGAGTTCACCGTGTCGCAGGGGAAGAACGCTGCGGCGGAGATCGCCGCCGCGACCGACCCGCGCATCCGCCACTTCAAGGTACCCACCTCCTACGCCGAGGCGCCCGAACGGGATCTCGCCGGCGGCTCCTGGACATCCGCCGACCCCGCGCACGTCGGCGCGTTCAGCGCGGTCGCGTACTTCTTCGCCCGCGACCTCCGCAAGTCGGTCGACGTCCCCATCGGCATCGTCAACACCACCTGGGGCGGAAGCCGCATCGAGACGTGGATGAGCCGACCGTCGCTCGGCATGGATGACGCGAAGTGGAACGAGATCTGGACAGCGGAACAGCTCTATCAGAAAAAGCTCGGCGAGACGCTGCGCGCCAAGCTCGGGGACCTGCCCACCGCGGATGCGGGCCTCGTTGCCGGCCGCGCCGTTTGGGCGGACTCGTCGCTCGACGACGCGTCGTGGGCGACGATCAAGGTACCGTCGCTCTGGGAGGCCGTAGGCTACGCGGGGATGGACGGCATCGTCTGGTATCGGACGTCGTTCACGCTCTCGGCGGAGGAAGCCGCGCGCGGTGTCACGTTGGGCCTCGGCATGATCGACGACGCGGACATCAGCTGGGTCAACGGCGTCGAGGTGGGCCGCACCAACAGCTACAACGCGCCGCGCAACTACTCCGTCCCCGCCTCGGCACTCCGGCCTGGGCGTAACGTTATCGCCGTTCGGGTGGACGATACGGGCGGCGGCGGCGGCATCTACGGCGATTCGTCGGCGCTGTTCGTGAAGATCGGCGATGCGCGCCGTGCGTTCACGGCGCCGTGGAAGCTCCGTGTCGGCCTCGTCAAATTGGAGTCCGACGGACAGCACGTGAACAAGGTGCCCACCATCGTCTACAACAAGATGGTGCATCCGATCCTCTCCTTCCCGATCAAGGGTTTCCTCTGGTATCAGGGTGAATCGAACGCCGATCGCGTGGAGGATGCCGCGGCGTACGCACCGCTGTTCAAGGCGATGATCACCAGCTGGCGCAGGGAGTGGGGCGTCCGCGACGCGCCCTTCCTGTGGGTGCAGCTCGCCAACTTCATGGCGCCGGACTCGCAGCCCGCGGCGCGCAGCGCGTGGGCCGTGCTGCGTGACGCGCAGACCGCCGCGCTCACGCTGCCGCGCACGGGACAGGCGGTGATCATCGACGTCGGGGACGAGCACGACATCCACCCCACGAACAAGCAGGACGTTGGTGCGCGGCTCGCGCTCGCGGCGCGCGCCGTTGCCTACGGCCAGCGACTCGTCCATGCGGGCCCCACGCATCGCTCGCATTCGGTTCGTGACCGCGCCATGGTCGTGCAGTTCGATCACGCCGGCGGAGGCCTCGTGAATCGCGCCGCCGCGGCGCGACTCGGCGGTTTCGCCATCGCGGGCGCGGATCGGAAGTTCGTCTGGGCGGACGCTCGCATCGAGGGCAACGCCGTCGTCGTGTCGAGCAGCCAGGTTCCCACTCCCGTTGCGGTCCGCTACGCGTGGGGCAACAACCCCAACACCGCGAGCCTCGGCAATCGCGACGGACTGCCGGCAGTCCCCTTCCGCACCGACGCGTGGTGACGCGCCCCCCGCGTTGTGCACGCGGTGGCGCGCGTGGCCCGCGAGGTCGGCGAGCACGGCGGTGAGGTAATCGCGGTCGGGAGCGAACCCGATTCCATTTTCAAAATCGGGATTGTGTGTATTTTGGAAATCAACTTGACGAAATAAGAAAACGGCGACATATACGGCGGGCCGGGAACCGTCTTTGTCGTTTCCGTGGCTCCAGGTGGGCGACTCTCCAGAATCCGCCCGTCGCATTTCAACCTGGATCGAGCCCTTTCGCACGTCTGCTGGAATTATTCAAACGAATTGAATAAATAATTCGACCACCAATGTTGCCGGCCCGACGAAGGGCCGCTTTTCCACCCAGCCCGCGCGACCCCCCCCGAGATCCTCAGCGCTGGCCGGACGTTCCATCCCCTTCCACCTCAAGAGGGCGCACGTCATGAGACTTGCTCGCTACGCGGTGATCCTGTCCGCACTCGCCGTTCCGCTGTTCGCGGCGGGCCGCGCGGGTGCGCAGGCACCGACCGGCGTCGTCACCGGGCGGGTGACCGACTCCACAGCCAGGGCGCCGCTCACCGGTGCTCGCGTCTCCATCGTCGGGACCTCACGGGCAACCGTGACCCGCGACGACGGCACCTACATCCTCGTCGGCGTGCCGGAAGGCACGCACCGTGTTCGCAGCACCGTCATCGGCTACGCCGCGTCCGAGCAGTCCGTGTCGGTGCGCGCTGGCCAGTCGAGCAGCGCCAACTTCACGCTCCATCGCACGGCCGTCGCGCTCTCCGAAGTCGTCGTGGTCGGCTACGGCGCGCAGCGTCGCAGCGATCTCACCGGCGCGATCTCGTCCGTCCCCACGGAAGAGTTGCTCAAGAACTCGGCCGCAAGCGTCGAGCAGGGTCTCCAGGGCCGCGTCGCCGGCGTGCAGGTCACGCAGGGCGACGCCGCACCGGGCGGCGCCATCTCGGTGCAGATCCGCGGCATCAGCTCCACCAGCGGCAGCAACCAGCCGCTCTACGTCATCGACGGGGTGCCGGTCGGCTCGGACAACCTCTCCAAGATGCAGCTCGGCGGCTCCGAGCCGAGCTTCACCACGATGACGACGACCAACCCGATGTCGACGCTCGCGTCGTCCGACATCGAGTCGATCGACGTGCTCAAGGACGCCTCGGCGACGGCGATCTACGGCAGCCGCGGCGCGAACGGCGTGGTGATCATCACCACGAAGCGCGGCCACTCGGGCAAGGGCCAGTTCAATGTCGCGTTCAACTCCGGCATCTCGCAGGTCGTCCGTCAGGTCGACGTTCTCGACGCGAAGACCTACGCCGAATACAGCAACGTGGCCACGAAGAACGCGGGACGCACCGATTGCCCGTACGGCTGCGGCACCGGCGTCAACGGGCCCGGGCTCTCGCCAGACAGCATCGGCAAGCTGTTCGGCGCCGGCATCAACTGGCAGGACCGCATCTTTCACGACGCGCCCACGCGCGATCTGCAGCTCGGATTCACCGGCGGTGACGATCTCGGTGGATTCGCCGTGACGTCGAACTATTACGACCAGCAGGGCGCGATCATCGGCTCCGGCTTCCGGCGCGGCGGCGCGCGCATGAATGTCAATCGCCAGCTCACGCCGGTCTTCCACATCCAGAGCAACCTCGCGGGCACGCGCTCGGCCAGCAAGTTGGTGCGCACCTCCGGCACCGAGGGCACGGTAGCGCAAGGCATTGTGCGCAGCGCCATTCGCTACAGCCCTCTCCCCGTCGAGGCGCTCGACTCGGCACGCGCCGGAGCCGATGCGCGCGCCGAGAACCTGGCGTACTTCAACCGCTTTGGCGCTAACCCGACGCGCTACACTGACGAGGTCAAGGAGTCGGAGACGGAGACGCGCGTGATCGGGAGCGTGCGACTCGGCATCAAGCTGCCGATGAGTCTGAACTTCGAGAGCAGTGTTGGCGGCAACTACACGGCGCG
>JBDSDB010000163.1:0-12269 GCA_039920785.1 Gemmatimonadaceae bacterium
GCCGGTTGTCCCCCGAGCGGAACTCGAAGGTGACCTGCGCGATACCGGACAGATCGAGCCTGCCCATGAAGAGATGCGCGTTGCCGGCGTACGCCGTGGCCAGCATCCCGGCCGCGCCATCGGGTCCGGTGCCGCGATGCACGCCGACGCCCTTCACGTCGACCGCGGCGCTCGCGTGCACGCGCGGCGGGCGCAGCACCACCTCCGCCGTGTCGGCGAGTGGGCCGATGCCGTTGCGCGGTTGGTCGGCGTACGTCGCCGTGAGCCGGTACACGCCGCCAGGCGCGGCGGCATGCTTGTCCAGCGCCGCCTTCCCACGAGTGGGCAGCGTCGGCGCCTTCGACGCGAGCGACAGGATGTAGGTGACGATCGCGCGTGTGTCCTCCGTGGTGAGGCTCGGATGCGGGGGCATGACGCGTTCGCCCCAGACGCCGCTTCCGCCGGTGACGATCTTGGTCATGAGATGCCGCATCGCGTCAGCGCGTCCCGCGTATCGCTCGGCGACGCGCACGTACGCCGGACCCTGCGAGGCCTGCTCCACGCCGTGACAGGCGAGGCAGTCGCTCTTCCGCATGCGCGCGAGCCCGTCCGATGCGGCGACGGGTTGTTGGCCGGAGGCCGACGCCGCGCTCGGGGCGGAGGCGGGCGGATCGTACTTCAGCGACACGTTCACTCGGCGCGCGTCGATGCCGCGGCGAAGCTGGCCGTCCTCGGCGTCCGTCACCTTCACGTCGTAGTCGACGCTCGGCTGACCGAAGTAGAACGAGCGGTTGCCGGCGACGTCGAGCGTGACATTCGGCGGATCGTTGCCGGCGCGGATCTGAACCAACTTCTCCGTCTCGGCGCCCTCACGATCACGCAATAGGAGACGCACGTCGTAAGTGCCGGGCTTGTTGAAGGTGTGAGTGACGACCGATTGATTGACGACGTCGACTCGCCCGGGGATGATCCACGTCGCGACGAGGCTGTCCGAATCGTCGAAGCTTCCCCTGGCCGACAGCAGCGTCGTCAGCGGCGCCACACCCACGGTTCGTGACACCGTGACGCGGGCGACCGGCGGACGGTTCCCCGGATGATACGTGATGCGGCTGAGGCGCGCGTTCTTGTTCGCGGCGTTCCAGTACGTGCCGTACTCCAGCACGTACAGCGATCCGTCCGGACCCAGCTCGACGTCGCTCGGATGGTCGAGCGTGAGTGGCGTGAGAAACGGTTCCATTCGGACGAAGTCTCCAGCGGGAGAGATCGTCGTCGCCATCATCCAGCCACGCATCCAGTCGTAGTGGATGAACTTCTTGTCGTAGTACTCGGGGAGCCTCACCTCCGAGCCGGCGTAGTCGCCGAAGTGGTAGACCGGGCCCGCCATCGCGCTGCGGCTGCCTTCTCCGAGGAGGGGGAACGTCGTGCTCTTCTCGTACGGGTAGTAGATGAGCGCCGGCTGCGCCGGCGGGAGAACTTTCGCGCCGGTGTTGTTCGGCGACGAGTTCACCGGATGCGCCGGATCGAAGAACTCGAACAGCTGTCCGGTGGTGAAGTTGTAGTGGCGATACGGCTTGTTGTCGGCGATGAACATCGGCCAGCCGAAGTTGCCGGCGCGTCTCGCCTGGTTGACCTCGTCGTACCCGCGCGGGCCGTACACCGAGTCGCGTTGCGCGTCCGGGCCGATCTCGCCCCAATAGAGGAATCCCGTGTGCTTGTCGACGGAGATGCGATACGGGTTCCGGTGCCCCATCGTGTAGATCTCGGGGCGCCCCTCCGCGGCGCTCGCGAACAGGTTGCCGACGGGGATGGTGTACTTGCCGTCGGGCGTCGGCGTGATGCGCAGGATCTTGCCGCGAAGATCGTTCGTGTTGCCGGAGGACCGGAGCGCGTCAGCGAGAGACTTTCCCGGCGTCGGGTCGATTGGCGCGTAGTCGCCGGCGGTGAAGGGGTTCGAGTTGTCGCCATACGAGACGAAGAGATGGCCCTGGGCGTCGAAGGCGATCGATCCACCGGTGTGGCAGCAACCCTTGTCGTACTTCACCTCGAGGAGTGCCTTCTCATCACGCAGCGAGTCGCCGTCGAGGGTGAAGCGCGAGAGGCGGTGCGCATCGCCCGTGGGTTTGCTGTAGTTGAGATAGAGCCAGTGGTTGGTGTCGAAGCCCGGGTCGAGCGCGAGCCCGATCAATCCATTCTCGTATTCGCTGCTCACGGCGATCTGCGCGATCCGACGCTGTTGTCGCGCGCGAGGGTCGTAGACGGAGACCACCCCGGGCCGCTCGATGATGAAGACGCGCCCATCGCGGGCGACCGCGAGCTCGACCGGCTCGTTGAACACGCCATTGAGCAGCACGTCCTGCTGGAATCGGGAAGGATCGGGCGCAGGCAGCGTGGGAGCGTTCGCGGGCGCGGCGGCGGTCGTCGCTGGAGCAGCGGTGGCGACTGCGGGCGCGGAACGAGACGCGGCGCGACAGGATGCCATCCCGAGGACAACGACGACGGAGGCCAGCGCACCTCGGGCGAGCGTCGATGCGGCGGGAGGGAGCGCACGGGCGCGCAGGCTCGGGCTATTCTTCATAGTTGCGGGCAACCAGTTCGGGATGCGTGTAATACTCGTGCGCGTGCCGGGCTGGCTGCAATGTCTCGCGCAAGAACGGGTACCACAAAGTGCCACCCGAGCGGGGGAAACGGGGTCGGCGGACGTCGTCGCCCGCTCGAGCCGGCCCCCGCGCTCCCCGCGACTCCGCGAGAAACGCCAAGGCGCTGTGTGTTCGTGTGTTGGTGTGTTTCTCGCGGAGGCGCGGTGGTCGCGGAGAACTGCACCGACAACGGCAACAGCTTTTGGGTTGCGGGGCCGAGGCTGTGCGGCGCAACTCAAAAAACAGTCGGAAGGTTTGGCTCTCAGTGATGCCCACTCTGAAGTAGTGGCGTCCCGACGGCGCCGTATCCGGCCGGTTCCGCGTCATCCGCTTTAGATCCGCGTTCCCGCTGTTGGGACGCCACGCGACCCGTCCAAAGCGAGCCACGGGATCAGCCACCCCGTTCGATGAACATCCTCTTTCAACGAACCCGACCCCCCTCAACGAACGGCACTGCCCGCACCGAATCCCACACCGCCAGCGCGGGCTTCGCGCGGAAAGTCACGTCCACCAGCCCGAGCTGCGCGAACAACGGCAGAATCGAACCAGCCGGCACGTTGAACGACGCGAGATCGAGATCGGTGAAGGTGATCTGGAAGACACCGAGCAGCTTCGCCGCGTCGGCGAGCTGCATCTGCCGCCGAATGTAGCGTGCCTGCATCTCGGGCGACGACGTCACGCCCGTCACGGACGCCGATGTCCAACCGCCCTCCGTGACGACCATGGGAATCGGCGCACCGCCGGCGATCCGCGAGTAGTAGTCCAGTGGGATCTCCTCTGGCGCGGAGAAACCGGCGAGATACGGATACGACGACAGCCCGAGCATGTCGATGAAGGGGAAATCGGTGCGATCGCGCTGAACGCCCGTGAAGATCCCACCACCTGCTCCCGCCAGCCGCCCCCATACGGTCTCCACCTGCACGCTCACCATCAGTCTCGTCGTCGATCCAGAGGCGCGAAGCTGTTTCGCCGCCGCGTTGCTCATCGCCACGAGCGCATCGTACACGGCTGGTGGCGACGCAACGCGGATCAGGTTGGTCTCCACCGCAATCAGGAGTGCACTCGGGCGCACGATGCTGTCGAACGCGACGACGTACTCGCGATAGGCACGCTGCACAGCCGGCTCGGTGATCGACCGGCCGAGTGAGCGGAGCACCGCAGACTCCGCGCGGCGATCGAGGCCGTTCGCCGGCTCGAGCTGGACGGTGATCGGCAATCCCCGCTGGGCGAACTGCTGCGCGAGCGGAAGCTGATCGCGCCGAACGAGCAGCGCCGCGTTCGTGTCCGCGAGGAGCGACGCCCACGGAATGTCGACCACCATCAGCGCAGCGTCGGCATGCCGGCTCGCCGAGTCGAGCGTGCGCAGGACCTCGGCGATGGACAGCCTCGGCGGGATCGGGGAGAAGCCCATTCGATACGAGCGCGTGCCGCTGGCCGTGCGCGGCTCCGTGCCGGTCGACGCACAGCTCAGCGTGAGCGCCGACGAGAGCGCCACGAGAAACGCCGTGCGATGGCAAAAGTCCCAGAGCGAATCATTCAATGTGTTCTCCTCGCGGTCACGACGGTGTCCGTCTGCACGACGTGGGGGCGTACGTGACTCCACGCAAGCGGGGTTCACCGCTGGCCTGCCGCCTCTCCTTCGCCGACCCGCTTCGCAGCAGCTTCGAACACCGCTCGCGCCGCGTAGACCATTGCGCGCGAGTTCGGCCGGTCCCATGCGTGCAGGCGCGCTGGCCGAGCTGGCTTCGGTGCGCAGGAGCCCGCTTTCGCGACGAGCCGAAGTCGTCGGGCGGCGCATGCGTGCGATTTGACATCCGCTTTCCCAGAGCGCCTTCTTATCGGCATTCCGCTGGATCGAGCGATCGCTACCTCCACTCTTGGGTGTCGCCGATGTCCCGTTCTCGTTTGTTCGTCTCCCTGGTGGGCGCGTTCGCGCTCGCCGCGTGTACCTCCGACCGTCCCAATCCGGTCAGCCCCACCATCTCACCGTCCGCGTCTCCGTCCATCGCCTCGGCGCCAGTCGATCGCTACATCGTCCTCGCCAACAACGGCGGATTCGGTCGCGGGTTCGAGGCCGGTGTCGCCGCGAGCGGCGGCACCATCGAGATGCTCCACTCTGGCGCCGGCATCGCCGTAGTGCGCGGTGTCGACGACGCTGGCGCGGCGAGCATCGCACGGCTCGGTGGCGTGGCCGACGTGCAGGCCGACGAGCCCTTCTCGCTCGACGTTCCGGTGGCGGCCGTCGAAGCCGACGCATCGAGCGTCGGCGACGTGACGCCGAGCAGTCAGGCGAATCCGACGACCGCCTCGCGCTACGCATGGCAGTGGAACATGCGTCTCATTCGCGCCAACACCGCGTGGGCCGCGGGCAAGCTGGGAAGTTCCGCCGTGACGGTGGCCATCCTCGACACCGGCATCGACTACGACGCGCCGGACCTCAACGGTCTGGTCGACCTGTCGCGCTCCGCGTCGTTCGTCCCCTCCGACGACGCGATCAGCACGACGTACTTCCCGACGCGCAACAAGATCAGCGACTACAATGGGCACGGCACCAACGTCGCCACGCAGGTGAGCAGCAAGGCACTCGCGCTCGCGGGCGTCACGTCGCGCACCACGCTCATCGGCGTGAAGGTGCTGGGCGCCAATGGCGGTGGCACGTTCGGCGGAGTGTTGTCGGGCGTGTTGTTCGCGGCCGACCAGGGCGCCGACGTGGCCAACATGAGCCTCGGCGGTGGCTTCGCGAAGGCGGGCAACGGGCGCTTCGTCTCGCTGATCAATCGCGTGTTCAACTACGCGAACAAGCAGGGGATGCTCATCGTCGTCGCTGCCGGCAACAGCGCGGCCGACCTCGATCACGATGGCAACTTCTTGCCGACGTACTGCACGCAGCAGCACGTGGTGTGCGTTTCTTCCGTTGGACCACCGACGGCGACGAGCAATCCCGACACGCCCGCCTACTACACGAACTTCGGCCGCTCGGCGATCACCGTCGCGGCACCGGGTGGCAACGCCGATGCAGCGAACGGTTTCACGGTCTCCAACTGGCCGTGGGGACCCGGCATCGCCTCGTGGGTCTGGTCGTTCTGCAGCAAGACGCGGATCGCGGGCTTCACGCCGGCGGGCGTGCCCGTGCTCACCGCGTGCGTGGCCGGCAACCGTCTGAGCGGGTACATCGGCACGAGCCAGGCGAGTCCGCATGTGGCCGGCCTCGCCGCGCTGGTGATCGCGGAGCAGGGCGCCGGCAGTCCGTCGCAGATCAAGAGCGTCATCGTGAAGTCTGCCGTGGACCTGGGACAACCGGGTACCGATCCGTTCTATGGGCGAGGGAGGATCGACGTCGCCAGCGCGGTGGGTCTCTGACCCCTGTTCCTCCTCGCGCGGAGGCCGAAATACCGGAGGTTCTCGAGCATGAGAGGCCGGCTCCGTCGTGTTGTAGCGCGGACCAATGGGCGCAATCCCATTGGTGAACCCACGCTACCACGACTGCGAGCCGGCCGCTTCAGAACGACTACTGGCAACAGAATCTCTATTCTCACACTGCTTCCTCCTTCAGTCCATGCGACGCGTTCTCGCTGGCCTCTGCACTGTCGCACCATTCGTCGTTGCGGGCATTGCCGCGCTCAGTCCCCGCCACGACTTCCGAATGACCTGGATGGCGCTCGTCGTCACCCTCGTGGCGCACTCGGTGGCCGTGACTACCTCGATGAGGCGCGGCGCGGTCTCGGCAGGCATCTCACTAAGCATCGGTACCATCGCTGCCTCGGCGGTCGCACTCTTGGCGGGCGCGCGCGCGCCCTTCGGGATCATCGCCGTGGCGTTCGTACTGGCCGCCTTCGCCACCGCCGGCGTCTGGCTGAGGTTACCTGGCACGAAGTCGCTTCAGACACCTCGCGGAGCGGCAGTCTGGTTGGTGATGGCTGCGCCATCACTCGCGTGGCTCGCGGCGAGCAATGGGTCGGCGTCCACGCCGCACAGCTCGCACAATGCCCGGAACGCCGACACGCGTTCCTTCATGTCGGTGGTGTTGAACTGGAGGAAGAGCGGCCGCAACGACCAATCGAAGGACGACGCAGCCTTTCCGTGCAGGAAGGCGACCATCCCGGCGTAGTTGCACGCGGTCTCGCCGTCGCGCGTGAGGAGGAGGCGGAAGAGCGCGGCGACGACGTCCGGCGGATGGAACTCCTCCACCTGCGCGAGCGTCGCATCGAGCCCGCCAAACGGGGCGGCGGTCTCCATCGCACTGAGCAGCGAGGCCGTTCGCACGTCTGCGTCGATGAGCTCCGGTGCGAACCGCGTCACGGCGAGGCGCACCTCGGAATTCGTCGAGGCCATCGCGGCCCGCAACGCTTCGCCCGCCGTGATGCTGCCGGTGTCGGCGAGCGCCGCGAGCGCTTCCACGTCGCGCCACCCGGACGGCGGCACGAGTCGGGATTCGACGGACGCCTGCTCCGCGCGCGACGCCGCGCGCAGCGCCTCGAGATCGTAGCCGATGCCGTCGTCCCACTTGTCGTAATCGATCACCATGCTCGAGACGAACCGCTCGATCGGCGCTGCGCCTCCCTCCACCTGCGGACGTGGCGTGGGACGCGGAGCGTCGTCCGCGGCGCGAATGGCGTCCATGTCGGCGTCGGCCGGCGGCGCGCCCGCCGGCTCGAGCACGAAGTAGAATCTCTTCTCGTCGGTGAACTCGCCGGCTGATAGAGAGCTGTTCCGAGCACGATACTGCAGTCCGTCGCCGCTCGCGCGGGGCCGCGTCGTCACGTGCCGAACGAGCTTCACGTAGCCGCCGGCGGGCGATGCCGGGAATGCGTGGCCCACTTCGTCGATCTCGTTCCCGGCGTTCAGCTCGTCGCCGATCAGCCGCTGCAGCACACCGGGCATGGCGGCGACGTCCGCGCGGAAGGCGGTCGGGATTCGCGAATCATCCACTGGGCTTGGGCCTCGACGGTGATGATGAGATGCCGGCGGAGCCGGCGAGGGATTCCCGAACAGGCCGCGCTCGCTACACTTTGCTGCGGCGAAAGCTGACCACAAACCGCATTCGAGGCGAGGATGTTCGACCGACGCACGCGCGTGACGCGGGGAAGACTGACGGAGCGCGACGCGCCGGAGAAGAGGCGGGTGTGGATGCACAGACGCGCGTTGGCGCTCTTCACCATCGCATTCGTCTCGACTCAGGCTTACCGGAGCACGATAGCGTTCGCGCAGGGCACCGCTCCACGCGCTGCGTCCGCGCCGGCTCCAGCCGGGAGCATTCTCGGCGAGTGGCGCTTCGTTCGCGCCGTCGTCGCACCGTGGGTCACCGATGCGAAAGTCGCCAACCCGAACTCCAAGGGATGGATCGGCAAGAGCATTCGGTTCGGCGCCAGTCACGTGAGCGGACCGGGCGTGCTGAATTGCGCGAACGCGCACTACACGCCGACTCGTTTCCAGGCGGACGCGCTCTTCCAGGGCTCGCTGCCGGCGCCGGCGAAGGATGCCGCCGAGTCGCTCGGCCTCGTCGCGATGCCGGTGGCAGGCACGAGTCTCGACTGCGATGCGGGGCTGTTCGAGCTCCATCGCGCCGATCAGAACACCCTGCTCTTTGCGCTCGACAATGTGATCTGGACGCTCGACAGGTCGCCCGGGTCGTTCGCACCGGACACCTCGCCCGCCGGCGTGGTGCAGCGACTGCTCGAGCGTCACTTCGCCGACATCGGATTCCATGCGGCGGCCGTGGATGCAATCACGCCGTGGCTTTCCGACGGTCTCAGGGCCCGGATCGCGCGCTACCTCGCCAAGCCGGCGTCGCCGAACGAAACGCCGGCGATCGACGGGGACCCGTTCACCGACAGCCAGGAGTATCCGACGCGCTTTTCCGTCGGACTCGGCGTAGCGAAAGGCGGCCTCGCCACGGTGACGGTGCGCTTCGGCGACGGGCGTCGCGTGCGGCCCGTGCGATACCTGCTCCGCTTGCAGCGCGGTGCGTGGCGCGTGGACGATCTCCGTTACAGCAATGGCGAGACGCTCGGCGCGTGGCTGCGATGAACGAGAGCGATTGATGTCCTGGCCGCTCTCCATACTCGTCGCGGTGATCTCGGCGGCCGTCGGCTGTGTGGTCGCCGGCTTCGTCGCCATGCTGTGCGTGGACTGGTACCGCATCTCGTCGTTCGAGGGCAAGTCCGGATACTACGTCGTCTTCATCGCGCTGATCGGCCTGGTCGCGGCGCTTCTCATCGGGCTCGCCACCAGCCGAGTCGTTGCCGGCAGCGCACATCCCGGATTTCTCCGAGCGCTCGGATACTCGCTCGTCATCGTGCTCGGCATCGCGCTCGTCATCGTCGTACCCGCGCGGCTCAGCGCCGACGTACCACCGCGCATCGCGGGTGAAGAGCTGCTGCTCGTCGTCGAGATCCGGTGGCCCCCAGCGCAAGCCACGTCGCCGGCGGCCGACACCGCGCCACGGAGTCTCACGCTGCACTCCGTCGCGAACCACGTGGCGCGCAAGAGCAAAGTCGGGCCGCTGTGGATGAAGGACGCGCATCGGGTGGACGGGCGATGGATCGTGCCCGGTGCGGTCGAGGTGTACACGAGCCGCGGCGATCGCCTGCTCGAGCTGGAGCCTGCGCCGGTCAAGGGGATGGCGTTCCTGGTGCCGCTCCCCGCGTATCCGCGGAAGGCGCAGCTCGAGTGGAGCGAGTGGATGCCGCGCGCGCGGGAGGGCCAGCCGCCGCTCCCCGACGGATTCACGATGCGCTTCAAGGTGCTGCCGCGCAGTCAGGTCGTGCGCTGGCAGACGTTCGGCGCGTTCGAGATCGGCACCGCCGCTCAGGGGTTCCACGCGGAAACGGTCGGTGACGGCCCGCCGGTGATCGCGACGAGCGCCACGTTCCGCGTGCGCTATCGCGGTGCGCCCGTGATCATCGAGGGGCCGAGTGACGCGACGGGAGGCACGACGATGCGGTTCGACCGCGCCGAGTCGGTGGCGTTGCTGCCGGGTGCGCCCGACGGCTTGGTGATGCGTCCGGCGACGGAGACGCAGAGTGGACCGTACTATCTGGTACTCGCCGACGGCGAGCGCGTGCGCTCCGAGCTCATCGCCGACGGGGCCCCGGCGATCCTGGCGCCACTCGTGACGAACGACATGGCGCGCTTCGAGCGGGGACGCCGGCTCGACCCGATCCTGGGCGCCGTGGACGAGCGGGCGTTCTCCGAGTCGGGCGACTACCTGTTCGACGGCGCGCTGCTCACGACGCGGCCGCCGCGCGTGAGGCGGTTCACCTCGAGCGACGACCTGCGGCTCGACGTCAACGTGCGCCCGCTGGGCCTCTCGCCGGACGGACGGCGCGTCGTGCGCTTCGGCTTCGACTCGGGATATTCGGGCCGCGATCTCGTCGTGACCGACGTCGAAACGGGGGGTTCGTCGTTCGTGCCAGTGGATGTGGGGCGCACGCGGGTGGGCGCCGTGAGCGATCTCGATCCGGCGTGGCTCCAGCACTACTACACGTGGGTGCGCGGCGATGATGGGGTGTATCGGCTCGTCGCGAAGGCGGACGTCACGCCGCTCCCGTATCGCGGCGTGCACTCGATGGACGGCGAGGGCTATCGCGAGTATCGCGTGCAGCCCGCGGGCTCGGCGATGGAGGATGCGATCATCGCGTGGCTCGAGTCAGAGATGAAGGCGACACGCACGCCGGAGGACGTCGCCGCGTACGGCCACCAGCTCCACATCGACGGGAAGGTCGTGCACGTCATCAACAACGAGAGCGAGCACCACGTGAGCTTCTACATGGATCGCGACACCGACACTCGGCTCGTGGAGACGATCGGCAAGCGGTTCGATTCGGTGCTGGTGTCGGGGCGCTACGACGCGCTGTTCACGCCTTAGAGAATGTCGCGGCACCGCGCCGAAGCGAGCTACTCGCGCCGCCCTTTCCGCTTGGCCTGCTTCCAGGCTCGCCTGGCCGACTCGCCGGACGCTGCCACGCGCACCTCGACCTCTGACATGACGGCCGTACCGGTCAGGCGCACCCGCGTTGTGCGGATCATGCGCACACCGTCGTGCGCGGCGTCGTTGCGCACGGTGGACCCCAGTGAGGTGAGCTCGTCCACCACCACGACTCCCTGCGGAACGAGCAGCTTGAACGCACCCAACAGTCCGAACAACGCGATCTCGCATCCGACTGGCGGCAGCACGGCGTCGCGCAGGTCGATCAGCACCTCGCCCAGGACCACCTGCACGTCGAGCAGAGGCGGCAGCACCCACGGCCCGGTGCGCGTGGCCTCCCCGAGGATCGCGCTGAGCTGGTCGTCTGGCGCGGCATCCCCCTGAACGGCGCCGGGAGTGTAGGCCACGGGGGAGACGTATTGATCGGTGCGCTGCGCGCCGTCAAGATCGGTCCGGTTGGCGGCGCGGAAGCTGAAGTCGGAGAGCGGCATGCCCCGTTTACGATCTCGTGCCGCTCGGCGTTTCACCTGCGTCCGTCGGACCGATTGCCCCGGCGGCCGACGCCCAGTAGCCTGAGGCGCATGTTCATCATCGCGACGCCTATGAAGACCACCCTGCTGTTGGCCGCGAGCGTGATGCTCGCCGGGTGCGCCACCAGGTTTCGATCCGCCGCGCCGAACGGCGCGTCCCGCCTGCGCGCATATCCCGCAACCAGCGAGCGCATACGCGTGATGGGCCGTCACACTGTCGACGGCGAGCGAGTCGCGTTCGGCGCCTCGGGTGTGACGTTTCTCACGAAGTTCCGAGGCACCTCGCTGGAGGTGGAGCTGGAAGACGAGCTTCGGGACTCCTCCGGCCACAATTGGTTCACCGTCGTCGTGGACGGGGCCGAGCCATCCCGCTTCCGAACGCGCTCCCGGTCTCAGCGCTATTTGCTCGTCAAAGGACTGACGCACGGCGAGCACACGCTCGCGTTGAGCAAGGCGACCGAGGGGCAGAACGGCCGCAATCGGCTCGTCACCGTGTACGCCGAAGAGCTGCTCCAGGCCGATCCGCTTCCCGTTCGTCGGATCGAGTTCATCGGCAACTCCATCACGGCCGGTTACGGCGCCGATCCCCGTCCGCTCGCGTGCAAGCAGGGAACGTGGTACGACGCCACACATGCCTGGCAGTCGTACGCCCCACGCGTCGCCCGCCGGGTGGAAGCCCAGTGGATGCTCAGCGCGATCTCAGGCATAGGCGTCGTCCGCAACTGGAACTCACCAGCGCCGGTGATGTCTCGGGTGTACGGCGGCGTGTACATGGATTACGCCGACTCCGTCACCACGTGGGACTACCGCCGCTACACGCCCGATCTGGTCGTCGTCTCGCTCGGCACGAACGATTTTTCCGACGGCGCGGGACCGACGCCGCGCTCCCCGCTCGACGGTGACGCATTCGTGCGCGACTACACGCGGTTCGTCGCCGGCGTGCGGACGCGCTATCCTCGAGCGACGCTTCTGCTGCTCAACAGCCCCATGCTCGACGCGGGCAAGAACGCGCGGCTGAACGAGTACCTGCAACGCGTCGTCACCGCGCGTGCGGCGGCGGGGGACAACGCCGTCAGCCGGTTCGCGTTCTCGGCCCAGTACACCGCGGGATGCGACGGGCATCCCGATCTCGACGAGCAGCGCCGCATGGCCGATGAGTTGGAGCCGGAAGTGCGGGCGAGAATGGGGTGGTAGGTC
>JBDSDB010000164.1:0-6102 GCA_039920785.1 Gemmatimonadaceae bacterium
AGCTTCGGCTCCGCGCTCGCCATCGCCATCTCGTGGAGCGAGCACCACTCGATCCTCTGGGCGATCGTCCAGGGTTTCCTCTCCTGGGTGTACGTGCTGTACTACGCGCTCACGCGCTGACCTCGAACTCCATTGGCATGCGGGCCCCTCTGTCGAGGGGCCCGTTTTTTGGATGGTACCGTCGGGTCGAGATTCAACGGCAACACCAGTAGCGGGTATTTGGCCACCTCGGTAGCCGGATAAGCATAACACCTCCCGGCATGTGAACGGAGCGCTGTCCGCGGGGAACGGCTCTGAGCCTGCGTCAACGCAGTGGCGTGAACGGCGAACGCCGTTGCCGACATCCAATGCGTGTACCGAGTACTGGAGGTCAATCCCAGCCCAAAATACCGGGAGCTCGTATGCCAATCCGGTTACCGAAGTGGCCAGCTACCCGCTACCGGCGTTGTAGTTGAGTGTCGTAGCCGCGCACAAACATTCGTTTCCGGGACTTCTCGCGACATCCGCCCTTCGGAAGTCCCTCTGCAACCATTCGACGGTCCGCTCTGTCTGAAACCTCGAGAAGCCCGGGTCGTAGTGCCGAAACTAGAGAGGCTCCCCCCGGGAGAAGCCGCTCTATCCCACCGCGGCACCGTTGGACTTCACAGTCAGACTGAGAGCTTGTCATGAGGCCCACCCTTCTCGCCATCGTCGGCGTCTTCTTCTCTGCCGGTCTCGTTGCCGCGCAGGCTCCCGGTCAGGGAGGTCCAGGCCGAGGCGGTCCGCCGCCGTCCGGCAACGGCGAGGTGAAGGGCACCATCGTCGACGGGAAGAGCACCGAGCCCATTGCGCGCGCCTCCGTCGCCGTCCGCACCAAGCCGGCCGGTGCGCTCGCCGCCGGGGCGATCGCTTCACCGAACGGCGCGTTCCGCGTCGTCGGACTGCGGCCGGGCACCTACTCGCTGCGCATCACGTACCTCGGCTTCGGCCTCAAGGTGCAGGACGTCACCATCACGGACGCGGTTCCCCTAGTGGACGTCGGCACGGTGAAGCTCGACCGCGTCGCCACCGTGCTCGGCGGGGTCGACGTCGTGGAGAAGCAGGACGCCGTGACCATCGGCGCCGATCGCAACGCATATCGTGCCAAGGACGTCGCGCCGGCAGCGACCAACGCGGCCGAGGTGCTCGAGGCGACGCCATCCGTCACGGTGGACGGCGACGGCAAGGTCAGCCTGCGCGGCAACGAAAACGTCGCGATCCAGATCAACGGACGTCCCGCGCCGATCTCTGGCACGCAGCTCGCCGCGTACCTCAAGAGCCTGCCCGCGGGACTGCTCGATCGCATCGAGACGATCCCGAACCCGTCGGCCAAGCACGACCCGGAAGGGATGGCGGGCATCATCAACATCGTCCTCAAGTCGAACGTCGATCTCGGCATGAGTGCGGGCCTGAACCTGGGCGCCGCCAACGCGGACCGGTACAGTGCGTCCGGCAACTTCGGCTACCAGGTCGGCAAGCTGACCACGTTCAGCAACCTCGGCATCTTCAACGAGGGCCGCAGCGTCTTCGGCATCAACAACCGCTCGCGTCTCGATGCGCTGAGCGCGATCACGGCGATCACCGAGCAGAACATCCTCGGTGAGAACGGCTTCGCCGGCCAGAACTTCGGCACCAACGTCGACTACAAGCTCAACGTGCGCGACCTGTTCTCCAACTCGATCAACGTCAACCATCGTCACGGCACGGACGAGTCGGTGAGCGCGTACAACGAGCTCACTGGATCGCGCACGCTGCTCGACGCGTACAAGCGGCCGCGCGATAACGACTCCAAGGGGCTGAGCTTCGACTACACCACCGCGTTCAAGCGCACGTTCGAGCCGCGCAAGCACGAGCTGGCGCTCGAGGTCCGCTTCAACCGTTCGCACGACGAGGACGTCACGTCGCTGTGGCGGGAAACGCTGACGAACAGCACCGTGCGTTTCGAGGGTCAGAACGACAACGTCGATGCGTTGAACAAGTCGATCACCGGCCAGCTCGACTACACCAAGCAGGTCGGCAAGGTGAAGATCGAGACGGGGTACAAGGGCAATGCGCGGTTCCTCGATCGCGACTACGACGTGCTGAAGGACTCGCTCGGTACGGGCGACTGGAAGCGCAGCAACCTGAGCAATGCATTCAACTTCCAGGAGACGGTGCACGCGGCGTACGCGGTGTTGAGCCGTCCCGTGGGCAAGGCTGAGCTGCAGGGCGGGCTGCGTGCCGAGTATGCGAACCGCGATTTCGCGCTCACGTTGCCGGCGAAGAGCTACCCGTACCACTATACGAGCCTGTTTCCGAGCGGAGTGCTGAGCTACAACATCACTCCGACGAGCCAGGCGAAGGTCAGCTACTCGCGCCGCGTCCGCCGTCCGGGCACGCAGGAGCTGAACCCGTTCCCGTCGTTCTTCGACGTGCAGAACGTGTTCATCGGCAATCCCGCGCTGAACCCCGAGTACACCGATGCGTACGAGCTCGGATTCAACAAGAGCGGCAAGCTCGGCTCGGTGCAGCTCTCGCCGTTTTATCGCCACACCACGAACGTGATTCGCTTCATCCTGAACACCGACGACGTGGTGGACGGGCGCAGCGTGACGACGATCAGCTTCAAGAACCTCGCGGTCAGCAACTCATGGGGCACGGATCTCAATGGCTCCGTGCGCCTCGGCAAGCGCTTCAGCGGCTTCGCCGGCGCGAACGTGTTCAAGATCGTGACGGAAGGCGGGTCGACGAGCTCCATCGTGGGGACCGACGCGGTGACGTGGTCCGCACGCGTGAACGGTACGCTGGACGTGACACCCACGCTGTCGCTGCAGGCGTTCCAGTTCTACCGCGCGGCAATGAAGATCGAGGGCGGCAGGATGGGCGCCTTCAAGATGACCAACATCTCGATCAAGAAGAAGCTCGACGGCGACAAGGCGTCGCTGAGCCTGCGGCTCTCGGATCCGTTCAACACCGGGAAGTTCCGCGTGCAGGCCGGCACGGCGACCCTCACGCAGGTCACCGAGCGCAACTTCGGCAACCGCGCCGCATACCTCAGCTTCCAGTACAGCTATGGCCAGACGCCGCGCGTCCGGCAGCCGAAACCTGAGGAGAACCAGGGCAACCAGGCGACGTTCCAGTAGTCGATCGTCGTCGCGGTCTTCCACCTCGATGGCGAAGCAGCCCTCCGTGAGTGATCACGGAGGGCTGCTTTGCTTGTTGCTACGCCTGGGTGCTTCTTGGAGCGTTCCAACAGCGCATGCATCATGCACGCATCGTGGCGCGCCTACTTCAGCTCCCGGAGCCAGATGTTCCTGAAGCTGATCGGCGGGCTCGGGTCTCCGTGCGACTGGAGCTTGATCGGCGTCGGGCCGTGCGCCTTGTATTTCGGAGGGCCGATGTACGGGGTGTTGCCCTTGAGCTCAAAATGGCGCTGCACCAGCACACCGTTGTGAAACGCGGTGACGTACGCTGGCGACTTGACGGTGCCGTCCGCGTTGAACGTCGGGGCCGTCCACACGACGTCGTAGACCTGCCACTCACCGGGCTTCCGCATGGCGTTCACGAGCGGCGGTGCCTGCTTGTACATGCTCCCGGCCTGCCCGTTCACGTACGTGGTGTTCTCGTACGAGTCGAGGACCTGGAGCTCGTAGCCGTCGTCGCCGGGTCCCTGCGACGCGAGGAAGATACCGCTGTTCCCGCGCGCCTGCCCCTTGCCCGTGATCCCTTCGGGGATGCGCCACTCGAGGTGGAGCTGATAGTTGGTGAAGCTCCGCTTCGTCTCGATCCCGCCCGCCTTCTTGTCCACGGTCATGATTCCGTCGGCCACGGGCCAGGTCGCCGGGCTCTTGTCCTTCATCATCACCCACTGGCTCAGGTCGTTGCCACCCAGAAGCACGAGCGCATCCGAAGGGGGCGCCCCGGCGGTCGAGCCCGGAGTGACGATCGGCGGAACCGGCGTGTAGTACTCGGTATCCTCGGGTCGCATCTGCCTCGCGGGGACGCCCGCGCCAGCAGTCGCGGCTGGAGCAGGCGCGCTCTGCGGTGCCGGCTGCTGAGCGCAGCCGATCAGGGCGAGGGTGCCGAACGCGGGCAGCGCCAGCATCGAAGAGAAGCGGGTTCGCATGAAGTGGATTGTGGGAGTGGTAGATCGTCAGTCGGCGACAGCTCAGTGTGCCGGGGGCTCCCGGTCATGTCAAGAACGTCGACCGGCGCGAGAGCGCGCGTCTGCTGCGCCGTCTGGCGCACGTTCCGCACTCGGGCTACTATCGGACGTTCTCCAACAGGAGCGCCTGATGGCTGTCGTTCGTGACCTGCTCGCCCGCAAGGGGACCGACGTGGTCTCCATCGTTCCCACTGCCTCCGTGCTCGAGGCTGCGCAGCTCATGAACGAGCGCAGCGTCGGCGGCGTCCTCGTCGTGGACGAGGCGAACCAGCTGCTCGGCATCTTCACGGAGCGCGACATCCTCCGCCGCGTCGTCGTCGCCGGGTTGCCGCCCGCGTCCACGCCAGTGAGCGAGGTGTTCACGAAGTCGATCGTGACCTGCCCGCCGGAGACGAGTGTCGAGGAATGCGGCGCGATCATGACGAGCCGCCGCGTGCGCCACCTTCCGGTCGTCGATGATCGCGGACTCCACGGCGTCGTCACGATCGGCGACCTGCTCGCGCACCGCGTCGCCGAGCACGAGACGACGATCCAGCACTTGAACAGCTATGTGTTCGACATGAGATAGGGGCGAGCGTGGCGCGCCGTTAGTCGGTGATCGGGTTGGCGCTGAACGGTTCTTCGGTTAACCGATAACCGGCAACGGATAACCGATAACTGGATATAACCGAAAACCAAAAACCAAAAACCGAAAACCGAAAACCGTTCCTTCCTACCGGTTCACTTTCATCAGCTCCGCCTCCGTCCACGGCTTCGATCGTCCTGCAGTGGCACCTCGGGACTCTCGGACGTCCGTCGGGCTCACCGGCGATGCGTCGTTGCCCCACGACCGACGAACGTAGGTCAGTACGCTCGCGAGCTGCTCGTTGCTCAGCGACGCACCGACCGGAGGCATAAGCATCTCGCCTTCCTTGCCATGCAGCACGATGCGGATCAACCGTACCGGAGGGCCGAGCACCCAGGGCGAGCCGACGAGTGGCTTCGCGACGCCGGCGAGCCCGGTCCCGCCAGCCTGATGGCAGCCGGCGCACGTCCCGAGATACTGCTTCTCGCCCGCCGCGAAGCGCGCTTGCTCGTCCGGAGTGAGACTGCGCGGCTGCGGCCGCCGCGCAGTCCGGCCCGGCCAGGTCAGCGCGTCGGCGAAGCGCGTCGCCTGGGCCCGGAGCACGGTGTCGGAGCTGGCCATCGTGGCGATCAGCTCGCGCGGTTCGGCCGGGAGGCTCACGACGATCCCGCCGCCGCGGCGTCCCGTGGGCTGGCCCTCGGCGGCGCCGAACGAGGGAGCCGCTTGCGCGCGCCCGTTTCCGAGCAGCGCGAGCCGCTGCCATCGCGGTCGCGACGACTGGCCCACGAGCGCCACGAGCCGCTGCACGCTCGGCACGTCGCGCGACGCGAGCACCGCGGCGGCGAGTGAACGCATCACGGGCTCGATCCGTTCTGCGACGAGGGGCCTGCTCGCGAGCAGTGCGTCGAGAAACGCGATCTCGCGGCCGGCCAGCGCGGTGACGACGAGGTCGGCGACGACGGGATCGTCGCCGCTGGCGGCGATCACCTTGATGAGCGCCGCGTCGCGCGCTGGGAGTACAAGCTCACCCAGCGACGCCGAGAGCTGGCGGCGCACCACTGGTGCGCGATCACTCGCCAGCGCGAGCACTCGTTCCTGCATCGCGTGCGAGGCCTGTGCGAGCCAAGGCTCGGCGATCCGGATCGCCGCGGCACGCACCTGCGCCGAGCTGTCGGCGAGCGCTCGCTGCACAGTGGGGACGTCGGCCTCGCCGAGCCCGTCGAGCGTCCACAGCGCGTGCAACCGCGCGCGATCGTCGGCGCTCGAGCGCGCGAGTTGGCGCAGTGCCGGTGCGACGGACCGGTCGCCCCGCTCGACGAGCAGCCGCTGCGCGGTGATGCGCCACCATCCATTGGGATGCGCGAGCACCGGCACC
>JBDSDB010000165.1:0-31596 GCA_039920785.1 Gemmatimonadaceae bacterium
GCACCTCGTCAGCGTCCGCCGATGTCGACAGCGTGACGAGCCCCCCGGGCTCCGTGAACTTCACCGCGTTCGAGAGCAGGTTGAGCAGGATCTGCTCGAGCTTCTGCGGATCAGCGCAGGCGGTGACGTCGTCGCGTCCGGGCACGCACTCGTAGGCAATACCCTTGGCCTGCACCTGCGGCTCGATCAGCGCGCCGAGGCTCGAGAGCAGGTCGGCCACGCCGACGTCGCGAATGTCGTAGCCCACGCGGCCCGTCTCGAGCTTGGCGAAGTTGAGGATGTCGTTGATGAGCTCCAGCAGGCGCGCTTGGGCTCGTCGCACGCGACGGAGGTCGCTACGCTGCGCCTCGTTGAGCTCTCCTCGCAGACCAGTCTCGAGCAGCTCCACATAGCCGCCGATGGCGTTGAGCGGCGTGCGGAGCTCGTGGCTCATCGTCGCCAGGAAGCGTGACTTCGCCGCGTTCGCTTCATCGGCGGCGCGTCGCGCCGTCTCGGCCTCGCGCACGCGAGACTCCAGCTCGGCGAGGGCGAGCTCCAGGTCCGACTTCGTCCGCTCGAGCAGCTTTTGCTGCGCGACGCGATCGGAGACATCTCGCATGAAGCCAGCGAAGATCCGACGACCGTCGTCGGCGAACTCGCCGAAGGAGATCTCCATCGGGATCTCGCGGCCGTCCTTGGCGAGGCCGTGCACGAAGACGCTCTTCGACGGAGGCTGTCGATCGCCGGTGCGGAGATACTGCATGATCCCGGAGTTGTTCGCCGTGCGAAAGCGCTCGGGCATGAGCATGCTGAGCGACTGCCCGGTCATCTCAGCGGCGCGCCAGCCGAATATGCGCTCGGCCGCCGGATTCACGGACAGGATGCAGCTGTCCTCATCGAGCGTAATGATCGCGTCCGGCGCAGTCTCGGCGAGCACGCGATAGCGTCGGTCCTCGTCGAGGTGGGAGACGGGGTCGGACGACGCCAGCGGATCGGGACGATCGAAAGGCATGCAGCGGGATTGGAGAGCTCGTCCTGGTATACGATGCAAGCGGGTGGCCACACCTGTGAATGGGAGGGGATGGAAACGCGGATGGGGGCCCGAAGGCCCCCATCCGTCAAACTCCGAGCGAGCTCGGGGCTTGCTTCCGACTAGTACATCCCGCCCATTCCGCCGCCACCGCCGCCAGGCGCGGAGTGGCCGGAATCCTTCTCCTTCTTCTCGACGATGATCGCTTCCGTCGTGAGGAGGAGCGAGGCGATCGACGCGGCGTTCTGCAGTGCCGTGCGGGTCACCTTGGTCGGATCGATGACACCCGCCTGAACGAGATCCTCGTACGTGTCCGTGAGGGCGTTGTAGCCGAACTTGTCGTCCTTGCTCGAGCGAACCTTCTCGAGCACGATGGAGCCTTCACCGCCCGCGTTGTGCACGATCATGCGGAGGGGCTCCTCGATCGCGCGACGGATGATCTCGACGCCGATCTGCTCCTCGACGTCGTCGAGCTTGAGACCCTTGAGGGCCTTCTGCGCGCGAATGAACGCAACGCCGCCACCGGGGACGATGCCTTCCTCGACCGCGGCACGCGTGGCGTGCAGTGCATCCTCGACGCGGGCCTTCTTCTCCTTCATCTCGGCCTCGGTCGCGGCGCCGACGTTGATCACGGCGACACCACCGGCGAGCTTGGCCAGACGCTCCTGCAGCTTCTCCTTGTCGTAATCCGACGTGGAGGAGTCGATCGCGCCGCGGATCTCCTTGATGCGGCCCTGGATCTCCGTGTCCTGTCCGCCGCCGTCGATGATCGTGGTGTTGTCCTTGTCCACGACCACGCGCTTGGCGCGGCCGAGATCGGAGATCACCGCGTTGTCGAGCTTGAAGCCGACTTCCTCGCTGATGACCTTTCCGTTCGTCAGCACGGCGATGTCGCCGAGCATCGCCTTGCGGCGGTCGCCGAAGCCGGGCGCCTTGACGGCGGCGACGCGAAGCGTGCCGCGCAGCTTGTTCACGACCAGCGTGGCCAGCGCCTCACCGTCGACGTCCTCGGCGATGATGAGCAGCGGCTTGCCCTGCTGAGCGACCTTCTCGAGGACCGGGAGCAGGTCCTTCATCGAGGAGATCTTCTTGTCGTGGATGAGGATGAACGGATCCTCGAGGACCGCCTCCATCTTCTCCGGATCGGTGACGAAGTACGGCGAGACGTAGCCGCGGTCGAACTGCATGCCCTCGACCGTCTCGAGCGTCGTATCGAGGCCCTTGGCCTCTTCAACGGTGATGACGCCGTCCTTGCCGACCTTCTCCATCGCTTCGGCGATCAGGTTGCCGATCTCGTGATCGTTGTTCGCCGAGATGGAACCGACCTGCGCGATCTCCTTCTTGCCCGTCGTGGGGACGCTGATACGCTTGAGCTCCTCGATGACGGCGTTGACCGCCTTGTCGATGCCGCGCTTGATCGCCATCGGGTTCGCGCCGGCCGTCACGTTCTTGAGGCCTTCGCGGAAGATCGCCTGGGCGAGCACGGTCGCGGTCGTGGTGCCGTCGCCGGCGTTGTCGGACGTCTTGGTCGCGACTTCCTTGACCATCTGCGCGCCCATGTTCTCGAGCGGATCAGACAGCTCGATCTCCTTGGCGACGGTGACGCCGTCCTTGGTGACCGTCGGCGCGCCGAACTTCTTGTCGATGACGACGTTCCGACCCTTCGGGCCGAGGGTGACCTTCACCGCCTCGGCAAGCTGATCGACACCGCGCTTCAGTGCAGCGCGCGCATCGACGTTGAAATGCAGCTCTTTGCTAGCCATGGGAATTCCTCTGTATGCGTGAGCGGTGGTTAGGCGACGATCGCGAGGACGTCGGACTCGCGAAGGATCAGGTACTGCTCGTTGTCGAGCGTGATCTCGGTGCCGCTGTACTTCCCGTACAGCACCTTGTCGCCAACCTTGACGGACATCGGGACGAGCTTGCCGTCCTCGTACTTGCCGGGACCCGCGGCGATGATCTCACCCTGCTGCGGCTTTTCCTTCGCCGTGTCGGGGATATACAGCCCGCCGCGCATCTGCTCGGACTCTTCGGTCGCCTTGACGACGACTCGGTCGGACAGCGGCGAGAGCTTCACGCCGGCTGCGCTCTTGGTGGCCATAGGTGGTGCGCCTCCATTCTCGTAATATCGGTGAACAGGCTATCGATCGGACGATTAGCACTCGTTCGCTGTGAGTGCTAACAGCCCCTATGATACTCGCGCCCTCGCCCGGAGACAAGGCGCGGAGACAGAGAACGATGGGGGGTGCGGAGAGTTGTTACGGGGTCCGCAAATCACGCTCAGTCCGCTTTCCGGGGCCCGAAGGGGTGGCAGGGGCCCCAGCGATGCTACGCGTCCCTGCCTACTAGGTCGAACGCAAGGGAGAGACCGAAAAGCGTGAGATAGGGATCCACTTCGTCGAACGACGTGCACAGCGGCGCGAACAGCTCTGCCAACCCGCCCGTTCCGATCACGATCGGCGTGTCGGCATTGGGCCACTCCGCCTTGATCCGCCGCACGATGCCGTCGATCGACTCGGCGGCCCCGAGCATCACGCCGGATCTGATGCATTCCTCCGTACGCTTGCCGATGACCCGCATCGGCGCGACGAGCTCCGTGGCCGGCAGCTTGGACGTGCGCCGGAACAACGTCTCGGCCGACGAACGCACGCCAGGCGCGATCACGCCGCCGAGAAAGACGGCATCGCCTGTTATGCAGTCGAACGTCGTGGCCGTGCCCAGGTCGACGACGATCGCGTCGCGACGGTAGCGGTGGCTCGCGGCGAGCGTGTTGACGATCCGGTCCGCGCCCACGGTGAGCGGCTCGTCCACGGCGAGCGTGATCGGAAGATTCGAGCGCGCGTCGATGATCTGCACGCGCGTCGCGCTGAGCCAGCGCCCGCACGCCTCGGCCAGCGGCGTCGTGGCCGCCGGCACGACGGAGCCGATCACCACCCCTGTCACCTCGCTCACCGGGATGTCGCTGCCGCCGAGCAGACCGCGCAGCAGCACCCCGAACTCGTCCGCGCTTCGCGCGACGTCCGTCATCACGCGCCAGTGCGCGCGGAGGGTCTCGCCGTCGTAGAGTCCCAGCGTCGTCTCCGTATTTCCCACGTCGAAGGTCAGGAGCATGCGAGCGGCTTGGCGAAGGTGAGACTGCCCGTACGATGGTGCGAGGTGGTTCCGTCGTCGCGCTGGATGAGCAACTCGCCGGAGGGCGAGATGCCGTCTGCGCGGCCTTCAGCGGGTGACAGGACGCGCTGTCCGACGGCGACATCGCGCCGCTGCCACCGCGAGCGCTCGTCGTCGGAAAGATGGCGGCTCGCGCTCGCCGCGCGACGCAGCGCCGGCACCAGCCGGGCAAGCGCGCCGAGCCGGGTCGTTCCGGCAACCAGACCGGTCGCACCGTCCACGTTGGGCGCGGCGACGTTGAGCCCGAACCCGATGGCGACCCATTCCGGGCTCGTACCCCGCCAGCGCGTCTCGATGAGCACACCGGCGAGCTTGCGCCCGCCCACGAAGAGATCGTTCGGCCACTTCACGCCGATCGGCGCAGAGGCGAGCGCGTCGAGCGCCTCGGCGGCGTACAGGCCGCAGCGCAGGGCGAGCACGTCCAACGCGCGCGCATCCGTCGGACGTTCGATCACCGTGAGCCACAGACCCGTGCGCGCGGGCGACGTCCAACGCCGGCCGTGCCTGCCCCGCCCCGATGTCTGCTCGTCGGCGAGGATCAGCGTACCGTTCGGCGCGTCGGCGGCGACGGCATGCGCGACGTCCAGCGTCGAGCTCACCGACACGTGCACGTCGACGCGAGGCAGGTCGAGCATGCTCGCGAGCTCGACGCCGGTGGTGCCGTCGAGGGTCGCGCTCGCGCCGTCAGCGGAGAAACGCAAGGAAGAACACGATCGCCAAGGCGATACGGTACCAACCGAAGAGCGAGAAATCGCGGTTCTTGAGGTACCTGAGGAACGACTTGATGGCGATGATCGCGGTGAGGAAGCTGACGACGAATCCGATGGCGAGGATCGCCAGGTTCCCCTCGAGCGCCGAGCGGTTCTTGACCAGCTCCAGCCCCGTGGCGGCGAGCATGGTCGGGACGGCGAGCATGAATGAGAACTCGACGACGGTACGCTTGGAGACGCCGATCAGCGATCCGCCGACGATCGTCGCCGCCGAACGCGACACCCCGGGGATCACGGCGATCGCCTGGAAAAGCCCGATCAGGAAGGCCTTCTTGTACGTGATCTCGGAGAAGTCGACGTCGCGATCGACGCTCTTCTGCACGCGCTCGAAGACGATCAACGCGATGCCTCCGAGGATGAGCGCGAGGAGAATCACGGTGAAGCTCCCCATGAGGTATCCCTTGATCGCCTTGTACACCGTGAGACCGATGACGCCCGTCGGGATGACCGCGACCACCAGCTTCTTCAACACCTCGACGTCGAGAAACTTGCGCCAGTAAAGCACGACGACGGAGAGGATGGCGCCGAGCTGGATGATGATCTCGAAGCTCTTGAGGAATTCCGTCTCGCCGAGGCGGAGTGCGCGGCTCGCGAGGATGAGATGCGCCGTCGAGGAGACCGGCAAGAACTCGGTGACCCCCTCGACCACGCCGAGGACGACGGCATTGAATGCGTCGAGCGAGTGCTGTGCGAGCGGAGCCTGGAACACGGCGATCACGAGGAGGTGGGCGGGAAGCAGGACATCAGTCGTCGGCACTGAGGGTAGCGCCGATCGCGCCGGCGTAGAAGGCCTCGTACCGCGCGACCACCTGCTCCAGGCCGAACCGCTCGCGAGCATCAGCCGCCGCCAGCGTGCTCGCGGCGTGCCAGCGGCCGGAGTCTCCGAGGAGGGCGATGGCTGCCCGGGCCATCGCCTCCACGTCGCCGGCCGCGCAGAGCGCGCCCGTCTCACCGTCGCGCACGACCTCGGGAAGTCCGCCAGCGCGCGCGCCGATGACGGGAACTCCTGTGGCGAGCGCCTCGAGCGCGCTCAACCCGAACGATTCGCTCTGCGTGGGCAGCAGGAAGAGATCCGCGCTCGCGAGCAGCGGCGCGACGGACTCCAGCTTGCCGAGAAAGAAGACGCTGTCCTGGACGCCCAGGCGTCGCGCCTCCTGCTCCGCGTCGATGCGATCGGGTCCATCGCCGACCATGACGAGCACGCTCGGGATCTGCTGCGCGACGCGCGCGTAGATGCCGACCACGTCGCGCACGCGCTTCACCGGTCGGAAGTTCGACACGTGCATCAGCACCTTGCGTCCGCGTCCGACCTGCTCGCTCAGCTGCGGCTCGTAGCGCGTCCGGTCGTAGACGGTCGGGTCGATGAAGTTCGGGATGACCTCGATGCGGCACCCGGTGCATCCAAAGGCCGACTGCGTCTCGGCCTGAAGATACCGCGACACGGCGGTGAGCCCATCCGATTTCTCGATGGAGAACTTCGTGATGGCGTGGAACGACGGGTCCTGTCCGACGATGGTGATGTCGGTGCCGTGCAGCGTGGTAAGCACCTTGATGTCGGGGCGCGTGCCGGCGAGCATCTCGCGCGCGATCCAGGCGCTGGTCGCGTGCGGGATGGCGTAGTGCACGTGCAGCAAGTCGAGTTTGTGCGCGAGCACCACCTCGTGCATGCGCACGGCGAGCGCGAGGTCGTAGGGCGGATACTCGAACAGGGGGTAGCGGCCGACATCGACTTCATGGAAGTAGATGCGCGGCAGAAACGCCGGCAGCCGAAACGGCTGCTGGTAGGTGATGAAGTGGATCTCGTGGCCGCGCTGCGCGAGTGCGATGCCAAGCTCCGTCGCGACCGCTCCCGATCCGCCGTAGGTCGGATAGCAGGTGATGCCGATCTTCATCCGTCGCATTCTGCCCACCACGCGAGCGCGCGACGCTCACAATCGGGAAGGCGGGGGTCGAGTCGCGTCACCTGCTCCTCCGCGAGTTGATGTCGGAACCAGGTCCGCTGCCGCTTGGCGTACTGCCGAGTCTCGATGATCACTGTCGTCCGCGCGTTGTCATGGGAGAGCTCGCCGCGTTCCAGCAGACGAATCGCACGGTAGCCCGCGGCGTTCCAGGCCGGCGCGTCTTCCGGAACGTCGCGCATGAGCGTCCGCACCTCGTCGCGCCAACCATCCGCAAACATGCCCGCCGTGCGGGTCTCGATCTGCGGCGCCAGTGCGACGCCCGGATCGACCACAAGATATCTGGCGCGCCAGCGCGGGGGGCGGGCCCGCTCGCGATGTAGGTCGCTGACCCGGTGGCCCGTGAGCAGGGCGATCTCGGCCGCGCGTAGAAGCTGCGTGCGACCCAGTGCCGCACGCGCGGGGTCGAGCGCAACCACCCATCGTCGCAGCTCGTCCGTGTCCATGGTGGACAATTGGCGCTCGAGTGCGGAGCGCCGATCCACGTCGAGCGGCGGCTCGTCGAAGAGGGTGCCGAAGAGCGCGCGCAGGTAGAGTCCCGTCCCGCCGACGACGACCGGTGTTCGTTCGGATTCGAGGCTCTTGCGGATCCATCCGTCGGCCAGGTCGGCCCACCGCGCGGCCGATGCGCGCTCGGTGGGATCGAGCACGTCGATGCCGAGGTGGGGCACGCGCGCGCGCTCGTTGGCGGTGGGCTTGGCGGTGCCGACGTCGAAGCGGCGGTAGAGCTGACGCGAGTCGGCGCTGACGACCGAGAGCGCGACGTGCTCGGCCAGCGCGAGTGCCACGCGTGTCTTGCCCGCACCGGTCGGGCCGCAGATGACGCGCACGACACGCGGCTCCACGTGCGGTCCGCCGTTCGACTCGACGACATCGGTGGCGCTCACTGCCGCCCGAAGCGCCGCTCGAGCTCCGGCCAGGACAGCTGCACGATGGTGGACCGGCCATGGACATCGTGCGCGGGGAGTCGCGTATCCCCGAGCGCGATGAACAGCGCTCGCATCTCTCCGGGTGACAGCTCATCGCCCGCCTTGATCGCCGCTTTGCAGGCGACGGTGGCCGCCAGGCGTTCGTGCCGCGCATGCGACGCGGTGTCCCGATCGCCCGCGAGTGCGGCGAGCGTCTCGCGCAGACACCGCTCGGCGTCGAATCGCGGATGGGGCATCGGCACGCTGCTCACCAGCAGCGTGTGACCGCCGAATCCCTCGACCTCGAAGCCGAGCTGGACGAGCATCTCGCGATTGGCCTCGAACGCATCGCCTTCAGCAGGCGCGAGGTGTAGCGTGAGCGGAAAGAGCAGTCGTTGCGACGGCGCCTCTCCGCGATCGAGCATCCCCATGAACTGCTCGTAGAGCACGCGCTCGTGCGCCGAATGCTGATCGATGAGGACCACGCCGTCGTCGTGCTCGAACAGCATGTACGTGCGCCGGAGCTGCAGCAGCGGCGGGACGATCACGTCACGTCGCGCCGCGGACGCCGCGGGCGCCGGCGGAAACACAGGCTCCGGCGGACGGTCCGTGCGCTCGTGCTCCGCGGCGGCGGAGCCGTTCCCGTTGACGTGGTCGCCCGCGTCGGCCGCGTCGTTCGACGTCGCCGCGTTCGCGCCGAACAGCCCTTCGGCATGTGGCGGCGCGGCGCGCAGGAGCTCGACGTCGGCCGTGGGTGCTGTACCCCAATTGCTGGAGCCAACCGACCAGCGGCGCACACCGAGTGCGGCGCTCGCGACGACGGTGCCGAGAGCGCGCCGCACCGCATCCTCGACGCAGCGCTCGACCGTCCACCGATCCCGAAAACGCACTTCCGCCTTGGCGGGATGGACGTTTACGTCCACGCTGTCGGCGGGCACGACGATACACAGGAGCAACGATGGGCGAAGACCTGCGGACAGCGTGGACCGATACGCCGTCTCGGCGGCGCGTAGCAGGCCGTTGTCGCGGATCGGCCGGCCATTGACGGTGAGGAAGGTGCGGCGGCTGGCGGTGCCGACGTCGCCGGGTCGCTCGACCAGTCCGCTCACCTGAATCGCGCCTCGCACATCCTCGACATCCACCATCCGATCAGCGGTGGACGCGCCCCACACCGCCGCGACGCGATCGCGCAGCGTGGCGGCAGCAGGCAGGGTGAGCGCCACCTTGCCGTCGTTGGACAGCGCGAAGCGCACATCACATCGCGTGAGCGCGATCGTCGTCACCGCATCCACGACACCGCGCCATTCCGACCGCGCACCACGCAGGAATTTCTGCCGAGCGGGCGCGTTGTAGAACAATCGCGCGGCAGAGATCGTCGTTCCGCGCCGGCGCGCCACGTCCGTCACTTCCTGCACGACACCCCCGGCAGCGCGAATCGCCGTGCCGGCGCCATCCTCTCGCGCGGTCTCGATGAGCAGCTGGCTCACCGAGCAGATCGCGGGCAGCGCTTCTCCGCGAAAGCCGAAGCTCGCGACGCCGACGAGATCCGCTGCGCTTCTGATCTTGGAGGTCGCGTGGCGCTCGAGCGCGAGCACCGCGTCGTCGCGCTCCATGCCGATACCGTCGTCGCTCACGCGAATGAGCTGTCGGCCGCCTTCTTCGACGGCGATCTCGACAAAGCGCGCGCCGGCGTCGAGCGCGTTCTCGACGAGCTCCTTCACGGCCGACGCGGGCCGCTCGACCACCTCGCCGGCGGCGATCTGGTCTGCCACGGCCGAGGGAAGCACTGCGATGCGCGCCATTGATCGAATGCTATCGGACCGGCGTCGATCCGGTCAATCGTGCCGTTCGCACGGGGTCGATCGGCACCACTTCGCCCGAGGGGACCCAGCCGGCACGCGCGCCGTCGAAGGCGATGTGTACCCAACCGCCCTCGCGGGCGCCGAGCCTGCCGGCCTCTCCGGCGCCGAGCGGTGCGAGCACGGCTGCGTCGGCCGCCGGCGCGTCGAGCAGCGCACGCCCATGCAGCAGCACGGCGAGATCGCGTGCCTCCAAGCGCTCGCGCAGCTCGAAGAGTCCCACGACTCCAATGAGCGCGAGGGCGATGCCACCTCCGGCGAACCCGCGCGCCGCGCCTGGCCGCCACGGCTCGGGTAGCGCGAGCACGAGCCAGCCGGCCATCCAGAGCGCGAGCACGATTCCGGCGAGCAGATCGATCGAGATCGGCGCGACGTACGCCGCCGAGCGCGGACCGAGCGCCTGAATCGAGCGGAGTCGCTCGCGCGTCTCGGACTCGAGCGGATCGAGCCGCAGCGCATGGTGCCACGCACGCGCCGCCTGTGCGGTATCGGCGGCCTCCCATGCGGCCACGCCGAGATTCACCCACGCGTCCACCGCGCGCGGTGCGGCGCTCGCCGCGCGCGCGAAACGCCGTTCGGCGATGGAGAACTGGCCGCGCCGATACGCGCTCACTCCCTCCGCGAAGCTGCGCTCGGCGGCCTCGGGCGCGGCAGTCGCGACGAGCCCCACGATGACCAGCAATACGCCGGCGCCGCCGAGCGCGCGGCGCGCTGCGACGTTCGGCAGCGCTTCGCGATCGATCATGTCCACGAGCTCCGCGGCCTCCCGAAGCGCGCGGTCGTCCAGCGCACCGCTCCCTGAGAACGCCGCGTCGTCGAGCCGCGCGAGCAGCGTCTCGGCTTCGAGCGCCGCATCGTCGCTCACGCCGGCGCGACGCAGCACGCGCGCGAGTGGATCGCGCGCGTGTGCCACGGTAGGCACGCGCTCGCGGATCGCGTCGAGGAACAGCCGACGCAGCTCGCGCGGCGGCGGGGCCGAGCGGGAGCCCGCGAGTGTGCGCAGACGCTTCACCGCCGACTCGTCGCGCGCGCGCCAGCGTCCGCGGCGGAACGCTCGACGCATGGACGCGGGAATCGGCGCGAGGGCGAGCAGCAGCCAGTACGAAGGCCGCGACGAGAACGGCTCCGATCGTTCAGGGCGTAGGACGATGCGCAGGGGAAGCCGAGCGGCGACGACGGTATCGCTCGGCGCGAGCGAGCCCGGCGTGACGTTCACACTGATCGGCGCCGTCTCGATCACCGCGTAGCGCCGAGTGTCCGGATCGTAGAACGGATAGCGAATGCCGGGGATCGTCCTCGCGCCCGTCGTGCGCGGAGTGATGATCCAGTCATACTCCTTGCTGCCGCTGATGCGGGCTCTTGCCGAATCCACCCGTACGCGCTCCTCGCTCATCGTGAGCATGGCCCACGGCACGGCGAACACAGGGCGCGGCAGCAACTTGACGTTGCCGATACCTTCGACGCGCACGGTGAGCACGACGGGGTCGCCCAGGCGCACTGTCGGTGCCGAGACGCGCGATGAGATGCGGAGCGAACCGACCGCGCCGGCGTACTCGGACGGCCGATCCTGCGCAGGGGGCTCGACGGCGGAAAACACGACGCTCTCCGTGCGTGCCTCGAAGCTCTCCTCTCGGGAGAAGAACGACGAGGAGAGCGGAAGCGAATAAGTGAGCACGGCGGGCGGGATCTCCACACGACCCCGGAAGAGCGGAAACAGCGCGCGCCGGTAGCTGAGCGTCTCGAAGCAGCGCCTCCCGTGTCGCGGAACGCCGGCGGGGATGCTGACGTCGTACGCGAGCACCGACGCCATCTCCGGCGGAAAGAACGTGGGGTTTCGACGAAGCCGGTTGCGCGCGGACTCGTTGAGCAGCACGTCGACCACGTAGTTCACCTGCTGGCCGACGATGAGCGAGTCGGGTGTGCGGCCTCCCGGCGGATCATCGAGCTGCGCGCGAACGAGCACGACCGGCGACGGCGAGATCGGTGCGCGCACGTTGACGACGAAGGGCGCCGACGCGACCGAGCGTCCGTCGACCGTGGCCACGAACGACGGGAGCACGACGCGCCCCGTCAGCCCCGTCGCAACTTCTGCCGACGCCTCGGCGATCGTCGACCACTGGCCGCTTCCATCCGGCTCGACCCGCGCGCTCACACTACTGCGCAACAACTGCATGCTCGGACCCTGCGGAGGGTCTATGCGCACGACGGCGCGGCCCGGCACGCGCAGCGCGGCGCTGAGCTGGATCGGCATACAGGCCGTGCCGGTGTCCGGGCCGTTCGTCGCGATGGCGAGCTGCGCGAGGAGCACTACGCCGAGCACGAGGTCACCAGTCCTTTCCGCCCGGCGGAGGCTCCGGTCGGTTCTGCTGCTGTCGCTTACTCTGTACCTCGCGCTCCTCGCGCTCGGCGCTGCCGAGGAGCTGCTCCGCCTGGCGTTGCGCGAGCGTGGGCTGCGGCTTGGGCTCGTCCTTCGCGGGCGCGGGCGACGCGTCCGATTGTCCGCCACCCCCACCACCGCCGCCGCTCTGCTCCTTCTTCTTCTCGAGCGCAAGCTCGTAGTTCCACTTCGCATCCACGTCGGTGGGGCGCTGCACGAGCACGCGCTTGTAGCTCGCGAGCGCGAGCGTCAGCTCCTGCTTCGCCGTGTCGCCGGAGGTACCGAGTCCGTGAACGAGATGCGAGAGCCCTCCGTTGAATCGCGAGCGAAAGCGCACTTCGGGATCGGCCTTCTCGGCGGCGCGCTCGAGCACCTCCCCGGCAGCGGCGAGAGAGTCCGCCGCCAGTAGCGCCGTGCCGTAGTTGTAGAGCGCACCCGGCGATGCGTCCCCCGACTTGACCACCTGTGCGAACAGCGCGGCTGCCCGCTGATAGTTCTTCGCGCGGTAAGCGGCGCTGCCGTCCACGGCCTCCTGCGATCCACCACACCCGGTCGCGACGACGAGCACGAGCGCCGCCGCCACCGCCGTCTCGGCGGCGGCCTCGCGCCGCTTGCGGCGACCCCGCCTGCCCGCCAGCACGGTGTCGAGCCACAGCAACAGGATGGCCGGCAGAAGGAACCACTGGTAGCGCGGTGTGTGGTCCTCGCCCCCGAGCTGCGCGCGCGACTGCGTGCGGAGCTTCGACAGCGCGCTCTTGATGCGCGCCGCCTTGTCTGTGGCCTCGGCGGGAATGAAGGTGCCGTTCGCCGCGGTGGCCGCCGCCTGTAACAGGTCCGGTCGATAGTGCGTCACCACCACCGTGCCTTTCTCGTCGCGCTTCTCCGTCACGCGTCCACCCTCCTTCACCGGGATCGTCGAGCCCTGCGCGGTACCGAATCCCACCGTGACCAGGCTCACCCCCTGCTCCTTCGCGCGGCGCGCGGCGGCGAGCAGCTCGTCCTGTGGCTCGAATGCCTCGCCGTCGCTCATGATGACGAGCGCGCGGTCCGCCCCGCTCTTCGTGAGCGCGAGCAGGCTCGTGCCCTGCGCGATCGTCTGCCCAATCGAGCTGCCCGCCTGCCCGACGACGCTCGGATCGAGGTTGTCGAGGAAGAGATCGAGCGCGCCGCCGTCCACCGTGATCGGCGACAACACGTAGCTGCGGCCCGCGAACGCGAGCAGCCCGACGCGGTCGCCCGGACTGAGCGCGCGGAGACGACGGATCTCCTGCTTGACCCGCTCCAGACGGTTCGGTCGCTCGTCGGTCGCCATCATCGAGAGCGACGCGTCCACCGCGAGCACGAGATCGACGCCGGTGCTCCGCACGGTGCTTCGCTCCAGTCCCCACTGCGGTCCGGCGATCGCGATTCCCGCGAGCGCGGCGGCGGAGGTGAGACGAGCGGCGCGCCAGCCACCCGCGCTGAATGCGCTGGCGGGCACGAGGCGCCGGACGATGTCCAGACTTCCCAATCGCAGGAGGCGTCGCGAACGCTGGGCGCGCGCACGGCGGAGCAGCAGCGCGAAGACGAGCGGCAGCACGACGGCGAGGATCAGCATCCATGGAAGCTGGACCAACTCCGTGAGATTCATCATGGCAGCGGGCCCTTCCACGCGACGAGCATCAATTCCGCGGCGAGCGCCACGAGCATTACCGAGAGTGGCCAGCGAAAGAGCTCCGCATAGCGCACGTACGTCTTGCTTCGCACGGGTGCGCGCTCGAGCGCGTTGATCTGCTCGGTGATCCGCTGCAGCGCCGCGGGATCGCGCGCGCGGAAGTACCGGCCGCCGGTGGCCGTCGCCACGTCCGTGAGCAGTGCGTCGTCGATCTCCACCTTCTGCATCTCGTAGCGCAGGCCGAACAGTCCGCGGCCGACGGGCACGGGCGCCATGCCTTCGGTCCCGACGCCGATGCCGTAGATCTTGATCCCGAACTGTGCCGCCGCCTTCGCCGCCGTACGTGGATCGATCGTCCCGCGGTTGTTCACGCCGTCGGTGAGCAGGATCATCACCTTCGATTTGCCTGGCGCGTCGCGCAGGCGGTTCGCCGCTGTGGCGATGGCCGTGCCGATCGCCGTGCCATCCTCGAGCTGACCGGGCTGCAGATTGTCGAGCGCCGCCTGTACCACGGGATAGTCCGTGGTGAGCGGCACCTGCGTGAGCGCTTCGCCGGAGAACGCGACGATGCCGATGCGGTCGGTGGACCGCGCGGTGACGAACTGCTTGATGCGGTCGCGGGCCACTTCCAGCCGGTTCTGCGGCTGGAAGTCCTGCGCGAGCATCGAGCTCGAGATGTCGAAGGCGATGACGATGTTGATCCCCTCGGACGTCGAGGTCACCGCGTGCGCGCCGGCGCGTGGGCGCGCGAGCGCCACGATCCCGCTCGCCAGCGCGAGGTTGCGCAGCAGTGCGAGTATCCGCGCGAGCCCACGGCCCGCGCGCGGTCCGCGCGCGAGCACGCTCACGCGCGAGAAGACGATGGCCGACGGCGTGCGCGAGCGCGCGAGCAGCCACCAGAGTGGAAGCAGGAGCAGTAGGAGCAGCCACCAGGGCGAGACGAACTGCAGCGCGCCGACGTCGATCATGCGGCGGACTCCTGTGGAGCCGCCGCTGCTGCGGCGCTCGCGTCGCGCTCCTCGCGCACGATCGCCTTGGCCTCATCGCCGAGCGCGCGCGCGCTCGCCGGCGCGAGCGGGGCTGCGGCGAACTTCACCGGATCCACCTCGTCGAGCAGCCGGCGCAACCGATCGAATGGAATGCTCCCAATGCCTCGGACCGCTGAGAGCAGCTCGCCACTGGTGTTCGCCAGCGAGGCGGCCTGGTGCCGATCGGCGAGATAGCGCCGCAGCACGTCGGCCATCAGCGCCGCGTGGCGTCCGGGCTCGCCGGCCTCTGGCAGGCGAAGTCGCTCGATGCGAGTGAACGCTGCCTCCGCGTCGCCGAACGGATCGCCCGTGGGGGCCGCGACTCCGCGCCGTCGTCGTGACCACCACCAGACGCCCAGCCCGATGAGCAGTGCCGCCAACGCGGCCAGCGCCCACCACCACCACGGGATCGGCGCACGCACGTCGAGCAGTGGCCGCGCGGGCTTCGGCACGCGCAGCGCGCTGTCGGCGGGCAGCACGCTCTTCACGAACAGTGTCGGCAGCGCGAGCGCCACCCGTCGCTCGCCATCGTCGGCCTGCACGATCACGTCGCCGAGCCGGATCGGCTGGCCGCCCACGTCCCACGCGGCGACGCGATATGTCGCGATGCGATCCACCGCCGACGAGTCCGCGCCGTCGCGCACCACCGGCGGCTCGAGCGCCTGGACCGCACCGAGCGAATCCACCGCCGTGGGAAAGTTCACCGTCGCACCGAGCGGCGCGCGCACTCTGATCGTCAGCCGCACGACGTCGCCCACCGTGACGGTGTCGCGATCGACGGTCGCTCCGGCCTGCACCGTGATCGCGCCCGACGCCGGCACGCCCTGCTGACCCTGGGCGCAGAGCGGCGCCGAGGAGAGGCACGACACAACGATCGCCAGCGCCGCGTGACCGGAGCCGATCGTGCCACGGCGCGTCGTCATCGCCGGCGCGCGCGCGTCTCTCGAGCGCGGAAGAACTTGATCAGTGGCTCGACGATCTCGCCGTCGGTGTGCACCGGGATCTCGTCGATCGCCAGCCGGCGCAGCAGCCGCCGCCGCGCGGTCAGCTCTTCCTCGACGGCCGCGGCGAACTGCGCCCGCACCGCTGGATCGCTCGTGTCCACGTCGAGCGTGTCGCCCGTTTCCGGATCCACGAAGCGCGCGAGCCCCACATCGGGCAGCTCCTGCTCGCTCGGATCGTCCACCGTGACGGCCACCACGTCGTGACGCTGCGCGAGCAGCTTGAGCGGATGCTCGATGTCCGCCGACTGGAAGTCGGAGATGACGAAGACGATCGCCTTGTGCTTGAGCATGCGGCCCGTGTACTCGAGCGCCGCCGCCAGATCGGTGCGCGTCCCCTCCGGCTCGTACACGAGCAGGTCGCGCATCAGGCGCAGCGCGTGACGCCTCCCCTTCCGTGGCGGCACGACGTGCTCGATGCGGTCGGTGAACAGCACCGCGCCCACGCGATCGTTGTTGCGGATGGCGGACATCGCCACCACCGCGGCGAGCTCGCTGGCCAGCTCGCTCTTGAACCGGCCGCGTGTGCCGAACCGCTCGGAGCCCGACAGGTCCACCGCGAGCATTACCGTGAGCTCGCGCTCCTCGATGTAGCGCTTGACGAACGGCCGCCCCATGCGCGCCGTGACGTTCCAGTCGATGGAGCGTACCTCGTCGCCCGCCTGATACTCGCGCACCTCGGCGAACTCCATCCCCTGCCCCTTGAAGACCGAACGGTACTCGCCGGTGAACAGGGAGTTGACCATCCCGCGCGTCTGGAGCTCCAGCAGCTTGACCTGCCGGAGGATCTCCGGAGAGACGCCAGGCGCTGGGCTCACGGACTCTCGACGGCCGCGAGGACGCGCCGCACGATCTCGTCGCTCGTCACCTCCTCCGCCTCGGCTTCGTACGTCGTGAGCACGCGGTGGCGGAGCACGTCCGGCGCGATCGCCTTGATGTCGTCCGGTGTGACGAACGCGCGCCCACGCAGGAAGGCGTGTGCGCGCGAGGCCTGCGCGAGCGAGATCGTCGCGCGGGGAGAGGCACCGAACTCGATCAGGGGCACGAGATCCTTGAGGCCTGCGGCCGCTGGCTCGCGCGTCGCATGCACGATGTCGACGATGTAATCCACGATGCGGTCGTCCATGTAAAGATCGGCGATGCGACCGCGCGCCTCGAGGATGGCCTCCGGCGTCGCTACGTGCTTCACGTCGATGTGATGCCCGCCCGCCATGCGCCGCATGATCTCGCGCTCCTCGTCGCGCGTCGGGTAGCCGACGCGCAGCTTGAGCATGAAGCGGTCGACCTGCGCTTCGGGCAGCGGATACGTCCCCTCCTGCTCGATCGGGTTCTGCGTCGCCAGCACGAGGAACGGTTCCTCGAGCTTGTACGTCGTGCCGCCGATCGTGACCTGCTTCTCCTGCATCGCCTCCAGTAGCGCAGCCTGCACCTTCGCCGGCGCGCGGTTGATCTCGTCGGCGAGAATGATGTTGGCGAAGATCGGGCCCTTCTTCACCATGAACTGCCCGCTCGACTGATCGTAGATCTGCGTGCCGACGACGTCGGCCGGGAGGAGATCCGGCGTGAACTGGATCCGCGAGAACGAGGTGGCGATCGTCTCCGCGAGCGTGCGGACAGTCAACGTCTTCGCCAGCCCCGGCACCCCCTCGAGCAGCACGTGCCCGCCGGTGAGGAGGCTGATGAGCAACCGATCGATCATGTACTGCTGTCCGACGACGCGCAGCGCGACCTCGCGGCTGACGTCCTGGATCAGGCGAGCGTCCGCGCTCGACGACGCTTGGGTGGCAGCCATGGGATCAGTGAATCGGTTTGAGCTGTGAGTCGAGACGGAGGACACTACACCAGCAACCGATCGATGCTCCCGTTCGGTTACAGCTTTTCCAGCGCTTTCATCTCGATCTTGGTGAGTGACCGGACCTTGCCGACCGGCAGGTCGCCGAGCTCGACCGGGCCGAACTTCACACGCACGAGTCGGTCCACCTGAAGGCCCAGCGCCTCGCAGAATCGGCGCACTTCGCGGTTCTTTCCCTCGGAGATCGTGATCGTCAGCTCCCAGCGCAGTCGTCCGAGCTTCTGCGCCTTGAACTTCTTGGGACGTACGACGCCGTCGTCGAGCTCGACGCCCATGTGCGCTTGTTCGGTCGCGCCTTCGGCGTCGCCGATGACCGAGGCCACGTAGGTGCGCTCGACCTTGCGGCTCGGGTGCGTGAGACGGTGGGCGGCGGTGCCGTCCGTGGTGAGCAGCAGCACCCCTTCCGTGAGATAGTCGAGGCGCCCGACGTAGGTGAGTCCCGGCCGCTTCGGCACCAGGTCGAACACCGTCTTGCGTCCCTCTGGATCGTTGCGCGAGGTGATGACGCCAGCGGGTTTGTGCAGCACGAACCACTCGAGCGGCGCCTGTCGATCGATGCGCGTGCCGTCGACCTCGATGACGTCCTTGTCCGTATCGACGGTCTGGCCCACCTGCGCCAGTGCGCCGTTCACTCGCACCCGGCCATTCGCCACCAGCTCCTCGGCCTTGCGGCGCGAGAGGATGCCGGCCCGTGCCAGCGCGCGCTGGATGCGCATCGGCTCCGCCATCAGAGTGCCCTCGGTTCGGCGCGGAGCGCGACCGCCAGCTCGTCGGAGCGCGGCAGCTCGTCGAGATGTCGCAGCGCGAAGTACTCCAGGAAGATCGGTGTCGTGCCGTACAGCAGCGGACGTCCCATCCCCTCTCCCCGTCCGATCACGTCGATGAGCCCGCGCTCGTGCAGCGACTTGAGCACGCTCCCCACCGACACGCCACGGATCTCCTCGATCTCGGCGCGTCCCAGGGGTTGCCGATACGCGATGAGCGCGAGCGTCTCGAGTGCGGCGGCACTCAGTCGCGCCGGCCGCGCGGCGAGTTGCGCACGCTCGATCGCTTCCGTGTACTCGGCGCGCGTCAGGATCTGCCAGCCGCCGCCGATCTCCACGAGCTCCACTCCATGTCCCTCGACGTCGTAGTGCTCGCGCAGCTCGTCGAGCGCCGCGGCGAGCGCCGCCTTGGACGCGTCGCTGTCGAGAGCGGCGAGCTCCTCGGTCGGAATGGGGCGAGCGCTGGCGAACAGCGCCGCTTCAAGCAGCTTCGCTAGCGGCGTCACGGAATATCTCCACATTGGCGAAAGGGCGCGGCTGCTGGACGCGACATTCACCGAGCTTCGCCATCTCCAGCAATCCGAGTAGCGTCGAGAGCACCAGCCACGGCTCGGCGCCCTGCTGCACGAGGTCGGTCCATCGTGCACGGGCGCGCAAGGCGAGCAGCGCACGGATGACGACGATCGCGCCCGGCACGTCGATCGCGCGCGGGATGATGTCGTGCAACGTCGGATCCTTCGCGATGCGCAGAATGCGATCCACCGCGGCGAGCAGCTCGCTGAGCGAGAGCGCGAGCGGAGCCTCGGGCGGCGCGGCCGCCTGCGGGATGTAGGCTCGAGCGAAGCGATTGCGGCGCTCCTCGCCGGCGCGCTCCAGCACGTCCACCACTTCGCGCATCTGCTGGTACTCGAGCAACCGGCGCACGAGCTCCGCGCGCGGGTCGTCCCACGCTTCCTCGCCGTCGGAGCGCGGCAGCAGCATCTGCGCCTTGATGCGCAGCAGCCGCGCCGCCATCTCGAGATAGTCGGCCGCCTCGTTGAGCTCGAGCGTGCGGATGCGCAGAAGGAACTGCTCCGCTACGCGCGCGATCGGAATGTCGTAGATGTCGACCTGCTCTTCGCGAATCAGCGTGAGCAGCAGGTCCAGTGGCCCGGAGAACTCGGTGAGCTCGATGACGAACGATGGCGGCGCCATGCCCGCTTCGGGCGCGTAGGTCTGATACGGAGCAGCGGCGGTCATCGCACCCACTGTCCCGTAGTGGCGAGAATCGACGAGCCCACGCTGCCGATTCCGAAGAACGCGAGGGACAGGAAGGGCGACATCCACGTCTGGAGCACGCTGCCGCCCCATTGCAGCAGGATCACGAGCGCGAGCAGGCCGAATCGGCCGAATCGCACGTAGTGCTCGGCGAGTCGGGCCGGAAGCAGATACTTGAAAACGTGCGACCCGTCGAGCGGGGGAAGCGGGAGCAGGTTGAACCCGATGAGCACAGCGTTGTAGACCACGCCGTAGAACAGCATTCCCTGCACGATCCCCAACGTGTCGGCGAGGCCGGGCGCCGCCTTGCCGAGCGCTCCCGTGGCCACGAAAAGCGCGAGGCTCGAGAGCGCGATGATCGCATTCGTCGCCACGCCAGCCAGCGAGACGATGATGTCGCCACGCTTTGGATGCCGGTAGTTGCCGGGGTTGACCGGCACCGGCTTGGCTCCGCCGAACATCATCGGTTGGCCGCCGGCCGCGGTGGAACCCACGAAGGTGATGATCGGCAGCAGGATCGTGAGGAAGAAGTCGATGTGCCGCGCCGGGTTCCAGCTCAATCGCCCTGCGTCGAGGGCCGTCCGGTCGCCCTGGCGAAGGGCCGCCCACCCGTGCGCGATCTCGTGTGCGATGACCGAGAAGAGCAGGACGGGGGCGATCAGCAGGAATTTCTGGTAGGTTTCCAACGGCGGGGGGCGAGGGCGGCGGCGCCCTGTGAGTCAGGGGTGCGCACCGGGCGTAAGGTAGTGAACGCCCGGAGGAGAGTAAAGCGCCCACCGCACCCCGCGCACGTCGCGCACCGAGTGCAAAAGCTCGCCGCGGACAGAGAGTTACGCTCCTGTCCGCGGCCCGCTGCTCAACGCGAGCGCCGCAGCGAGGTCAGATACTCCACGAGGTGGACGAGGTCCGCCTCCGTCATCGCTCGCTCGAGACCGGGCGGCATCAGCGACACGTCCATCCGGCGACGCTCCACCACGGTCGACTTGGTCACGCGACGTTCCACCCCGCCCACCAGCTTCATGACGATCTCGTTGTCCGTCTCGCTGGAGATGATCCCCACGAGCTGCTGCCCGTCCTTCGTCTTCACGTTGTAGCCCTCATACCCGAAATTGATGCCCGCGCTCGGGTCGAGGATGGCGACGTACAGTCCACTCTTGGGAAGCTTGTCTCCGATCTCCGTGAGCGCAGGACCGAAGTCCACGCCCGTGCCCGCGACGACGTGACACGAGGTACACGTGCGCTGAAACACAGCGCGACCGGCGGCGGCATCGCCCGAGCGCGCGGCGAGCGTCAGCAGCGGCGGGAGCGTCTTCCCGTCGAGCGTCGTGGAGGCGGGTCGCGTGAGATGCTTCGCCGCCGAGTCCCTGATGGCGGACGAGGCGGAGAACAGCACGCCGCCGGCGGTCGGCTTCAATTCAGCCGGGAGCCGTCCCGCCTGAACCAGCGCGAGCAACCGCTGCTGGCCAGCCTGACTGTTTCCCATCGATTGCACGGCCCACTTTCTCAACTCGAGCGGACGGCTCGCATCCAGCACGGCGCCGACGAATAACGTATCGACGCCTGGACTGAAGTTGCGCCCGAGAACGGACAGCGCGCGTCGCGCATCCGACTCGTCCGTCCCAGCGACGACCCGGGCGAACGGCGCGACTCCATTCCACGTTATCGCCAGCCGCGCCGCCTCGGAGCCCGCCGTCTCGTTGGGCTTCGCCAGCGCGAGACGCATCAGCTCATCCGACTGATCTCTCGCGTCGTACTTCTCCACGAGCTCCACATACTTCGCCGTCCCTCGCATGCTCGCGAGCGTACGCTGGAGCGCGCTCCGTACATCGGGCAACGATTTCGCCGCCTTCGTGTCGAGCTGCGTCAGGATCACCGGCGCGAGTGCCGCCGACTGCCCCGCCGGCGTGGCGAGGATGGAAAGCAGCGTGCGCTGGCGTGCCTCCGCCTCGTGGAAGTCCAGCGCACGGAAGTAGCGCAGCCGGTCGGCACCGGTCGTCGAATCGATGGCCAGTTGCTGGAGCATCGGCAGCGCACGCGCCGAGCGGGCGCGCCACACGATGTCGCGTCCGGCCGGCGTGTTCCACGCGGAGCCCGTCTTCTCCAGCCACGCCGGGAAGAAACGGTCCCACTGACGGTCGGCGGCGATGCCGAGCGCCTCGAGGTACCACCGATCGCGTCCGTCGTGCTGCGACGCGAGCTCCGCCCAGAGTGCCGGTGCGCGCGGGCCAGTCTGGTGGCGAAGCGCGATCGCGACCTCGCGCCGCACCGCTGGCGACGGGTCGCGCACGAGTTGCTCGACGACCGGCATGACGTCAGCGCCGATGCGGCGCGTTGCACGGATGGCGACGATGCGCATGTTCGGGTCGGCATCACGCAGCGCCGTCTTTACATGCTGCAGGCCTCGGCCGGGGATGCGAGCGAGCAGCCAGAGTGCCTGCGCGCGGTCACGTGGCTCAGCGCTCCGGTACATCTCCGTCAACACGCCCTCGGCGCGACGTCCGAGTTGGTGCAACCGTTCGTACGCGAGATAGCGCGTCGCATGGTTGGGGCTCCGCAGCGCGCGCGCCGCTCCGGCGGCGGTCGAGAGATCGAGTTTGGGCACCACGTAGCGCGAGCCCGGTGGAGCGACGCGAATGATGCGCCCCTGCGTCTGGTCGGACATGTTGTGCCCGCCGACGCCGGCGTCGTACCAGTCCGCGACGATGAGCGATCCGTCCGGCGCGACGGCGACGTCCACCGGGCGGAACATGCGATCGCGCGTCGAGCTGAGAATCGGAATGACCTCGGCGGCATAGCCTGCGCCGTCGGCGCGATGCGGGAACGCGCGCACTTCGTTCGTCCCGGGCTCCGCGTGGAGCAGCGTTCCACGGTAGCGCTGCGGTAGCAGGGTGCCGTCGTACACCGCGATGCCCGACGGCGCACCGCCGCCATTGATTCGAACGTTCGGCATAGAGCCAGGATCGTCGGAGTGCCAGTGCCGGCGCGGAATCTCCTCGCTCATCCCGACGCGTGGGCTGCGCCATCCTGCGCCGGTCATCTCGTCCCGGTAGCCGAAGTTGCCCCCCTCCATGACATAGTTGAGCCGCGTGGAGCGATTGCCGTCGTCGTCGTTGTCGCTCTGCCAGACGGTGCCAAACGCGTCGACCGCGAGCTCGTACGGATTGCGGAAGTTTTGGCCAAGTACCTCGATCCCGGTTCCGTCGGGCTCGAGCCGGAATGCCATGCCTTCCTGATACGGCGCGCGCTTCTGCTCGACCCGATTGCCGTCGCGGTCGATCAACACCTTTCCCGAAGCGTCCATCAGCGCGCCGGTCTCGTTGCCGCCGTTGAAGTACAGGCGGCCGTCCGGCCCGAACACGAAGGCGTGCGTCGAGTGATCGTGATCCTTGCCGATCGAGGTGAACAGCACCTCCTTCTTGTCCGGCTTGTCGTCGCCGTTCGTGTCGGTGAAGACGAACACGTTCTGGTAAGCGGACACGTAGACCTTGTTGCCCAGCACCGCGATCCCCATTGCCGCGTCGACGTCGGTGCCCTGGTAGAACACCTTCGTCACGTCCGCGACGCCGTCGCCCGTCGTGTCCTCGAGGATGACGATGCGGTCGCCCTCCGCGCGGATGGGCTTCGGTTTGAACTTGCGGTAGTTGAATCCCTCGAGCACCCAGACGCGCCCGCGCGCGTCGACGTCGACGTTCGTTGGATTCGTCATCGTGGGCGCCTCGGCCATCAGCGTGGCCTTGAGGCCGTCGGCGACGTCGAGGGAATCGAGGCTGCGCCGTGGCGCCGGCGCGGCCGGTGACGGCGTCCGGATGGCGGCGACGAGGATGCCGACGCCGGCGATGGCGAGCGAAAGACGAGCGAAGCGAGCGAGCACGATCGATGTCCTCAGATCTGCTGCGGTGAAGGGAGCGCGGGAGGTGGCGCGCGCCTAAGATGGGAGGGCGCGCGCCGAATCGGGAGGTGGGAGCGGCAAGCCGGCGCACCGCGCTTGGAACCACTGCCAAAGCACTGTCCCTGCTTGACTTCGCTCCCTTCGGCCGGTACGTTCACTCATCGCGACTCTCGCGAGTCCCACTGAATTTTTTGGAGAATTTTCGTGCCGAATATCGCATCCGCGAAGAAGAACATGCGGAAGACGCGCTCCGCTACGGTGCGCAATCGCGCCCAGCGCTCCGCGCTGCGCACCGCGCTCAAGAAGGCCAAGGCGCCGACCGCTACCGCGGAAGAGCGTGACTCGGCGATCACCCTGCTCGATCGTGCCGCCCGCAAGGGATTGGTGCACAAGAACCTCGCTGCGCGCCAGAAGAGCAAGATGGCCAAGGCTGTCGCGGTCGCCTGACCGCCGTCGGTTCTCGAGAAAATGAAACGCCGGTCGGCAACGTTGCCGACCGGCGTCTCTCGTTCTGGACCCACCCTGCGGCGCTTAGAGCGATGCCAGCTCGGCGCCGCACCGCTCGCAGTACCACTCGGTGGGATAGTTCATCGAGCCGCACTCGCTGCACTTGAGCGACTTCGCCGCTTCCGCGCTCTTCTCCTTGATCACGATCGGGGTATTCCCCGTCACGTTCATCGCCAGCGGCGCGGCGCGCGAGGCAGCCGGTCCCTCGACCAGCGCGCCCGAACCGCTCGACAAGTTCACGATGTCGTCGTCGGGGCCACGCTGCGCGAAGCTGTCGCGCCGGGCGCGCTCGTCGGCGCGGTCGGACGGCGCCGGCACGTCCACCGTACTCATCGGCGTGTCGACGACGGAGCTGAGAAACGCGAGCTCGTCGAACGTGCCCGCCGTCTCGCCGGAATGGCGACTCGCATCGGCGCGCTGCGTGGGCAGCGGTGTGACGTCGGAGTCGCCGCGATCGGCCTGAGCCTCCAGCGTCACCTCCTTCATCACCGGCAGGGCCTCCGCGGCAGGCAGCGCCGGGCTGAGCTCAGCGATGACCGCCGGCGCTGCCGGTACCGCCACGGACTGAGAGAATCGCATCGTGTCCGCATTGCGCGACACGGCGCCGCCCTCGGCGACGCTCGGCACGCTGCTCGCACCCGCGATCATCGCGTCGCTTCGCACCGCCGCCGGGCTCACCTCGACAGGTGCCGCCGGTGCCGCCGCGGGGGCCGGTTCCTTGGGCTCCGCAGGCACCGCCGCCGCGCCGCGCGGCGTGGCCGGGCGTTCGGCCTCGTGCAGTAGCTCGCGCGTACGCAGCAGCTCTCGCTCCAATTCGCTGTGCTTGCCCGTGAGCTCCTCGATCGACGTGTCGGCCGAGGCGGCGATCGCCTGCCACGCGTCCGGCGTCAGCTCGCCCACGTGGGCGCGCAGCTCGGCTTCCGCGCGCTCGTCGCGCTGCGACTGCTGCCGCTCCTCCAGCGTCGACAGTTGCGACGTCAGCGATCCGAGCTCCGCGCGGAGCCCGCCCGAATGCGTCGACAGCTGCCCCAGTACGACGTCGAGCCGCGCCGAATAGTCGGCGTGCACGCGCGTGAAGACGCGCTCCGGGGTCGAGCCGCGCCGCGCCTCGAGCGCGCCGAGCCAGTTCTCGTATTTGCGGCGCTCCTCCATGAGCGTGCCGACCACGGCGAGCGCGGACTCGCCGCCCACGTTGCCGTGCTCGCCCGCGTTCGCTCCGCGCTCTCCTGCCGTCTCGTCACTCATTCGTCTCCTCCCGACTCCATTCGAACCGCGTCCGCTTCCCACCCTGCACGAGCCGCTTCACGTGCCTGGCGCAGCGCCCTCACGTCGTCCGCGCGAAGTGGTGTGAGCGGTCCGAGCGCTTCGGCCGCGTGGAGAATTCGCGCAGCATGCTCGAGGCTTTCCATTCGCTGATGCGCGAGCCGGAGCGACGGACCGACGGTGGTCGCGCCATGGCTCGCCAGCAGAAACGCGTCGTGCTCGGCCAGATACGGTGCCATCGCGTCGCCAAGCGCCGGCGTGCCCGGCATGGCGAACGGCACCAGGGGCACGCTGCCCAGGTGGAAGATAACCTCAGGTAGAACCGCGTCCATGAAATCGCGTCCCGCAACACCGAACGCCGTGGCGATCGGTGGATGCGCGTGCACGACCGCACGAACGTCGGCCCGCTCTCGGTAGATGCGGAGATGCATCCCTATCTCGGACGAGGCGCCAAGCCCTCGCGTCACCGGAAAGCCCTCTGGTGTGAGTTCCACGAGGTCCCCGATTCCCACGTCTACCTTGGACAGGCCCGCGGGTGTTACCAGGATGTGTCCGCTGGGGAGACGCACACTGACGTTGCCATCCTGCCCCGCGATGAGCCCGCGATCGTACAGACGGTGGCAGACCGCGACGATTGCCTCGGCGAGCGACTGGCGCGACACCGCGCCGCTACTCCGCTCGCCGATGGATGATGCGTCCACCCACCACGGTGAGATCGACGAGCCCACGCAGCGTCTGTCCTGCGTAGGGGGTGTTCCGCCCCTTCGACCGGAATGCGGCCGGGTCCACCGTCCAGGTTGCGTTCGCGTCGAACACGGTGACGTCGGCCAGCGATCCCTTGCGCAGCGTACCACCCGGCAGCTTGAACAGCCGCGCGGGAGCGCACGCCATCCGCTCGACGAGCAGCGGCAGCGTCATGATTCCGCTGTGCACGAGCCACGTCAGGTTCACGGCCAGCGCCGTTTCGAATCCGACGATCCCGTTCGGCGCGTCGGCGAACTCGCGCTCCTTCTCGTCGTAGTGGTGCGGCGCGTGATCTGTGGCGATGACGTCGATCGTGCCGTCACGCACGCCTTCCTGCAACGCCTCGACGTCGGCCATCGTGCGCAGCGGAGGATTCATCTTCGCGTTCGTGTCGTAGCCCCCGACCGCGTCCTCGGTGAGCGAGAGATGGTGCGGGCACACCTCGGCGGTCACGTTGATCTGCCGCTCCTTGCCCCACCGGATCAGATCCACCGAGCCCTTGGTGCTCATGTGGCAGAGGTGGATGTGCCCGCCGGTCAGCCGCGCGAGGAGGATGTCGCGGATGGCCATGATCTCTTCGGCTTCCGCAGGGATGCCGCGGAGACCGAGCCGCGCGCTGACGATCCCTTCGTTCATCGCGCCACCCGCGGCGAGCGTCGGCTCTTCGCAGTGATCGGCGACGGGGATGCCGAAGGTGCGCGCGTACTCGAGCGCCGTGCGCATGAGCTGCGCGCTGACGACCGGCTTCCCGTCGTCGCTCACGGCGACGGCGCCCGCGCCGACCATCTCGCCGAACTCGGCCAGCGTCTCTCCCTTTTCGCCGATCGAGATCGCGCCGATTGGGTAGACGCGCGCCGCGCCGGCGCGCCGAGCCTGGCTGATGATGAATCCTACGGCGGCCTGATTGTCGGTGACGGGATCCGTGTTCGGCATCGCACACACCGCCGTGAACCCACCCGCGGCCGCGGCTCTCGCTCCGGAGGCGATCGTCTCCACCTCTTCACGGCCCGGCTCACGCAGGTGACAATGCACGTCGACGAACCCGGGGCTGACGATCCGCCCGGCACAGTCGATCGTCTCGAGCTCCTCGCCGTCGCGGCGCACCTCGCCGATGCGGCCGAGCGCCTCGATGACGCCGTTGGCGAGCAGCACGTCGCCCACTTCGTCCATCCCCTGCGATGGGTCGACGATGCGGCCGCCGCGCAGGACCACCATCGGCGCCGCGGGTTTCGGGCTCATCGTCCGCCTCCGCCCTTGGCCGCTTCGGCGAGCTCCGGCTTTCCGCCGGCGAGGAGATAGAGCACAGCCATGCGCACAGCCACGCCGTTGGTCACCTGGTTGAGGATCACGCTATGTGGTCCGTCGGCCACGTCCGAATCGATCTCGACGCCGCGGTTCATCGGACCGGGATGCAGGATGAGCAGATCTTTCGGCGCGCGGTCCAGTCGCTCACGCGACACGCCGAACACCCGGTTGTACTCGCGCAGTGACGGGATGTAGCCCGCCTGCATCCGCTCGAGTTGCAGGCGGAGGACGTTCAGCGCATCCGCCCATTGGATCGCCTCCTCGATGCGCGAGAACACCGTCACGCCGAAGTCGTCGATGCAATTGGGCAGCAGCGAGCGCGGGCCGCACACGCCCACCTCGGCACCCATCTTCTGCAGCCCCCAGATGTTCGATCGCGCGACGCGCGAGTGGAGCACGTCGCCGCAGATGCAGACCTTGAGACCCGCGAGCTTTTTGAAGTGATCGCGCAGGGTGAGCATGTCGAGCAGTCCCTGCGTCGGATGCTCGTGGGTGCCGTCGCCCGCATTGATCACGTTCGACTCGATGCGCTCGGCGAGGAACTGCGCCGCGCCCGAGGCGCCGTGCCGGATGACGACCATGTCGATCCGCATCGCCTCGAGATTGCGCGCCGTGTCGACGAGCGTCTCTCCCTTGCTCACGCTCGACCCCGACGCGGCGACGTTTACCGTGTCGGCCGAGAGTCGCTTCTCGGCGAATTCGAACGAGACGCGCGTGCGGGTGGAGGCTTCGAAGAACAGGTTGACGATCGTCGATCCGCGAAGCGTCGGTACCTTCTTGATCGCCCGCTCGCTGATCTCCTTGAATGGCTCGGCGGTGTCGAGGATGAGACGAATCTGGTCACCCGAGAGGGGCTCGAGTCCGAGCAGGTCCTTTCCGAGCGCACCCGTCACGTCTGGTCCGCGCCGGCGAGGATCACGGCGTCCCGCTCGTCGAGCTCCATGACCATGACGTCGACGCGCTCCGTGCGCGCGACCTCGAGCGTCTTTCCCACGACGTCGGGCTGGATCGGCAGTTCGCGGCCGCCGCGATCTATCAGAACGGCCAAGCCTATTCGTCGTGGCCTTCCGAAGTCGGCGAGCTCGTCGAGCGCGGCGCGGACTGTCCGGCCGGTGTAGAGCACATCGTCGACGATGACCACGTGCTTGCCGTCGATCGCCCAGGGAAGATCGGTCGGGCCGACGACCGGGCGAGGCCCGACGGTCTGGAGGTCGTCGCGATAGAGCGTGATGTCGAGCGCGCCGCTGGGGACGTCGACCTGCTCGCGATCACGGATGGAGGATACGATACGCGCCGCGAGCTGCACGCCGCGGCGCTGGATCCCCACGATGATGAGGTCGTCCGTGCCCTCATTGAGCTCGACGATCTCGTCGGCCATTCGACGCAGCGTGCGGTCCATAGCGCGCGCGTCGAGGACGATAGTCTGGCGGTCGGTCATGGTGAGGCAATATGGCCGGAGGGTGGAGAAAAAAACAGCGGAGGGAGTGGGATTCGAATCCCGCTCCCTCCGAAAAACGATCACTTCTCGCAGGCGGGCCGATCCTAGACTATCGTGGCGCAGCCGTCTTCTGGGGTGACGCGACGGTGAGAGCTTGAATCTCGTTGCCCATGGCTCCTAGGATCGCCGAACCCCAGCAGTAGGCACCGTCAGCATTGACCGCGCAAGTAGTCCGCGAACCGGCGGAAATCGCCGTGAAGCTGAGACCACCAGTGACGGCGAGTGGAGCAGAAGATGGCGCACCAACGCTGCCTCGTCCCAGTTGCCCGTAGTTGTTCGCTCCCCAACAGACGGCGTTGCCGTTGCTGAGAGCACAGGTGTGAGAAACGCGGATTTTCAAGTTGGGAATGGTATCGACCCCACCCACAGACACTGCTGTATATCCCGACCCGGAGACCTGGGTTGGCGCATTTACGAAGAGACTCGCTGGACTGCCTGCTTGGCCACTCTCATTCGCACCCCAGCAGAACGCTGAGCCTTGAGCCGTCACGCCGCAGGTAGTATTTCCTCGCGCTGAGATTTGAGTGAAGGTCACTCCAGCGATCGGTGCGGGTACGTCGCTGCTGTCACCGGAGGTTCCGCGACCGAGCTGTCCGTCACGGTTGTCTCCCCAACAAACGGCTACGCCGTCAGTGCGCAGCGCACAGGTGTGTCCGCGTCCCAACGCGAGCGCCTTGTAGGATGCTCCTCCGGAGACTGGAATCGGCGTAGTGGAATTGATGATTCGACCATCGCCGCCGCCGAGTTGGTAGGAGGAGTCCTTGCCCCAGCAATATGCGAGTCCGGTTGGGTTGAGGCCGCACGCGTGAGCTCCACCTGCCACCACTTGTGAAAACGTCAGCGCGAGATTGAGCGGTCCGGTAACCGTCTTGGCCACGAGCGTGGTGTCCCCTTTAGCGCCTCCGTTTCCCATCTGGCCGTATTTATCGTCACCCCAGCAATAGGCACGTCCTGCCGCATTCAAACCACACGCGACAGAGTCGCCGACGGAAAGCGCTGTAAGCTGCAATCGATCGGGAAACTCCAACGGGACTAGGGCGCACTTGATGCGCGGACCAGCTGCCGATGCGGTGATTCCCTTGTCGTTGAAGCAAGAAGTATCTGTGACCACTTTGCTGAGCGCCGCATTGCCAAAGCAGTAAACGCGTCCGAGGGGCAACAGTCCGCACGAGGCATCCGCCCCGGTTGAGAAGCCGTTGGCTCCCACACCAATGAACTCACGCTTCAGCGCGGTCAGCACGACGGTTGCGGTAGCGGCTCCGCTCCGCGCCGTGATCGTCGCTGTTCCCGGGGCCGTGAACACGACATTGGCCCTCGTCGCCGTTGTCGCCGTCGCCGTACCAGTGGCTGGAGGGATAGTCACCGTGGCCGCGGGCGACGACGAAGTGAACGTGATCGGCTGACCAGCTAATGAATCGCCCGACCACCCGAACACCTTGCCCGTTAACCTGATCGTGTCGCCCACGAGCACCTGCGCCGCAGACGCGGTCACCGTCACCGACTTCACGTACGGCAGCACCACGATCGTCGCAGACGCGCGCGTCTGATTCACTCGCACCGTCACGGTCGTCGTGCCGACGCTTCGCGCAGTCACGGTGGCTACGCTGTCCTCGGCCCTCGCTGACGCGATCGTCACGATCGAGGAATCCGTCGTCTCGAAGACATGGCCGGGTAGGCTGATCGGGCTGCCCTGCGCCGTTGCACTCGCCGCGACGGTCGCGGTACTTCCGACACCCTGCGGCCCGCCGAGGTAGAGCGTGTCACTCGTCGGCGTGAGCGTGAGCTCGAGACCCAGGATCGTCCGGTTGTCCGTGACGGAGTCGCTGCTACAAGCCGCCGCCGTGAGAAGCACCACGGCGGTGACGAATGTGTTCAGGTGACGCATGGCGCGGGGAGGGATTTGGAGGGGTGCTCAGCAAGACGCGAGTGCGCTGCCAACTTACGGAGACGCTCGGTGGACGCCAGAGGTTACTCGGAGTGAACGCGAACACGTGCTGGCCGCGTCGGACTGTGACGCGAGCGATGACGGGTCGAGTCTCGATCCGTGGACCGATGCCGGACAACACGAGCGCCGTGATGCAATCGCATGCTCGCGGTCTCCTGCAGCGGAACGCGAATGGACTGCGGTGTTCCAGAGAGGTCCCGGCGTGGCCAAATGATCAGCACGACCAGCCGGAGCAGCCTCTCAACCGACCGATGACACCACGCCGGTGAAATTGCTGCTCAAGCCACTCACCGCAGCACCGATCTGCAATAGCACCAAGAGGAGGATGGCGGCCACGATGAGGCGGAAGGCGACGGCGACGACACGTTCTTGCTGGAGGATGTTGCGCCGGAATGTCCGATCGATGTTGGTCACGGCAGTATCCCGAGTTGATGGGAAGGCTCCGGCAGGTAGGCGGCCGGAGTATCATGCGTGCTCGCAATGACCTTCGAGGCATTTAGCGATCTCATGCTTTCGATGAATCGGCGATGGGCGTAACCTGTTGGGATTTCACCAGTTGGAGGCAGATTTCCAGAGTGTTACCTCTGGAGGGGACGCGACGCCGCATCTCGCCCGCGACAGGTCTGTTGCGTCTGCGCCGCGATCATCGGTCCGCATTCCAAGCCTCCAACCACCTTCGCATGCACCCGCAGCCCTCAACGACCAAACCCCACGAGGCTCGAAAGCCTCATGGGGTTCAGCGTGTCGACGGATGGGGTGGGATTCGAACCCACGGTACGCTTTCACGTACACACACTTTCCAGGCGTGCGCCTTAAACCACTCAGCCACCCATCCCT
>JBDSDB010000166.1:0-12043 GCA_039920785.1 Gemmatimonadaceae bacterium
TGATCCGTTCCCGCGCCGTTGGAACGGTGCGCGATTCGTCCACCTCGCACTGCATCGCATCGCGACGATCCGCCACCGCGCGCGACCCCGGCCACCAGTTCCAGCGACCGGCGAGTGCGAGGAGCGCGGGACCAACGGCGAGCCGAACGAGCGTGGCATCGAGCACCACGGCGGCGGCGAGTGCCACGCCCAGGATCTTCACGAGCACGAAACCGCCCAGCGCGAACGCGCCGAACACCGCGACCATGATGGACGCCGCGCTCGTGATCACCCGCCCCGAGCGGCCCACGCCATTCACGAGTGCCGCACCCTCCGAGCAACCGCGCCGACGCGACTCCGCGACGCGTGAGATGAGAAACACCTCGTAGTCCATGCTCAGGCCGAACACGACGCAGAACACGAGAAGCGGCACCGCCGCGAAGGTGCCGTCGAGCGGACCGGTGAGGCCGAGCATCCGCACGCCGTGTCCGTCCTGGAAGACGAGCACCACCACGCCCAGAGCCGCGCCGACGGTGAGCAGGTTGAGCGCGACCGCCTTGAGCGGCACGAGCACCGAGCGGAATCCCACGAGCAGCGCGAGGAACGTCCCTCCCACGACGAGCGCGACGACCAGCGTGGCGCTGCGTCCGATCGCGTCGGCGTAGTCGGCGTTGAGCGCTGGGACGCCGCCCACCAGCAGGCGCGTGCCCACTTCACCAGTCACCGCGCCTGCGTCAAGCGCGCGCAGGTCGCGCGCGAGCGCCGGCAGCGCCGCACCGTCGATCGAGTCGGACGGCACGACCTCGAGCAGCGCGAGCCGGCCGTCGCGGCTCACGAAGGTACGCCGCACCGGCTCGGGCACGAGGACAGTGAACAACGACGACGCCGGTGCAACGCCGATGGCAATGCCCGGGAGGGAGCGGACGCGATGCACGCGCCGGTCGCGCACGAGCGCCGCCGCGAGGCGCGACGTGGCGGCCCATCCTCGATCGTCGAGCGCCGTCACGCCGGTCGGCAGTGCGACGACGACTCGCAGCGTCTGCACCACGCCGCCGCTCCCCATCGCGCGAAGCGCCCGCGCACCACGCGCCGCCTCGGCCGAACGCGGCAGCCAGTCGCCGCGTGGAAGCTGCGGCGCGAGCCGCGAGGCCTGCCCAGCGAGCAGTACGAGAGGCAGGCCGGCCAGCGCGAGCGTGCGCACGGGATACCGCGCGACGACGAGCGCCCAGCGCCGCCATCGCTGCGACTCGCCCGCGCGGCGGCGCGTGGGCAGCACGCGCCCGAAGTCGATGCGCGGTCCGAGCCACGCGAGGATTCCCGGCACGAGGGTGACGGCGAGTAGCGCGGAGCTCGTGACCACGAGCAGTCCCCCGGCCGCGATGGAGCGGAGATCGCCGAGCGGAACGACGAGCAGCGCCGCGAAGCCGACCGCCACGGCCGCGGCGGAGACGAGCACGCTGTGCCCCGCGTGCGTCGCTGCCTCCACGGCCGCTGCCTCGGAGTCGCGGCCGGCCGCACGCGCCTCGCGAAAGCGGCTGACGAGCAGCAGCGTGTAGTCCACACCGAGTCCGAGCCCCAGCATTGACACAACACTCTGCAACAGGATAGCAAGAGGCCACACGCGCGCGACGAGCGCGGCGCCGCCGAGCGCGATGCCGATGGAGAGTGCGCCGACGCCGAGTGGGATCGCTGTCGAGACCACCGCGCCGAACGCGAGCAGCAGGAGCACGAGCGTCAGGGGAAACGCGCGCCGCTCGGCGGCCGAGATGTCGCTGGAGCTCGCGAGACGCAGGTCGTGGTTGAGCGCATCCTCACCCGTCCACGCCACCTCGGCACCGGGATGCGCGGTGCGTAGGGCATTCGCCGCCGCCGCGGTGCCGGAACGCAGCCGCGCGACGATCGAATCGCCCGACCCCGCGCGCGCGTCGAGCCCGGCGATGAGGAACGTCCCTCCGCCGGATCCGATGAACGCGGGGTCGGGTACGTCGAGATACGAGAGTGTGCGCGTCACGCCGCGCACGGCCGTCGTCGCGTCGACGAGTCGGCGCAGCGCGGCGCGGCCTTCCTCGCGATCCGGAGCAGGCACGCCCCGGACGACGAGCACCGCCGAGCGCGCGAAGGGCGAGTCGAAGCGGTCGGCGAGCAGACGGGACGTGGCGTCCGACTCGCTCCCTTCCACGCGGGCCGCAACCTGGAGGCGTGCGCTCGCACCGCGCGCCAGCGGAAGGAGCAGTGCGGCAGCGAGTAGCCACGCAATCGCGAGCCATGCGCGATGCTCCACGACGCCGCGCGCGAGCCGCGCGCCGAGCGTTGTGCGCGATGGTGGCAAGTCGGGCGTCATACGAGGGCCGATTCGAAATGGAGCGGTCGGCCGTCGAGCCGCGCGCCCGTCCAGCGACCCGCAGGCGTCGTGACGTACGCATTGACCGCAGTCGGTTGCGCGAGCAGTCCGCGCAACGCGCGCGTGCGCGGATCGCGCGTGTCGAGGGCGAGCGTGAGGCAGAGCGCGCCCGACGCGCGGTGTACCGAGTACGCGTGCAGCAGCAGCGAGCGAAGCACCGATGGGTCGTCCGGCGCGCAGAGATGGACTGCGGCGAGCGACGGCAGCGCGCCGCCCGTGGCTGGAAGGCGGGCCGTGCCGAGGAGAGGCGCGACCGCGTTCACGGCGCGGCGGACTGCCGCGAGCCGGCCCGAGTAGCGGAGCACGCGCAGCGTCTTCAGTTCGCGCTGGTCCCACACGCCGACGAAGGCGACGATGCGGCCGTCGGCGCGCCGCGCCACCAGATAGTCGTCGATGAATAGGCCCGGCGCGCTCGCGAGCCACGCGCGGAAGCGCTCGGCGTCCATCACCGGCGCGAGCTGCCGCTCCGGCGCGAGCCGGCTCCAGAGCGCCGCCATCTCGTCGAGATCCTCGTCACGCGCGCGGCGCACGGCGATCCCGGCGACCGCGCGCGCGCGAGGCCAGAGGAAGGGAATCGCGTGCACGTGCAGTGTGGCCAGGTGCTCGAGCGTCGGAAGCCCGCGCGGACCGGCCGTGCGCCGCTCCATCGAGCGGTTGCCGCCGAGCACCGTGACGAGCGACAACATGTCGTCGCCGCCAAACTCGCGGCCCGTTGCGCGGACCATCTCCTGGAGCTTGTCGGCCGCCGGCCCGCCCCGATACGCGGGATGCACCTTGAGGTCTCCGGCGTAGCCGGTGCGCGTGGGATGTCCGTCGACGTATGCCCATCGCTCCGACGCGGCGACGCAGCCGATGACGACATCGTCCTGCTCGGCGACCCCGACCTTCCAACGCTCACCTTCGAGCCGCGCGAGGGCGAAGAAGTCCGGTGCACGATCGACACACATGGTGATCTCGCCCGTCATCGGGCACGCCGCAGCGAGGGCGACCAGCGCTGCGTTGTCGGATGCGCGGGCCTCGCGCACGGTAATCGTCGCGGCGCGCGGACGGACCGCGTCGAGCGTCATGGCGTTCATCGCTATTCCACGATGCGACAGGCGACGACGCGGCGCTGCACGACGCTTCTGTCCTCGCGACCCAGCTGCTCGCTGAGCGCCTCATCGGGGACGATGCGTGCGCACCACGCCGGCAGTTCCGTCCAACCGACGAAGTTGCGATACACGAGGCGCGCGCCAGGCGCGGCGGTGCGGAGCACCTCGCGAAAGAGCGCGTCGATGTCCGATGGCAGCATCCATTCGCAGATGTTCGACGGCGCGAAGCAGTCCACCGAGCCGTCGGGGCGCGTCTGCAGATACGACATGAATCCGCCGTCGACCAGCTCGAGGCGATCGCGCGAGGCGACCACTTCCATCGCGCCGGCGACGCTCAGGTAGGGCGGCACACCGTTCACCTGCTCGACCGGATAGCGGCCGGTGAGCATCTCGTGCAGGAAGTAGTTGTCCGCCACCGGCAGCTCGGCAATCGCGTGCTCGGCGAGCTGGCGGAAGTACCGCGCGAAGCTCGGGTTCTCCACCTGCGCGAAGAACTGCGCCGGATACGTGCTCCGGAACGCAAGCCGGTTGCACAGTACCGCGAACAGCATGCGCCAACGCCAGCTGTTCCAGTCCCGATCGAACAGCTCGCGCTGCTCGGCGACCGTACGACAGGCGAGCAGCCGGTCGATGCGTGAACGCCGATGCACCACGAGCTTGAGCGCGGTGACCACCGCGCCGATGAAGCGTTCACTCACGCCGGAGCTCAGCACGCCACCCTCGATCGCTTTCGAGCGATCATCCCAGTGACGCCTCGCCTGGGCCGACAGCGTGCTGCGGAGACTGGCATACGTGTGCAGACGCGTCGAGGATGGCAGCGCGCCGAGAAACGCCACTGCACCGCGTGAGCCGAGCGAGGTGGCTGCGACCTTGAGCTCGACCAGATGGTTCTGCGTAGCGTTGAGATCGACGGCGAACACCTGCCCCGCGCCGGCGGCGAGCAGAGAGAGCGCCGTGCAACCGCCGGAGCTCACCGCCACCACGACGTCGTCGGATGTCGGCCGGAGCGCGGCGAGCTCGGCGCGCGGATCCTCGCGCACCTGCGCGAAGAAGAGACGGTCGTGCACCGCGTCGGAAAGCGCGGTGCGCGTGAGAGGCGCGTTGAGCATGGAGCTCTCGCGCGGCGTGGCGCGCGTGCGCTGGTCCTGTTCCGTCGTCGCGGCGTTCATGCCGCCACCCGCCAGCCCAGCTCGTCCGTCAACTCTGTGTACACGAGACCGTCGGCGACGGTGTAGCGTGCGAGCGTCTCGTCTACGCAGCTGCCGGTCCCGCGCTTCTGCTCATCGAGCCAGCGCTTCACCCAGCGCAGATGACCCTTCTCTTCCTCGAGCATGCGCGCGAGCGTGGCGCGCACGATCGGATGCGTGTTCGCTCTGTGCAGGTGTTCGGTGAAATGCCGGAACACGCGCCGCTCGAACACCTGCGTGAGCGCCAGCACTTCCACGAGCGCCAGCGGGGTGCCGACGACGCGGGCGTACCGCGCCTGGTACGTCTCGCGCACTGGCCGGATCTGCCCGCCTACGGCGATGATCGTCTCCGTCCAGAGCTGCGCGTGAACCACCTCCTCCGCGCTGTGGCGCGTGAGATCGAGCACCAGCGCGGAGCCGCGCGCTCGCCGCGCGACCTGTCCGAGGATGAGCCCTCCGTGCAGCTCGGACGCGCGGTAGAAGTTGAGGAAGCCGAGCTCGCGTGGCGTGATCTCCATGAGACGTCTCCGGAAGTGGTGAGCGAGAGCTGTAACTAGAGCTGCAGCTAGAGCTGCAGCTTGAGATGGTCGACGAGGCGCACACCGCACAGCCGTTCGATGCGGCGCGCGAACGAACGGATGGCGAGCGCGTCGCCAGGAAGCGCGACCGGAACGTCGGCGACGGCCTGGTCGCCGAAGTGGTGGAAATGGGCAGCGGCGTCGAGCACCGCCGTGATCACGCGCTCGTCCTGCGCGATCCGAGCGGCGAGCAGGTCGGATGCCGCCTGCGCGTGGCGCACTTCGTCTGCGGCGATGAAGGTCAGCAGCTCCGCCAATACCGGATCGGGAGCCTGTTCGCCAAGCCTTCGGAAGAAGTACGACGCCAGATGCTCGGAGAGCATGAACTCGACGAGCCGCTCGACCAGCGTGCCGCGTGGACCGGCGGCGCGCGCCGCGGCCCGGATGTCGACGATCTCTTTCGTGGTGATCGCCGGCTCGTGGCGCACCGCATCCAGGTAGGAGCGCAGCGCGTGAAAGTGCTTGAACCCTTCGAACAGCTCGAGCGAGATCGCCGTCGTCGCGTCGACGTCGTCCCACAGCTCGTCGAGCATCCAGCCCAGATGCACGGGATGGAAGCTCTCGATGAGCGCCGCATCGCGGAGTTGCGCGAGAATATCGGGTCGCGAACTCGCCAGGGTCGCGTCCACGGCGTCCCAGCGGACGTCGCGCTCCAGCGACCAGGCGCCGCGATCGGCGGCGGCGGCGAGCCGGGCGTAGTGGCGACGCGCCACTTCTTCGTTGGGCGCGGAGCGCGCCATGGCCCGAGAAGTCATGCGACGGCCTCGTGGACGAGTGCTGTTGGAACGGCCGGCCAGCCGCGCGACGCGGTGCCGTGCGAGCAGAGGAAGGCGAGCAGCCAGCGCTCGATGCCGTACGCGACGCACGCGCTCGCGGCGGCGGAGCCGTCGGGCAGCCGGATGTCGAACGCGTCGCCGAAGAAGCGCTCGTGCAGGTTGAACGACGCCGCCGCAGTGGTCTCCTCGCCGATGGCCAGCCGCAGCTCCTGCTTGAGCCCCTTGAGCCGTTGCAGCAGCGCACGTCCGCGCGACGTCGGCGCGAAAAACGGATCGGTCGCCTCTTCCATCCGCGCGTCCAGCCCGAGGCTCGCCGCGAGCGAGAGCGCGCGTTCGATCCCGCGCGATCGGAACGCCTCGACCACGCTCGCGTCGCCCACGCACACGCCCTCGCGCATGGTGAACGCCCAACCGCGAGCGAGCGGGCGGTGATGCTGGCCTTCGTGCCGCCAGCACGTCCCCTGCGCGGTGACCATCGCCGGCGCGTGGAGCACACGGCCGGAGAGCGCGGCGTACACGTGGTAGCACACCGCAGGCGGCAGCGCCGCATCGGCCGGCGCGCTCGCCTCGCGCGCCGCCTCGGCGGGATCGGCGCTCTGCGCCACACGCTCGAGTGATTCCGTGTCCTCACGGAGGTGAGCGGCGAGCGTGAGCCACTGCGGGAACGACGCGAAGTAGCTCGCGCGCGCCAGCGTGGAGAGCGAGAGCCCGGCGGGCGGCAACCACTCCTCGCACGCACCGTCGAACGCCACACCCGGGCCGCCGGCAGCCTCCGCGGCCAACCGTTCGAGCCCGTTGCGCAGCGCGAGCGCGTCGCCCCTGAGCCCCACGAGGCCCGGCGCCGCCTCCCACAGCTCGCCGCTCGCGCGCAGCTCGGCCACCACTCGCTCAGCGCTGCGCATCGTCGTCCTCCCCACTGAACACTTCGGCAATGCGGTGCGCGGTGGCGAAGTAGTCGGTCCGGATCTGGCCGTCTGGAATCTCTCGGCCGATCGCACGCTCGGTCCACGCGATGAGCTCCAGGATGCGCAGCGAGTCGAGCAGGCCACTCGCGAAGAGCGGTGTGTCCGCCACGATCGTCGGCCCGCGCGGCGCGAAGCGCGCATTCAGCCACGCGAGCAGCTCGCCGAGCATGTCGGACGCGCGCGCACTCATCGACACCGCGGCGCTCATGCGGCCACCTCCACGAGTCCCGGCACGCCGTTCCATGCGGCCGCCTCCAGGTGATCGATCATCGCACGCCAGTAGTCGCGCACCGAAGGCGACGCGACGCCGAGCAGCGTGTCGGCGCGCGCGGTGTCGAAGCGCTTGGGCAGCGCCAGCTGCGGCAGGAAGTGTTCGAGTGCGCGCGTGATGCGCCGCAGGCGCGGATTCGCCGTCTCCTCCACGGTGCGCGCGAACAGCTCCCACGTGGGCAGATCCGCCAGCGAGGGCAGCGCTATCCCGCGGCGGCGCCACGTCGCATCGCGCGACCATCGAGCATGACACTCGTCGAGCACGTCGGCGAGCGGCATCGCCCCAGCGCCGGCGCACAGGTGCACGACCTCTCCGTCGACGCCGTCGCGCAGCGCAAGCCGCGCGACGGCGCCGGCCACGTAGTCGGCCGGCACGACATCGAGCATCGACTCGGCCACGCCCGGGATCATCGCGGCGAGACCGTCGTGAAAGAGGCGAAGCGCCTGATGGACGGCGTTGCGCTGGGTCACGGCACCGGACACGTCGTCGCACGCCACGGTGCTCGAGCGCAGTATCACCCAGTCGCGCCGAGCGGCGCGTACCATCGCCTCCGCTTCCGTCTTCGACTGTTCGTAGGCGTTCACCCACCCGATGCTCGGGATCGACGCGCTCTCCGCCGATTCGGAGATGATCCCTGTGCGCCGCCCCGCCACGAACGCCGTGCTCACGAAGGCGAAGCGCTGCACCAGCGGGCAGTCGGCCGCGAGCGCGAGCAGATGCGTGGTGCCGTCGCGATTGACGAGCCGCGCCTGCTCGAGCGGGCGAGAGAACGTCGTGTCGGCGGCGAGGTGCACCACGGCGGTCGTCCTGCGCGCGAGCCACTCTCGCGTCGCGCGAGTGAGGCCCAACCCTTCCTGCGTCACGTCGCCCGCGATCGGGACGATGGCGTTGTCCGGGATCATCAGGCGGCGCGAGGTCGCCGCCCAGCGCGCGGGATCGCGGACGAGCACCGCGATGCGCCTCGGCGCGTCGGCGCTGCGAGTCCACTGGCGCACGACCATCGAGCCGAGGAGGCCCGTCGCGCCCGTGACGAGGACGAGTCCCGCACCGTGCTCGGTGTCGAGCAGTCGTATGGTCGTCATGTCAGACCTCCACCGCGAGCCCGGTCCAGTGCGCGCCGTATCCGTACGCGAAGAGCAGCGCTCGATCACCGGGCCGCACCGCCCCCTCGCAGATCGCGTCGCGCAGATTGATGAAGTTGTCGCCCGCCAGGGTGTGGCCGCGGAGCGCCACGTTGCGGCTCCAGAGCGTCGCGTTCGGCAGCCGGGCGAGACGCATCAGCATGTCCCAGCTCCGCACGCTCACGTTGTGCGGGATCACCCAGTCCACGTCGTCGCGGCTCCAGCCAGCGCTGGCGAGCGTGCGGTCGATCGCGTGCACCGCGGTTGGGAAGTACGACGCGACCACCTCCTCCTCCATCGAGGCGGGGTCCCAGTAGTAGCCCTTGGTGATCGTGGCCGCTCCGATGACGCGGTTGCGCTCGCCCGCCTCCGCGCTCCGATCGAGCAGCACCGCGCACGCGGCGTCCGAGGTGCAGTTGAAGATCGTCTCCCTGCCGGCCTCCAACGGGAAGAACTCGCTCGCCACGCAGACCGCGCGGTCGATCCCCTCGGTCGCCATCATCGCGCGGGCGATGCGCACCGCGCCGAATAGTGTGGTGCACGCGAGCTGATCGAGCGCGAGCACCATCGCGTGGTCGAGGCCGAGCTCGTACTGGAGCCGGGTAGCGGGAAAGCGAAACCGATCGGCAGTGCACAGCGACGCAGCGCCCGCGGCGGCATCGCTGTGCGCGGAGAAGGCCATCGTGCTCGGCGTACCGCCGTAGATGAGCAGTCCCACGCTCGAGGGGTCCACGTTCTGCTCGGCGAGCAGCCGAGTCGCGGCGGAGCACGCGAGCTCGTAGGGGCTCTCCTCCACGGCGACGTTCACGCGCCCGAAGCCGAACCGCTCGAGCATCTCGGGGTCGCTGGTCAGCGCCCCGCTCGCAGCGAGCTCGCCCACCGAGCGGGATTCGGCGGCGTACGTATAGGCGATTCCGCGAATGCAGGTGACGCCGAGTCCGTCCGGCGCGCGTGAGGTGATGTCCAAGCGACGCTCCCGTGTGTGGTCGCGAGGAATGGTGCCGTCACGCCAGGGCGGCGACGATCCGTCAGGATACGTAGAAGGGTGGCGAGATCGACGTAGTAGCCGCATATCTCCCGCGGTGGCCGCACCTTCGTCTCCCCGATGCCGCTCGCGACGAGCGGTCCGACCACGCTCCTACGTCGATCTGCCCGCGCCTCTACGTCGTTCGCTCTACGGATTCGACGTCCAGGCGACGGCACTTTGGCGCCACGCTGTCGGGGATCTCCTCCGAAGCGCGACGCGGAACGCTCTCGCGTCGGAATCGGCATTCAACTGGAGCCATCATGCGCGCCCCCCATCTCGTCACCGCCGCCGCCGTCGTCGTCGCACTCACCGCCTGCTCCGATCGTTCGGTCTCGCTCGTCGCCCCGGAACGTCCGTCGGAGCTCGCTGCCGAAGGCCATGGCTCCGAAGGTCTCGGTGTCTTTCACCGCTACGTCGCGATCGGCACCAGCATCAGCATGGGCGTCCAGTCGGACGGCGTTTACTCGGCCACGCAGGAGCAGTCGTGGCCCGCGCAGCTCGCCCGACTGGCGCACAACGATCTCTCGCTCCCACGCATCTCGTTCCCCGGCTGCGCGTCGCCGCTCAAGGAGACTCTCGCGACGGGTGTGCGGCTGAGCGGCGAATCGGCCGCCCTTCCTTTCCTGTCTCGTGCATGCGCGCCGAACGAGCCTGACGTCACGCTTCCCGCAGGCAACGTCGCCATCGATGGCGCCCGCACGGACCAGGCGCTCAACGCCACGCCCGAGAACCCGGATCCGGGACACGCCACCCAGTATCCGCGCGTGCTCCCGCCCGGCATGACGCAGGTGTCGGCGATGGAATCCCAGCACCCGAAGATCGTCTCGGTGGAGCTCGGCGGAAACGACATCCTTGGCGCGAAAGACGGCTACTATCTGCCCGGCGTCAACGTCGTGCCCACGGCCTATTGGGCGCTGAACTATCGGCAGGTCGTCGCACGCGTCGACGCTGCCGCCAAGCACGGAGTGCTCGTCGGGCTCGTCGATGACGTGCGCAGCTTTCCGAGCTTCCGCGCCGGCGCCGAGCTGTGGAACGCCCGCGCGACGTTCGCGCCGTTCAACGTGAACGTGTCGACCGACTGCACCGGCAGCACGAACCTGATGTTCGTCGCGGTGCGCGTGCCGGTCGCCGTCGCGACGGGCGCCGCCTATGCAAGAGGCGGTATCGGCCCGTACACGCTGAGCTGCGCCAGCGCACCGTCCTCCACCGGGATCACGGACTACGTGCTCGACGCGGCCGACGTCGTCGCCGTCAATGCGCAGCTCGCCGATATGAACGCCGTGATCCGCAGCGAGGCCGCCGCGCGAGGGTTCGCGTATTTCCCGCTCGGCGCCCTGTACGAGGACGTCGTCACGACGGCGCCGTTCAACGCCATCACGCTGATGACGTCCACCCAGCCCTATGGCCCGTACATCAGCCTCGATGGCCTGCACCCGAGTGCCGAGGGCGCCCGCGTGATCGCCGACGCGGCGGCGACGGCGCTGAACGCCACGTACCAGCTGAAGATCCCGACCTCGACGGGCGCCGCGGCGCTCTTCGCCAGCCACTGACGGCTCGAGTGGCGGACGCGTCGATTTGCCGACGCGTCCGTCTCTCGCGCGAGCGCCCCGCGCTCGCACGATGGGTTGAGTATCTTTCGCGCCGACCCGACCCATCCTCGACGAGACAATGAACGCACTCGACAAGCTCTGCATCGACACCGTCCGCACGCTCTCCATGGACGCGGTCCAGAAGGCGAACTCCGGACATCCGGGAACGCCGATGGCGCTGGCCCCACTGGGCTACGCGCTCTTCACCAGGCACATGAAGCACGATCCAGCCGATCCGCACTGGCCGGACCGCGACCGCTTCGTGCTCTCGTGCGGCCACGCGTCGATGCTGCTCTACAGCTGCCTCTATCTGAGCGGCTACGATCTCGAGCTCGAAGACCTCAAGCAGTTCCGCCAGTGGGAGAGCCGCACGCCCGGCCATCCGGAATACGGCCACGCGCCAGGTGTGGAGACGACCACGGGACCGCTCGGCCAGGGCATCGGGAACGCGGTCGGCATGGCGGTGGCGGAGGCGCACATGGCGGCAACGTTCAATCGTGACGGGCATGCGATCGTCGATCACCACACGTTCTTCATCTGCAGCGACGGCGACCTGATGGAAGGCGTGTCACACGAGGCGTGTTCGTTCGCCGGACACTTCCAGCTCGGCAAGTTGATCGGCTTCTACGACGACAACCAGATCACCATCGACGGCAGCACCGACCTCACCTTCACGGACGATACCGCGAAGCGTTTCGAGGCGTACGGATGGCAGGTGCTACACCTCGCCGACGTGAACGACCTCGCCGCGATCGATGCCGTGGTCGCCGAGGCGAAGGCAGATGCGACGCGGCCGACGATGGTGGTAACGCGGACGCACATCGGCTACGGCAGCCCCAAGAAGCAGGACACGAGCGCTGCGCACGGCGAACCCCTCGGCGCCGAGGAGATCGTGGCGAGCAAGCTGTCGCTTGGCTGGCCGAAGCCGAACGAGAGCTTCTACGTCCCGCAGGAAGCCGTGACACACTGGCGCAGTCAGGTGACCGAGCGTGGCAAGCAGGCGCACGCCGATTGGGATTCGCGGCATGCGGCGTATGCCGGCACCTTCGCTTCGGATG
>JBDSDB010000167.1:0-2316 GCA_039920785.1 Gemmatimonadaceae bacterium
CGTGGACGAGCACCTACCGATGGAAGCGCATCTACGGGCGGGAGCATCTCTTCGCCGGGCCGCTGTTCATTCACCAGCTGAGCCACGTCTGGATCGACTTCCGCGGCATCCGCGACGAGTACATGCGGGCGAAGGGTATCGACTACTTCGAGAACAGCCGTCGCGCCACCTACATCCAGCGCGAGTACGCCATCCGCAACCCGCGTCGTTTTGCCGGATACGGTGCGAATGCGTGGGGCATCAGCGCGAGCGACGGCCCCGGTCCGGCACGACGCACGGTCGATGGAGTGGCGCGCCGCTTCTGGGCATATCGCGCGCGGGGCGTTCCCTACGGACCGGACGATGGTACGCTGTCCCCGTGGGCGGTCGCGGCGTCGCTGCCGTTTGCGCCAGAGATCGTGGAGCCGGCGCTCGCTCATCTCGAACGGTCGCATCCGGAGATCACCGGGGAACTCGGCTACAGGTGCAGCTACAACGAGACGTTCGAGGATCGAGAGGACGGGGAGACGGGCTGGGTCTCACAGGGCTACTACGCCATCGACCAGGGACCGGTGATGCTCATGATCGAGAATCATCGCACCGAGTTCGTCTGGCAGCTGATGCGCTCGTGTCCATACGTCGTCGATGGCCTGCGCGAGGCGGGTTTCGAGGGCGGATGGCTCAGCGGCGCGACGGGTAGTGGGCGGTGATTAGGGCAGGGCTGTCAGACCCTCCCCGTATTCTGTAGAAGTCCGGTCGGATTCGTGACCGGGCGCGCTGGCTCTCGCCCGCGTGACCTTCGCACAGGAAGTCGCCATGCACCTCTCTCTCCGTACCGACCGCACCCTTCTCAGATCCGCAGGCGGAAGCACGCGGTATCTCATGATCTCGCTGGCGGCGCCCACCGCGGCGCCGCGCGCTGGCCGACTTCCCGTGAACGTGGCACTCGTGCTCGACCGCTCCGGCTCGATGGACGGTGAGCGCAAGTTCGAGCTTGCCCGCGAAGCCGTGGAGCAGGCGCTACGTCTGCTTCGTCCGGAGGACCGCTTCACGCTCGTCGTGTACGACACGGAGGTCGACGTGCTGGTGCCGACGACGCTCGCAACTGCGGAGGCGAAGGACCTCGCGTTCGCCAGGCTGCAGGCCATCGGCCCGCGCGGGTCGACCGATCTTCACGGCGGCTGGACGAGAGGCGCATCCGAGATCGCGGCGCAGATGTCACACGACTCCGTGAATCGCGTGCTCCTGCTGACGGATGGTCTGGCCAATCATGGCGTCACGGAGCATGGAGCGCTCGTCGCCAAGGCTGGCGAGCTCCGTCGTCGTGGCATCGCCACGACCACCTTCGGAGTCGGGGCCGATTTCGACGAGCGTCTCCTGCGTGACATCGCGCACGAGGGCGGCGGGAACTTCTACTTCATCGAGACGCCCGCCCAGATTGCCGACCTGCTCACGAGCGAGTTGGGCGAGGCGCTCGAGGTCGTCGTGCGCGAGGCGGTCCTTCACGTAGAGCTACCCGTTGGTGCGGAGGCGGAGCCACTGAACCGCAATCGGTTTTCTCGCGATGGCGATGGTGGCGAGCTGCGCGTCGAGCTGGGGGACCTCACGTCGGCTCAGAATCTTCACGTTGTGCTCCGAATCCGATTCCGGAATGGGGAGCCGGGTGACGTTGCGCGCGTCGGCGTTCGCGTGAGGGGACGCGACACGACCGAATCCCAAATCGCAATGTGCGAATGGCGCTATGCGAGCCACGTCGAGAACGACGCACAGTCGCGCGACCGCATCGTGGACCGCGCCGTCGCGGCGCTATATGCCGCGCGCGCGCGCGCCGAGGCGACGGAGGCGAACCGCCACGGCGACTTCCGTCGCGCGCGCGAGGTACTCGAAGTGACGGTGCGGCGTGTGCGGTCGTACGCGGGCGACGATGAGGAGCTCGAGGCAACCTGGCGCGCGCTGCGCAGCGACATCTCGCGCTTCACCGAGGCGGCGATGAGTCCGATGCAGCTCAAGTCGGCGCTGTTCGTGGCCGAGTCAGCGCGGCGAAATCGAGCACCGGACGGCAAGGCGCGCCGGTCGAAATGACGCGGCGGGCCGCCCTCACACCGCGTCCGACAGCGAGGTGAAGTTGAAGTCCCGCACCTTGATCGTCGGCATGATGATCGCGCCACCGGACTCCGTCCCGGCGACGCGGACGGACGGGCCGATGGCCTCGAGGTTGTTGAGCATGAACAGCGGCGACTCGTTGAACCGAAAGTTCTTCACGGCCTTCGTGATCTTGCCGTTCTCGATGAGGAAGGTGCCGTCGCGCGTGAGCCCGGTGAAGAGGATGGTGCGCGG
>JBDSDB010000168.1:0-5362 GCA_039920785.1 Gemmatimonadaceae bacterium
CTTCGCGAGTCGTCACCCCACCAAGCGTCCGCGCGGACACCGTCGACTCGCTGCGGGCAGCGCGCCGCGCGACGGTGATGGACACGACGCCGCTCCGCCCGTTACCAGTTCTTGCGAAGGCGCCGAGCACGCCCACGGACTCCACGCCAGCCGCGATTCCGCCAAAGCCCGTTCGCGGACTGCTCGGCCCCAAGTCCGGCGAGCGCCATCCCGCTTTGCGCGACGCCGGTAGCCCGCTCGACTCGCTCTGGCCAGTGAAGGGACCCGAGCCCCTGCCGGGCAGCATCCTCCCCGCCAAGCGCATCATCGCGTTCTACGGCAATCCGCTCTCAAAGGGCATGGGCATCCTCGGCGCAACTGCGTCGGACGACATGCTGCGCAAGCTGGATGCGGAGGTGGCCGCGTGGAATCGCGTCGATCCCGCAACGCCGGTGCAACCCGCGCTGCATCTGATCGTGCTCGTCGCCAACGGGCAGCCGGGCGCGAACGGTCTGTACCGCACGCGTCACGACAGCGCGATGATCGAGAAGGTGTACGGCTGGGCGCGGAGCCGGAACGCGCTCCTCTTTCTCGATCTGCAGGTGGGACGCAGCACGCTGCAGAACGAGCTGCCGTGGATAGAGAAGTTTCTCATGCGCCCCGACGTCCATCTCGGCATCGACCCCGAGTTCTCGATGAAGAAGGGCGGGGTGCCGGGCCAGCGCGTCGGTACGTACGACGCCGTCGACGTCAACTACGCGTCGCGCTTTCTCGCGGCACTCGTCGACAAGCACAAGCTGCCGCCGAAGATCCTCATCGTGCACCGCTTCACTCCGGGCGGAGTGACGAACACGAAGAAGATCGTGCTCGATCCACGCGTGCAGATCGTCATGCACATGGACGGCTTCGGTGCGCCGTGGGTGAAGCGCGACACGTACTGGCGCGACATCAAGCGCGAGCCGGTGCAGTTCGTCGGGTGGAAGCAGTTCACTCGACTGCGGAACGACAACCCGCCCACTCCGCGCAGCGAGATCCTCCGGCTCTGGCCGGTGCCGCTGTACATCCAGATCCAGTAGTCGTTCGACGCCCACTCCATCTCCCATGATGCCGACACGCAACTCGACTTCCTCGCGCCGTGCTGACAGATCGCCGCGCGGGCGCGCCCTGCTGATGCTCGTCTGCCTGTGCGCCACCGCCTCGCCAGTCGCTGCACAGCAGACGCGGCCCATCCGCGCACTTTACGTGACGGGCGGCGGTTTCCACGATTTCGTCGCGCAGGAGAAGATCGTGCCGCCCGGCATCGCCGCGCGCACGAACATCATCTGGACCATCGATCACACCGCGGACACGTCGACGAAGAAGCTCATCGCGCGCCACGAGACCACGGCCTGGGCGGACTCGTTCGACGTCGTGGTCTACAACATGTCGTTCTCGCAGGTGGTGGACCCGAAGTGGATCGAGCGGATCGCCTACGCTCACCGCGACAAGGGCGTGGCCGCCGTCATCCTGCACGGCGCGACGCACAGCTATCGTCGCTCGACTACGCTCGCGTGGAAGGAGCTGATGGGCGCCGTCAGCATGCGGCACGACACCCAGCGCGAGTTCCGCCTCGAGCGGCTCGCGGCAGACAACCCAATCGTGAAGACGCTCCCCAAGGATTGGGGCCCGGGCAGCGACGAGCTGTACAACATCGACCGAACGTGGCCAATGGCCACGCCGTTGGTGCAGGCGTGGAGCATCGAAGGCGAGAAGCACCACCCCGTGGCCTGGACAAACACCCTTGGAAAGGCCCGGGTCTTCGTCACGACCATGGGTCACACCAACCGGACCATGTCCGACCCGGTCTACCTCGATCTCGTGAGCCGCGGTCTCCTGTGGACGGTGGGCAAGCTGGCTGCCGACGGCACTCCGGTCGCGGGCTACGGGCCGCGGACCTCGCCTCCCTGAGCACGCGGCGCGCGGCGGATTGAATCCAGGTCAGTACGGGTCGGGGTGGCGTCCCCACGGCAGGGCGGCCGCTGAGATCGGCGATGCCCGATCGATGATCTGCTCCTAGATTGGCGCTCAGTCACCTTGAACCGGTTCACAGTGCCCGCCATGCACGTTCGACTCGCCTCGCGCCGTCTCGTCGCGGGCGTCATCGTCACTCTCGCCGCCACTCCGTGCGCTGCGAATCTCGCCGCGCAATCCGGCCCGCGCCCCACGCCGCGCAGCGCCGAGCTGCCTGCGGCGTACGGCGCGATCCGCGAGGCCGACCTTCGGCGCGACGTCGGAGAGATGGCGTCGCCCGCGATGCGCGGCCGCGAGGGTGGCACGCTCGACGAGATGCGCGCGTCGATCTGGGTGGCGGAGCAGTACCGCCGCATCGGACTGCGACCGATGGGCGAGGGCGGGACCTGGTTCCAGTGGTTCGACATCGTCCGCACCCGCGTCTCGACCACCGCGAGCCGCGCGATCGTCGCGGGGCAGACGATGACCCTGTTCCGCGACGTGATCCCGTACGCCGTCGTGCCGGCGGAGGCGACTGGTGCGGTGCTGTGGGTGCCGAACGCCGTGGACACCACGGCCGACGTGCGCGGACGGATAGTCGCGACTCCGCTGCTCGCGCCCGCGCCCGCGACGATCCGCGCGAACAGCTATCCCTTTCCCGTCCGCTACGCCGACGCCGCCGTGATCGGCACCGCTGCCCGCTTCGCCAGCCGCGGGGCGGCGGCCATCCTGCTCGTCGCGAACGAGCCGGTCGACAGCGCGTTCGACGCGCTCTCCGCGATGCGCGTGCGCGGTGCCTACGATGTGGATCGCGCCGTGCCGCGCGCGGCGAGCGGCACGGAGCGCGTAGCACCGCCGCCAGCGCTGGGGAGCGGCACCACGCCCGTGTTCATCGTGCGCGCGACGATGCGCGAGGCCCTCGCTCGGCCGTCGCGGGCGGAGCTCTCGATCCGGCTCGAACGGTTCACGTCGCCTTCGGTCAACGTCATCGGCGCGGTCCGCGGCACGGATCCCAGCCTGCGCGACGAGTACGTGGTGTTCAGCTCGCACCAGGACGCCAACGGGGTGCGCGTCACGCTCGAGGGCGACTCCGTGCACGCCGGCGCCGACGACAACGCGACGGTGAGCGCCGCCGGTCTCGCCGCCGCGCGCGCGTTTGCTCGCCAGCCGGCGAAGCGCTCGGTGCTCTTCATCAACCACGGCGCCGAGGAGCGCGGCCTGCTCGGCTCCCGCTATCACGCGGCGCACCCGGTCGTGCCGCTCGCGCAGATCGTCGCCGTGCTCAACGGCGACATGATCGGGCGCAACCACCCGGACTCGGCGACGCTCCTCGGCTCGCAGCCTCCGCATCGCAGCTCGAGCGATCTCGTCGCGATGGCACTGCGCGCCAACGCGCTGACGGGGCGCTTCGTGCTCGACACCCTGTGGGACCGGCCGACACATCCCGAAGGGTGGTTCTTCCGCAGCGATCACCTGCCGTACGCGCGCCTGAACGTGCCGGCGCTGATGTACTCGACGAATCTGCACGACGACTATCACACGCCGCGCGACCGCCCGGACCGCATCGACTACGCGAAGCTCACGCGCATGACGCAGTGGATGTACGTGACCGGGTGGCTCGCGGCGAACGCGCCCGAGCGGCCGAAGCTGGATCCGGGGTTCAAGCTGGAACGCTGACCTCTCGCGCGGCGCCGCGCGCCGCGCGGTTCCTCTGCCCTTGGAGACGCCCATGCCGGTGCACGACGAGGCGGACCTGATCGTGGTCGGCGCCGGGCTCGCGGGTCTCGTGGCCGCAGCGGAGGCGGCCGATGCGGGTCGGACCGTGGTGCTGCTCGATCAGGAAGGAGAGCAGAGCCTCGGCGGCCAGGCCTTCTGGTCTCTCGGCGGTCTGTTCTTCGTCGACTCGCCGGAGCAGCGCCGGCTCGGCATCCGCGACTCCCGCGAGCTCGCGCTGCGCGACTGGATGGTCACCGCGGGCTTCGACCGCCCCGTCGACCATTGGCCGCGCCGATGGGCGGAGGCGTACGTCGATTTCGCCGTCGGTGAGAAGCGGAGCTGGCTGCACGCGCAGGGGATGCGCTGGTTTCCCGCGGTGGGTTGGGCGGAGCGCGGCGCCGCGGGCGCGAGCGCATCGGGGAACAGCGTGCCGCGCTTCCATGTCACCTGGGGCACCGGGCCCGGCGTGCTCGCGCCGTTCGAGCGGCGCGTGCGCGCGCACCAGCGATCGGGCCGCGTGCGGTTCCTGTTCCGCCACCGGGTGCGCGAGCTGATCGTCACGAACGGCGTCGTCCATGGAGTGCACGGCGACGTGCTCGAACCCACGGACGTCGCACGCGGAGCGAGCAGCTCACGCCGGATCTCGGGCGAGTTCACGCTCTCCGCGGCGGCGGTGGTCGTGACGTCGGGCGGCATCGGCGGCAACCACGAGCTCGTGCGCCGCCACTGGCCCGTCGACAGGCTCGGCACTGCGCCCGAGTTCATGCTCTCGGGAGTACCGGAGCACGTGGACGGATTGCTGCAGGAGTCGGTTCGCGAATCCGGTGCGCGCGTCATCAACGCGGACCGCATGTGGCACTACACCGAGGGCGTGCACAACTGGAATTCCATCTGGCCGCGCCACGGCATTCGCATCCTGCCCGGACCGAGCAGTCTCTGGCTCGATCCCACCGGCCAGCGCCTGCCGTATCCCCACATTCCGGGCGCCGACACGCTCGGCGCGCTGCAGCACATCACGTCGCACGGGTATCCGCACACCTGGTTCCTGTTGAACCGCGCGATCATCAAGAAGGAGTTCGCGCTCTCGGGGAGCGAGCAGAATCCCGATCTCACGGGCAAGAGCGTCCGCCTCACGCTCAGACGCGTCGGGAAGGCGGTGCAGGCACCGGTGCAGGCATTCATGGACCAGGGCGCGGACTTCGTCGTGCGCGATACGCTGCGCGCGCTCGTCGACGGAATGAACGCGCTCATCGGCGACGACCGCGTGGACTTCCAGACCGTCGAGCGACAGGTGCACGATCGCGACGCGCAGACGCGCAACGTCGCGGGCAAGGATCCGCAGCTCGCGATCGCGCGCAACGCGCGAGCGCTGCTGAGCGAGCGCGTGGCCCGTGTCGCGAAGCCGGCGCCGATCCTCGACCCGGCGGACGGCCCGCTGATCGCCGTGCGGCTGAACGTCCTGACGCGCAAGTCGCTCGGCGGACTGGAAACTGATCTCGACGCTCGCGTGCTCGGCGCGAACGGGCAGCCCATGCCGGGGCTCTACGCGGCCGGTGAGGTCGCGGGGTTCGGCGGCGGCGGCATGCACGGGTACCGTTCGCTCGAGGGGACGTTCCTTGGCGGCTGCCTGTTCAGCGGTCGGATCGCGGGGCGCGCGGCGGCCGCGGCGGTGCGGTGA
>JBDSDB010000169.1:0-16615 GCA_039920785.1 Gemmatimonadaceae bacterium
GCGCGAGCACCTCGCCATCGGGGGTGACGACGAGCGGGTTGATCTCCGCGAGCGATGCGTCGCACTTCATGAAGGCCTGATACAGCGACATCATGATCTTCGAGGCGGCGCGCACCTTCTTCACGTCATCGAAGAGAAAGAAGCCGAGCTCCGACGCCTGGTACGGCTGCAGGCCGTAGCGCGTGTCGATCGGCAGCTTCAGGATCTTCTCGGGCGTCTTCGCCGCGACCTCTTCGATGTCGATGCCGCCGGCAGGGCTGACCATGAACACCGGCTTCTTCGTCGCGCGATCGAGAATGATGCCGACGTATGCTTCGGTCGCGATGTCAGCAGCCGACGTCACGAGCACCGTGTATACGGTGAGCCCGTTGATCTTCATGCCGAGAATTTTGCTGGCGATCTCCTTCGCCTCCGCGGGCGTCTTCGCGAGCTTGACACCGCCCGCCTTGCCGCGGCCGCCGGTATGCACCTGCGCCTTCACGACGACCATGCCGCCGATCTTCTGCGCGATCGCCTCGACCTGCTCGGGAGTCGTCGCGACCTCGCCCGGTGGAATCGGCACGCCTTCGGCGCGCAGGATGTCCTTGGCCTGATATTCGTGGATGTTCACGCCGTCTCCGCTGTGATGGTCGTCCCTGCCTCGCCGCGCACTGCGTCCTGGCCGCGCGTGAGGACTGTGATGATCGCGCGCCCACCCGTGCGGCGCGCAAAGTCGATTGCGGCGCGGACCTTCGGCGCCATGCTGCCTTCGCCGAACGCCCCCGCCTGGTCCATCTCCTCCGCCTGCGTCACCGTGAGGCGACGCAGCGCTCGCTGCTGCGGCGTACCCCAATCCGCGTACACCGCGTCAACGTCGGTGAGGATCAGCAGCAGCTTCGCACCGAGATCGCGTGCGAGCACCGCCGCCGCGAGATCCTTGTCGATCACCGCGTCGAGACCCTCCCATTCCTTGAGCACGTTCAAATAGACGGGGGCGCCGCCTCCGCCGCACGCAATCACCACCGTACCGCGCTCGACGAGTGCCTTGATCGTCTCCAACTCGTGGATCGCCTGTGGGACCGGACTCCCGACCACTCGCCGCAGTCGGCCCCCGCCGTCCGACTTGACGACGTGCCCTTCGCGCCGCAGCTCCGCAGCGCGCTCGGCAGATAGCGCCTGCCCGATGAACTTGGACGGATCGAGCAGCGCCGGATCGTCGGCGCGCACCTGCACCTGCGTGATGATCGTCGCAACGTCGCGCCGCGAGCCCGCCCGCCGGAGCGCGTTCTCGATGGACTGCTGGATCATGTAGCCGATCCAGCCCGCCGTGGCCGCGACGAGCACGCCCAGCGGCAGCGGACTCGCCTCGGCACGAGCGACCTCGTTCCGTACAAGCTCGTCGCCGACCTGCGGGCCGTTCCCGTGTACGACGCACACGTTCCATCCATCGCGCGCGAGCTCCACGATTGGACCGAGGCTCTCGCGCGTGTGCCGGAACTGATCGTAGATGGTGCTCGTCTCGCCCGCGGGTGCCAGCGCGTTTCCGCCCAGCGCGATCACGGCGGTCGGTGCGTCGCTCGGTGTCATCGGACCAGGAATGGCAAGCTAGACCGGGCCCTTTCGCGAGGCAAGCTCACCGCGCGGGCACTCGCAGCAGGGCGCCGAGGGCGTCGAACGCGCGGCCGAACGCGCTCCAGTCGCCGCGTCGCAGTGCATCGCGCATCTCCGCGTACACTGCCCCCGCGCGCGCTCGCGCGTCGGCGGGCTGCGTCGTCGACGGGCCGGTCGTGGCCGGGGCAAGACCGAGCGCGGCGGGGAGCGTGGGCCCGCTTCGCGCACTGTCTCCCAGCGCGGCGGTGACTCGCGCGAGCAAGGGGCTCGCACCGGCACGCCAGCGAAAGCCCGCCTGCAGATACAGGGGTTTGCCGCCGAGGGGGACGACCCGGACCGGTGTCCGCACGATCGTCGCTTCGTGCGACACACTGTCCACGGTGCGAAGCCGATCGATGACGGTACCCCAGCGATATCCGTCGGACACGAGCGGCACCCAACGCGTCTCGCGATTGCCACCGCCCACGGCGGCGATCACGCCACGGACGCGTTCTTGTGGATCGAGCAGCGTCCACAGCGCGGCGACGCCGAGTGCCGGAAGCACCGCGTGCGTCGGCTCGCGCGATGCGGCGGAGTCGGCCGCGTCCGGCGAGGCGAAGTGGCGGACCTCCAGACTGTCGCCGCGAAAGCCGGCGGCGGAGAAGGCGAGCGCCTGGGTGCGTGCCCCGTCGAGCACCGGTGGCAGAGCGGCCTGGAGAGCCGGCGAGAGTGAGGTGGATGGAGCGAAGAGCGCCGGGAAGTTCACAACCCAGCTCGCCGTCACCGGCTCCGCGTTGGCCGCCGGCAGCAGCCGCACTCGGCCGCTCGCGGCGTGGATGATGGCGGTGGCGGCGTGATGGAAGTAGCCGCGGCGCGCATCGAGCACCTGGATCCGAGCGGCGAGCGGATAGTCGTCGGAGGCGGCGTAGAGCTCGAGCGCCCAGTACAGCGAATCGTCCGCGATCACGGGAAGGATCTCGGTGCCCTGCACGAAGAACGGCGCGAGCATGTGCACCCGGTCTCTGACGCTGCGATGCCGGAGGATCGTCGCCCGGTCGCGCGGCAGATCGCCGAACAGCAGGCGGAAGTTCTGCAGGCTCCATGCGTGTGCGAGCCGCGACGTCGTGCTCACCATCTCGACGCCGGCGAGCCGCTGCAGGGAGTCGGCGACGATGGTGTAGCCCGGCGCCGAGTCGTAGACGGCCGGCTCGTCGAGCACGGTCTCATCGCCGAAGTGACTGCTGGCGGGGGCGCGCATGGGCTGTCCGCGCTCGTCCGCGGCCACGGCATCGAATCGGCCGACGTCCCAGAACTCTCGACCGTCGCTCACTCCTTCGTCGCCGCGCTCGACGAGAAGCGCCGCGAGCCCAGTGGGCGTGGCGATCCACGCCGCGCCCGTGCCGACGACCTGAACGTGACGCGTGCGCTCCGTGGCGCGGCTCAATGTCCCTGCGTCCCACATGCCGACTCGGCCGCTCAGCTCCGCCGCCGTCGCGAAGCCCGTGCCGAGCGACTCGGCGCGCATGCGGTCCACTCCGTAGGCGCGTCGTGTGTAGGTGAGCCGCGTGGCGATGTACGGTCGCTCCTGCGTGGCGGCGGCCACCGGATCGACGGAGCGTCGTGCCACGAGCGGCGCCACGGTCCTGGCCACGAGCGAGAGCAGGAGCACCGCGCTCACGGCGAAGAACGCCAGGCGCATCTGGCCGCTCCATCCCGCCCACAGCACGACCAGCGCCGCGCAGAGCGTCACGAGCGCGAGCACGAGCGTCGCCGGCACGGTCACGCGATGATCCACCGCCGTGAACGCGCCGCCCGACCCGCCGCCGTCGGCGAGGAGCCGGTACATCCCGAGCCGGTAGCTCCATGCCAGTGCGAGCAGCAAGATGCCGCCGAGCATCGTGAAGTGTCGCCTCACGTACGTGGAGACGTAGAGTGTGCCGCGCGTCCATCTCAGGCTCGGCGTCAACGCGTACAGCGCGATGACGAGCAGGATCACGACGACGAGCATGATCATCGCCCAGTAGAACAGCGTCGTCTCGAAGGGCAGCCAATAGACGAAGAATCCGAGGTCCGCGCCGAAGTACGGATCGAACTCGCCGAATGGCCGGCCCGTGCGCGCGAGCAGTGCCGTCGCCCAGCTGTCGCTCGGCAGCGTGAGCGCGGCGCCGAGGACCATGGAGAGGCCGATCGTCGCGAGGAGCAGGTACCGGTTCGGGACCTCCTCACCGATCTCGATGTTGGCGAGTCGCCGCGGCAGCACGAGTGAGACGACGGAGTGCCGCACGGCGTAGAGGTTCGCGAACGCGAACGCGGATGCGGCCACGAACGAGCCGGCCCAGAGCGTCGTCGACACGAGCCACTCCACGCGCCACACCTCGGCCGCGCCGAGCGAGGAGAACCAGAGATAATCGGTGTAGCGCTCGCTGCCCCAGCGCCCGAGCGCGAGGAACAACGCCAGGGCGGCGAGCGTGCCGATGACGACTCGCCGCTTGGTGGTCACGTCAGACGGCCACGCCCTGCTGGCGAAGCCAGTCCTCCATCTCGCCGCGAATCGCCGCGAGCCGCTCGTCGGATCGCGCTTCGAATCGGGTCACCAGGATGGGCTGCGTGTTGGAGGCGCGGATCAGGCCCCAGCCGTCGCCGAAGAGCACGCGCACCCCGTCGACGTCGATGACGTCGTAGCGGCTGCGGAAGTGCGCGACCGCGCGGTCGACGAGGGCGAACTTGAGCTCGTCCGCGCAGTCCACGCGGATCTCCGGTGTGCTCACGAACTCGGGCACGTCGGCGAGCAGGTCGTGCACGGTGCGTCCAGAGTCGGCGACGATGCGCAGCAGCCGCGACGCGCCGTACAGGGCGTCGTCGTAGCCGTAGTAGCCGTCGGCGAAGAACATGTGTCCCGACATCTCACCGGCCAACGGCGCGTTCAGCTCCTTCATCTTGCCCTTGATGAGCGAGTGCCCCGTCTTCCACATCACGGGCGTGCCACCGGCCTTGGTGATCGCGTCGGGCAGCGCCTGGCTGCACTTGACGTCGAAGATGACGGGCTGGCCCGCGCCCGTACGCGCGAACACGTCGCGCGCGTAGAGGATGAGCAGATGGTCGCCCCAGATGATCCGACCCGTGCCGTCCACCATCCCGATCCGGTCCGCGTCGCCGTCGAAGGCGATGCCCAGCTCTGCGCCCTCGCGCCGGACCGCAGCGACGAGATCCTCGAGATTTTCAGGGACTGTCGGGTCGGGGTGATGGTTCGGAAACGTTCCGTCGCTCTCGGTGAACAGCCCGACCGCATCGAGACCCAGGGCGCGAAGCAACTGCGGCGCGACGAGAGCGGCCGCGCCATTGCCGCAGTCGTACACCAGCTTGAGCGGGCGCGAGATCCGACCCGTGCGCTCGGCCACGTCCTGCACGTACCGATCGATGACGTCCTCGGAGCGCACGGTTCCCGCGGCCCCGGCGACGGCCTCCGAATGCACGAGCGCGAACAGGTCCTGGATGTCGTGCCCATGCAGCGACTCCGTCCCCAGGCACAGCTTGAATCCGTTGTACTCCGCCGGATTGTGCGAGCCGGTGATCATGATGCCACCGGCCACGTCGAGGTTGAACAAGCTCCAGTAGAGGAGCGGCGTGGGGACGACACCGATGTCGACGACCTCCACCCCCGACGTCGTGAGCCCCTCCACCAGCGCGTCGCGCAGCTTGTCGCCGCTGGGGCGGTTGTCGCGTCCGACGGCGACCGCACCGGACGCACCCCGCCGCCGCATCAGCGCGGCGTACGCGCGTCCGATTCCATGCGCGGCGTCCGTGGTGAGGTCGTGATCGACCACGCCACGGATGTCGTTCTGGCGAAAGATGCCCGGCGCGATCGTCACGATGCACGCGCGAGCGAAAGACAATCCGGGGCCGACGCGCCGCCCGAGTGCGTCACCGGACGAGCGGCGCCGGACGCGAAGGATAGAGTTCGGTGCTCACTGCGGCGGCCGCGATCGGTTCGATCTTCGGAGCGCCGACGTTGGCGAACTGCACGGCCACGTCGGGCGCCAGCCCGATGATCAGGATGGCCCCCGCGCACGCGACCATCACGAAGCGCGTCCACGCCGGCGTCTCGGGGATCGCTGCGGCATCGCCGCGTCGCGGGCGCATGAACATCACCATCACGACGTAGAGGTAGTAGCCCGCCGAGATGACCGTGGTGAGCACCAGCACCACGGCGAGCATCGTCTGTGGCGCGGGTGCCTGCAGCGCGGCCTTGAGCACGAACCACTTGGCGAGGAACCCCGCGCCGCCGAACACCGGGAAGCCCATCAGCGCGAGCATGAACACGGTCATCGCGACGGCGAGCCACGGTCGCACCGTCCACAGTCCGCTGAGATCGTCCGTGGTGACCGGCGCATCGCCCCTGGACAGCACGATGATCACGGCGAACGCCCCGAAGGTGGCGAGCGTGTACGCGAGCAGATAAAAGAGCATTGCCGACGCACCCTGCGTCGTCCCGGCGGCGATGGCGACGAGGATGAAGCCGGCGTGCGCAATGGACGAGTAGGCGAGCAGGCGTTTCAGGTTTCGCTGCTGCAGCCCGATCGCGTTGCCGATCACCATCGTCGCCACGGCCAGGCCCGCGACCGCGCGGTGCCAGCTGCCGAACTCCTGCGGGAATGCTTCCAGCCAGACACGCAGGAAGGCGGCGAAGGCGGCCGTCTTGACGGTGGCGGCCATGTACGCGGTGATCGGGTTGGGCGAGCCGTCGTAGACGTCCGGCGCCCACATGTGGAACGGCACCGTCGACACCTTGAACCCGAATCCGACGAGCAGCATGGCGATGCCGATCAGCAGGATTGGGCTCGATGCCAGACCGTGCTCGGCGATGCGACTATGGATCACGGCGAGGCCCGTCGCGCCCGTGGCGCCGTAGACTAGCGCGATGCCGTACAGCAGGAACGCCGTGGAGAACGCGCCGAGCAGGAAGTACTTGAGCGCGCCCTCGGCAGAGCGTTCGCTGCGGCGATTGAGCCCGGCGAGCGCGTACGACGCCACCGACATCAGCTCGATGCCGAGGAAGACGATCATCAGATCGCGGGCCGCGGCCAGGAGCATCATCCCCGACGTCGCCAGCAGGATGAGCACGTGCGTCTCCGCCGTGGTCGTGCCGACGCGATCGTTGTCGTCGATGCCCAGCGCGAGCGCGCCGATGGTGCCGAGCAGGATGATCACGTCCATCATCCAGCGGAAGTTGTCCACCGCGATGGGGCCGTCGGTGGCGGTGTTCCGCTGGTACATGGTGATGATCACGGCGGTCAGCGTGATCAACGCCAGCCCGATCGAGAGCACGCCGACCGTACGCTGATGCTCGCGCGATTCGCGGCGCCAGACCGCGAACAGGAGAAGGAACATCGCGCCGCCGATCAGGATGAGATCGGGAATGAGCGCGGCGGTGAGCTGCGCCGGGTTGGCCAGATTGAACGTCGGCGTCATTCGCGGCCCTCGCCGACGGAGGCGGTGGTCTTCGCGGAGCGGGTCTCCACCGTGCGCACGAACTGCTCCGCCGCCGTCTGCATGCGGCGCAGCACCGGAGCGGGATACACGCCCATCCAGATGATGCCGGCGAGCAGCGGCGCCAGGAGCGCCAGCTCACGGCGGTTGAGATCGGGCACGTGCTCGTTCTCAGGCTTGTCCAGCGGGTTGAACAGGATGCGCTGGATGGCCCAGAGCAGGTAGGCCGCGGCGATGATCACGCTCGTCGTGGCGACGAGGGTCAGGATGGGCGACGTCTTGAACGCTCCGATGAGCACGAGGAACTCGCCGATGAAGCCGTTCGTCCCCGGCACCCCGATGGAGCTGAGCGAGACGAAGGTCAGGATCGCCGCGAACAGCGGCACCACGCGCGCGAGGCCGCCGTACGCCTCGATCATGCGGGTGTGCCGCCGCTCGTAGATCATGCCGATCAGGAAGAACAAGGCGCCGGTGGAGAGTCCGTGATTGATCATGACCATCAGCGCGCCCTGCACGCTCTGCACGGTGAGCGCGAAGATGCCGAGCATGACGAAGCCGAGATGACTCACGGAACTGTACGCGACGAGCTTCTTGAAGTCGGGTTGCACGAGCGAGACCAGCGCGCCGTACACGATCCCGATCACCGCGAGACTGAGGACGATGTTGCGGACCGTCGGGTTCATCGCCGCCGTGGGAAAGAGCGGCACCGCGAGGCGAAGGAATCCGAAGGTGCCCAGCTTGAGCATGATCGACGCGAGGACGACCGAGCCGGCGGTTGGTGCCTCGACGTGCGCGTCCGGCAGCCAGGTGTGGAACGGGAACATCGGGACCTTGACCGCGAACGCGAGGAAGAAGGCCCCGAACAGCCAGTAGGCCGCCGTCGTCGAGATGCGCGCCGTGCTCATGATCGCGTCGTACGAGAAGTCGGGTACCACCTGCATCCGCCCGTGCAGCTGCACGGCGTGCTCCGCGGCGAGCCCGAGGTAGACGATGCCGACGAGCATCAGCAGCGACCCGATCATCGTGTAGATGAAGAACTTCAGGCTGGCGTAGATCCGCCGCTCGCCGCCCCAGATCCCGACGATGAAGTACATCGGGATCAGCATCGCCTCCCACATGAAGTAGAAGAGGAAGAGGTCGAGCGACATGAACACACCGAGCATGCCGGTGGTGAGCACGAGCAACAGCGCGTAATACGCGCGCGTCTTCCGCCGGATCGACGTCCAGCTCCCGATCGACGCAAGCAGCATGATGAAGGTCGTGAGCAGCACCATCATCAGCGCGATGCCGTCGAGGCCGAGGGTGAACCGAACGCCCCAGGTGGGAATCCACCTCGCGTCGAACACCTGCTGCCACTCCGCGAATGCGGGATCGAACGCCCACCAGAGCCCGAGCGAGAGCACGAACTCGAGCGCGAAGAAGAGTGTGGCCAGCCGTCGGGGCGTGCTCGCCGCCCCGGACGCGACCTCGTCCTCACCTTCGGCGACGCGCCTCCCGCCGAGCAGGATCGCCGCTGCCCCGAGCAACGGGAGCAGCAGCAACACCGGCAGAATCCAGCGGCCGTATCCGACCTGAAGCAGAAGCGCTCGCATTGCGTTAGCGGAAGGTGAAGGCGCCGAGCACGAACAACACGCCGACGACGAGCACCCACGCATAGGTGCCGACTCGGCCGGATTGCATCTGTGAGCCGAGATAGCCGACCGCGCGCGTGAGCCACCCGCCCATCGGCACGCTCGTGCCGACCGCCGTGTCGTCGTCCTTGCTCTGTACGAGGAGGCGCGTGAGCCGGTCGATCAGCCCGTTGTCGACACCGCGCCAGAGCAGGCCGCGAGACACACCGACGACCGGGTGCACGATGGCGGCGTCGTACGCCTCGTCCACGAAGTACTTGTTGGCCAGCACGCGCTCGAATCCGTGCTCCAGCGGAGCCTGGGCCTTGGGCACGAGGCGCTCCGGCTTGAGCCGCAGGAAGGCGATGGCGATGCCGGCGAGCGCGATGATTACCGCCGCGCCGATCAGCCACACCTCGGTACTCCCGTGGATCTCCGGCAGTGCGCCTTTGGTGACGCGAAGCGCACCCTCACCGACCACGGGCTCGAGCCACCGCTCGAGGGCACCGGTGGGACCCACTTGGAAAAACGTCGGCAGATTGAACCAGCCACCCACGACACTCAGTACGCCGAGCACGACGAGTGGGCCGGTCATGATCCACGGCGCCTCGTGCAGATGGCCACGCTCCTTCTCGCCGGTCCGGTTCGGGCCGTGGAAGGTGTAGAGCATCATGCGCGTCATGTAGACGGCCGTCATCAACGCCGCCGCGAGGCCCAGCACGTAGCACACCAGTAGGATCGTGCTGCCAGGGATGCCCAGCCAGTGCGCATCGGCGAGCGTGGATCCGTGCGACCGGATGAACACCGCGCCGAGGATCTCGTCCTTGGAGAAGAAGCCAGCGAACGGCGGAACCCCCGAGATGGCCAGCGTGGCCGCCCACATCAGCACCCACGTGATCGGCATGTACTTCCGCAGCCCGCCCATGTTCCGCATGTCCTGCGCATCCTCGTGGCTGCCCGTGTGATGATACGCCGCGTGAAGCGCGTAGATCACCGAGCCGGAGCCGAGAAAGAGCAGCGCCTTGAAGAAGGCGTGCGTCATGAGGTGGAAGATGCCCGCGACGTAGGCGCCCGACCCGACCCCGATGAACATGTAACCGAGCTGGGAGACGGTCGAATAGGCCAGCACCTTCTTGATGTCCCACTGCTTGAGCCCGATCGACGCGGCGAACACCGCGGTGAGCGCACCGATCACGACCACGGTGAGACCCGCTGCCGGCGCGAGCGAGAACAGCACGCTGCTCCGCGCGATCAGGTACACGCCGGCCGTGACCATCGTGGCGGCGTGGATCAGCGCGGACACCGGCGTCGGGCCGGCCATCGCGTCGGGAAGCCAGACGTACAGCGGGATCTGCGCGCTCTTGCCGGCGCAGCCGAGAAAGAGGAAGAGGCAGATTCCGGTAACGAGTGCGCCGCCGAACACGAGTGTCGCCGGCGCCATCGCGGAGATGCCGACGAAGTCGAGCCGGCCCATGTTGGCGAACAGCATGAACATCGCGATCAGGAAGCCGAAATCGCCGATCCGGTTGACGATGAACGCCTTCTTCCCCGCGTCGGCGTTGGCCTTCTCGCTGAACCAGAAGCCGATCAACAGATAGGAGCAGAGCCCGACGCCTTCCCAGCCGACGAACAGCACGGGGTAGTTCGCGCCGAGCACCAGCACGAGCATGAAGAAGACGAACAGGTTGAGGTACGCGAAGTAGCGCGGATACCCCGGGTCGTCCCGCATGTAGCCGACGCTGAACAGGTGGATCAGCGCGCCGACGCCGGTGATGATGAGCACCATCACCATGGACAGCTGGTCGAGCTGGAACGCCGCGTCGATCTGCAGATCGCCCACCGGCATCCAGCTGAAATACCGCTGGATGAATGGCGCGTGCAGTTCCCCAGCGCCCCGCATGGCCAGGAAGATTGCCACCGCGAGCCCGAACGCGGCGACGAGCACGCCCGGTCCGATCAGGCTCACCAGTCCCGCGTAGCGGTGCCGCGCCACCGGATGATAGTCGTCGCCATGGGCGCCACCGCCGGTCGCATCGTGGGCGTCGTGTGGTACATGTGAGGCGTGCGCCGAGCCGAGCTCTCCGTCGCCGTGGCTCGCGCTCGGATCGGTCGGCCCGAAGCGGAACGCGCTCGTGAGCGAGAGCAGTCCGTTGAGGACGAACCCGAGGAGCGGCAGGAGCGGAAGGAGCCAGACCAGGCTCGCAACCGTTCCGCTCAGCGGATGGGCTCCCGCTTCTGCGGCATGCTGGAGAAGCATCAGCCTTTGAGGATATTGATGTTCGACAGATCGACCGTCTGCCGGTGCCGGAACAGCGCGATGATGATGGCCAGTCCGACGGCCGCTTCCGCCGCGGCCACCGTCATGACGAAGAAGACGAACACCTGCCCCGCCACGCCGTACACCTGCGCGAAGGCGACGAAGGTGAGGTTCACCGCGTTGAGCATCAGCTCGACGCACATGAAGACGATGATCGCGTTCCGCCGCGTCAGCACGCCGACGACGCCGATCATGAACAGCACCGCGCTGAAGAAGAGCGACTCAGCGAGCATCCGCACGCTCCTTACGCTTGCCCAGCACCACGGCGCCGACGACGGCGGCGAGCAGCAGCACGCTCGTCACCTCGAACGCCAGGAGATACTCATGGAACAGCGGACCCGCCACCGGAGCGATGGCCCCGGTCGCCGCCACCTGATCGGCGACGGCGTTCTCCGGCAGCGCGAGCGCCTCGGGCACCTGCACCTTCGTCAGGGCGAACACCTGCGCGAGCAACGCCAGCCCGACGAGCCCCGCCGCGAGCTTCCAGCCCATGCCGCGCGCGTCGTTGGTCGCCGTGCCGTCACCCAGGTTGAGCAGCATGATGACGAACAGGAACACCACCATGATCGCGCCGGCATAGACGAGTACCTGGATCACGCCGATGAAGTGCGCGTCGAGGAGGACGTACATCGCCGCCAGGCTGAACATGGTGCTCACGAGCCACAGCGCAGCCGCCACCGGGCTCTTGCGGGTGACGAACGCCAGCGCGGACGCGACGGCGAAGATCCCGAAGAGATAGAAGTGGAAGACGTAGAGGAGCGGGAGCTCGTTGTGGGACATCACTCCCCCTTGGGGTCCATGGGGTCCCACATCTCGCACACGGGGTGTGTCTGCGCCATCAGCCGCTCCAGATCGTACACATGCCCCTCTCGGCTGTACTCGGAGTTCTCGTAGTGGCGGCCGAGGTGGATCGCCTCCTCCGGGCAGACCTCCTGGCAGTATCCGCAGAAGATGCAGCGGAACTCGTCGATCTCGAACACGAGCGGGTACCGGTTCCCCTGCTCGTCCTCGCCGGGCACGAGCTTGATGCAGTTGGCCGGGCACACCGTGGGGCAGAGCCCGCAGCCGACGCACTTCGCCTTGCCGTCCTCGGTGGTGAGCATGCGGTGCGTGCCGCGCCACCGCTTGGAGATCGACTCCTTCTGCTCCGGATATTGCGTCGTCACCTGCTCGGGATTGAGCAGGTGCTTGAGCGTGTGCGCCATGCCCGTGAGCGTGGCGCGGATGTAGCTCGTCTCGCCGAGCGGTCGTTCGACGACCTTGACGCCGATGGACATCAGTCTCCGGACTCTGGAAGCAGTGGTGGTGTGCGGGGCGGCGTGGCCACGGCCCGCAGCTTGGCGACGTCGCGCGCGTTGAGGCGCGAGTACGCGGGGCTGATCAACCGCCCGCGATCGAGGAGCACGAAGAGAATGACGACCGACGCGATATTCAGCAGGATCAGGCCCGTGTGGAACGGCACCGACCCGCGCGCGAAGCCCATCGCGTCGAGCGCCACGACGGTCGACGCGATCGCCACGATGTAGCCCAGCGCGAGCGGCAGCATGAACTTCCATCCGAGCGACATCAGCTGATCGTACCGGAAGCGCGGCACCGTCCAGCGGATCCACATGTACACGAAGACGAAGAACAGGACCTTGGTGGCGAAGCAGCCGAGCGTGAGCAGCGTCTTGAGCCCGGTGTGGGGCGCGAGGTTGTCCCACAGGGTGAATGGGATGTCCCACCCGCCGAAGAACAGCGTCGCCATCAGCGCGCTCGCCGTGACCATGTTCGCGTACTCGGCGATGAAGAAGAGCGAGAACTTCATCGCGCTGTACTCGGAGTGATAGCCGGCGATCAGCTCGGACTCGGCCTCGGGCAGGTCGAACGGCAGCCGGTTGGTCTCGGCGAACGCCGCCACGAGGAAGATGAAGAAGGCGATCGTGAGGTTGAGGACGTTCCACGTCTCGAACGCCTGCTGGTTCACGATCTTGCTGAGCGACACGTTGCCTGCAAGCAACAACACGGGAATCGTACTCATTCCCATCGCAATCTCGTACGAGATCATCTGCGCGCTCGAGCGCAGCCCGCCAAGCAGCGCGTACTTGTTGTTCGACGACCAGCCGGCCAGCACGATGCCGTAGACGCCGAGCGATCCGATGGCGAGAATGAACAGGAAGCCCACGGGCAGCGGAGCGAGCACCATCTCGATCGTGCCCCAGCGCGAGCCCCACGGCGCGGCGAAGGGGATGACGGCCCACGTGATCAGCGCCGGGATGAACGAGAGCGCCGGCGCGAGCACGAACAGCGGGATGTTCGCCGCGGCGGGATACGTCTCCTCCTTCACGAAGTTCTTGATGCCGTCGGCGAGCGGCTGGCCCCAGCCCTTGAGCACGCGGTTCGGACCATGGCGGTCCTGGATCCACGCCGAGATCTTCCGCTCGGCCAGCGTCAGCAGCGCGACGCCCACCATGTACAGGGTGAAAACGGCGATCAGCTTCAGCGCGGTAAAGATGAGGAACGGGATGATGTGCGGGGTCGACGTCGCCGTCGCGGACTGCAGCAGTGCAATGGGCGTCGTCATGCGCCCGCTCCCGCCATCGCGCCGGCCGTCATCGCGCCGCGCAATCCGAGTCCGTCGTACGTCAGCCCGGCGAACGCCGGCACGGCCGCGGCGAGCGCGTCGAACGTCTGACCGGCGGTCCAGTATCCGGAGCCTTCGCCCGTGGCTGCGAGCAGGTCGCCGAGGACGAAGTAGCTCGGCCGCGCGACGCCGGGCGCCGCCTTGGCCTGCAGGAATCGCTGCACCCGCCCGCGAAGGTTGGTGAACGTCCCCTCCTCTTCCGTGAAGTTGGCGATCGGCAGCACGACGTTCGCGGCATGCCGTGCCCACGCGGGCAGCGTCGTGCCGATCACGATCACCGCGCCGGCCTTGGCCGCGTGCTCCGCGTCGAGCTGCGCCAGCTCCTCATCGGCGACGACGAGCACGTCACCGTCTCCCAACGCGGTCAGCGGCGAGTCGCTGCGCGCGAAGCCCATCAGCTCGGCCCCCCGCCCGTTCGCCGCGCGATCGGCCCGCAGCGCCAGGTCCTCGACACCGGGCAGCGGTGCCTCGTCGCCCTGTGGCATGCGGTACGTTCCGGCCCCGCCGTTCTTCATCGCGATGCGGCTCAGCAAGAACAGCGCTTCGTTCGAGAGGTTGGGCGACGCGAGCACCACCGCGCGCTTCCCCGCCAGCACGTTCGCCGCCGCGCGCAGCGCGACCTCCCACTCGGCCGTCGCGAGCACGCCCGCCTGCCGCACGAGCGGTACATCCACGCGATCCTTCCGGTTCATCCAGCGGTAGTTCAGCCGGCCGTGGTCGCACATGAAATACTCGTTCACCTGCTCGTTCGGCCGAGGACGGAGGCGCACGACCTGATTGTCACGCGTCTCCACGATCATGTTGCAGCCCTGCGAGCAGTTGGGGCAGACGGACGCCGAGCGATCGAGCTCCCACGCGCGCGCCTTGTTCAGCGAATCCTTGGAGAGCAGCGCGCCGACTGGGCACAGGTCGATCACGTTGCCCGCCCACGCATGCGTCAGATCCTGCCCTTCGAACTTGCCGATCAGCGCGCGGTCGCCGCGCTCGGCGACGCTCAGCACGGGGTCATGCGCGACGTCGTCCATGAAGCGCACGCAGCGCGTGCAGAGGATGCAGCGGTTCGCCACATAGATCACGTCGCCGCCAAAGTCCTCCACGGGGTTGAACCGCTTCGGGTCGCGGTAGCGGCCCTCGGCGCGCCCTTCCTGATACGTGTAGTCCTGCAGCTCGCACTCGCCCGCCTGATCGCAGATCGGGCAGTCGAGCGGATGGTTGATGAGCAGCATCTCCAGCACGCCCTTGCGCGCTTCCAACGCCTTCGGTGAATGCACGTGCACCACCTGTCCCTCGGCCACCGACGTCGCGCAAGACGGCGCGAGCTTCGGCGCCTTCTCTACCTCCACGAGGCACATGCGGCACACGCCCGCCACCGGCAGCCCCGGATGGTAACAGTAGTGCGGCACGAGCACGCCCGCGGCCTTCGCCGCCTCGAGGATCGACGTGCCGTCGGGGACGCTGACCACACGCCCCTCGATCGTCAGGCTCACCATCTTCACGTCCGCCATCACGCCACCTGCGCCGGCACCATGTGGACCTTCTTCTTCTTGATGAGGGCCTCGAAGTCACCGCGGAACTTCTGCAATCCGGACACGACCGGCGTGGCGCACGAGTCGCTCAGCACGCAGATCGTCTTGCCGGTCATGTTCTCGGCGATGTCCATCAGCGTGTCCAGATCCTCGTGCGATCCTTCGCCGGCGACGATGCGCTCGAGGATCTTCGTCGTCCACGCCGTGCCTTCGCGGCACTGCGTGCACTGGGCGCAGCTCTCGTGCGCGAAGAAGCGCGCCGCACGCGCGATCTGCTTCACCAGGTTCTGCGCGTCGTCGATGATGATCACGCCGCCCGAGCCGAGCATGGTGCCGTTGGCGACGAAGCCCTCGTAATCCATCGGCGAGTTCTCCGCCTCCTCACGCGTCTGGATCGGCACGGAGATGCCGCCCGGAATGATCGCCTTGAACTCGCGTCCGGGCAGCGGTCCGCCGCAGAGATCGTAGAGGAAGTCCTTGAACGGGAAGCCGAGGGTGACCTCGTAGTTCCCGGGCTTCTGGATGTTGCCGCACACGGAGAACAGCTTGGTCCCGGTGCTCTTCGGGTTGTCCGGCCGACCGAACTTCTTGTACCACTCCGCACCGTTGTTCAGGATGTGCGGCACGGCGACGAGCGTCTCGACGTTGTTGATCGTCGTCGGCTGGCCGAACAGACCGGCCACCGCCGGAAATGGCGGCTTGATGCGCGGATTCCCGCGGCGTCCCTCGAGGGAGTTCATCAGCGCCGTCTCTTCGCCGCAGATGTACGCGCCGGCGCCCTTGTGCACGTACACGTGCACCGTCTTGCCCGTGCCCATCGCGTTCGTGCCGAGAATGCCGGCGGCGTACGCCTCCTTGCACGCCGCGTTCATCTTGTCGAGCGCTTCGGTATATTCGCCGCGGATGTAGACGTAGGCGACTTCCGCACCGATGGCGTACGCGCCGATGGCGCAGCCTTCGACCAGCGAATGCGGTGTCCAGCGCATGATCTCGCGGTCCTTGAAGGTGCCCGGCTCCGACTCGTCGGCGTTGCAGCACAGGTAATGCGGCTTGCCGTCGCCGGGCTTCATGAACGACCACTTCACGCCCGTGGGGAAGCCGGCACCGCCGCGACCGCGCAGCCCCGACTCCTTGACGATGGCGACGATCTCGGCGGGCGACATCTTGAGCGCCTTCTCCAGCGCGACATAGCCGCCGCGCTTGCGCCAGCCATCGAGCCCGATGGCGTCCTGTTCGCCGAAGTACTGGGAAAGAACGAGCGTCTCACGCTCGTGTGGCGTGTGCGGAAAGCCCATGTCAGCCCAGGGAGGCGAGGAGTGCGGGCACCGTAGCGGGGGTGACCGACTCGATGAACTTCTCGTTGACCATCAGCGGCGTGTTGAACCCGCACGCGCCGAGACACTCGACTTCGATCACGGTGTACTTGCCGTCCGGCGATGTGACACCGAGCTCCTCACATCCCGTCTGCTTGAGCAGCGCGTTC
>JBDSDB010000170.1:0-6574 GCA_039920785.1 Gemmatimonadaceae bacterium
CAGCACCCGCGTCGCCCCGCGCCAGGAAACCGTGAAGACGTATCATCAGCGCGCCCGTCGATGCGTCGTCCACCTCCCACCGGCTGCTGATCACCGCCGCAGCACCCGCGTCTAGGAAGTCCGCGGCAATCGAGCGAAGGCTCTGCGTCCGGCGCGAGACGGATTGCGACGAGCCACAGGATGCTAGCACCACCAACCGCACGCCCCGGAGATCGAGACCCCGTATCCGCGGACCCGACAGCGAGTTCTCGAACACGCCACCGCTCGTCTTGCTCAGCACGAGGAAGGAGCCATCGGCGTCTTCGTTGCCGGCCTCCGCATGACCGGCAAAGTGCATCAGCCCGTGGCGCGGAATCTCTTCGAGAAGCTTCTGCCGTGTCACCTCGGTGCCGCGAAGTACGGTCGCGCGGGGATGAAGCGCGGCGAGCGCCTCGGTCTCCGCAAGCGCGCCCGAGAGGGGCGCCAGCGTCGGAAAAAGCTGCGCGTCGAATGCGGGATCACCCACGATCAGCGCGGTTCCACGGCGCACACTCGAGACGCCGTCCGCCAGGCGGACCCGGACGCTGCTTCGCTCGGCGTAGGCGATAGGATGACGCTCGACCAGGTACCCGGTCCTTGTTCGGAGCGCCGCGAACGAGATGCGAGACAACGCGCCATCCGCCACGATGACGAGGTTGGTCCCGATAGGAACATCATCGAGGATGGTGCCAACGAGAATGGCGTGGAGCTCCCCACCCGGATCGAGAGGAGCAGAGTGGTCGGCGCCCTGACGCAGCGATCGCTCGAACCGCTGCGACAGATCGGACAGGCGGCTCCTCGCGATGGCCGAGCGGTGCATCCTTATATGCCCGTCGTGAATGAGCCATATGATGCACTCGTTCTCCAGCACCGCATACGAAAGGATGGCCGTTCCGAGCTCGGGCGACCGCCCACGCCAACCCTCCTCCATTTTCCCGTCGACCGTCGCACCTCGCATCCGCTCCGCGAGAACCAGCGCTCCGACGGTATCACCACGGCCCAGCGCGAGCGCGAGCAATGTCTCGTGAATGCCGCGCCAAGCGTCCGCCAGTTGGCGGTGCTGCATCCGACTGTCCTCACGCCCGATCATCCGGCTCACCAGCTCCTGCGCCTCGTGCAAGTGGCGCTCGGCCGATGCGGTGTCACCGTGCTGAAGGCTCGAGCGCCCGCGTCGCATGACGAGCGGCACGCTGACGAACGCATTGCCGGTGGTGGCGAACTGCTGGAGCGCCCTCGCAAGACTGGCATCGATCTCTGAGCCGGAAGCGCTCTTCATCAACCCCGCTCGGGTGGCCGCAGCGTTGCCGAGGAGAAAGGGCTGCGCCAGGGAATCGTCCAGGGCCCCTATCACAGAATCAGCGCGCGTGAGCGCTGCGAGCGCGATGTCGCCATCGCCGATCTTTCCGAGGGCGCCAGCCAGTCGAATCAGCGATTCGGCCTGATCTCGGGCCCGTACTGTGCGCGGCGCGTCGATGACTGCTTCACGGAACGTCACCGCCGCAGCATATGGAAGGCCGGCTTCCTCGAGCTGCATGCCGAGGGCCATGAGGGCGTCGTGGCGATCCGCCGGCTTCCGCCGGTCGCGCAGCGGCTCCAGCCCAAGCATGGCGTTCATCGCCGCCGCATCGTCTCGGCCCAGACGCACGAGCACCTGTGCGAGTTGCGTTCTCACTCTTCCCAGATCCCGGAGCTGCCGTGTGTTCTCGAAGATCGAGGCGGCCCGCTGGTAGTCGCGCGTGGCTCCGGAGAGATCTCCTCGTTTCGCCTGCGACAACGCCCGCGCCCAGAGCGCCTTCGCCGCGAGCGCGAGATCCTCACGCTTCGTGGCATCGCCATGCACGCGCGTGAAGATTTTCTCCGCCTCGGCGTACTTCCCACCGTACGTCGCGACCACGCCGAGGAGCAGATCGCTCCAATCGGCTTGCGCGGAGGCTCCGAGCTTCCGGAGCTCGACGGAGGCCGCGCGCAGTGGTACGGCAGAAGGCAGGGACTGCCCGCGATCGAACATCCGCGCGCCCGACGCCGCCTGTGTGACCGCGGCGGCGAGTGCGAGGGCGTGTGGTGCGCTGCGATCGCTGCACTCGCGGACCAGGTGAAGCACCGTCGAGTCGCGAGAGCGCCCGTACACATTGGCGGCGATGGTGCGCGCACTGGCCAGCGCGCGCGCGGCGGCCGCCGAGTCTTCATGCATCACCGCGGCTGCCCACGCGGGTAGGAGCCGGCCGATGACGGTCTCGCGCTCATCTTCCAGACTGCGGGTAAGCGCGCGCGGTCTCGCATCGCCGTCGTCGAGCGCCGTGTCGGTGGCGACGAGCTCGAGGCGCTGCCGTCGTGATGTCGCCTCGGCCGCCCATTCGTCGCGCGGATATCGCGCCACGAGCGACGTCCATCCGTCGAGGGCCATGGCGGTGAGCGCAAGATCGTCCAGCAGCATGGCGCGGTTGAACCGGATGGCGGCGCTCGACGAATCGAGACGCATCGCTTGTTCGATCACATCTAGTGACGAGTAGGCGTCGAGCGCGGTGCGACGCGAAGCGGCCAGCGCGCCATACGCGAGCGCGAGGTCGTTGAGCAGGCGTGCGTTGGCCGGTTCCCGAACGCGCGCATCGTCGAGCCGGTTCACTGCACGCTCGAGCAGGTCGGCGCGCCCGCCGGACGAGGTCAGATCGAGCAGGGCAGCGGCCCACAGCGCACCAGCGTCACCCGTGGTGACCGCCCGATGGACCTCGGCGGACAGGAGCATCTGCGCCCTCAGACGCGCGGGGTCCAGCGGCTCGCGGCAAAGGCCGATGAATCCGTCGAGACGACTCGCGCCCAGCGTGCAAGGGCGGTGGTGCCGCTCGGTGGAGAGTCGTCCGAGCATCGGGCGTGTCCCGTCCAGTAGCTCTCCGGTGCGTCCGAGGAGCGGATGGACGCGACTTCCGAGCGCTTCACCGCTACACGCACTCACCACCAGCGCCCCGAGGACCAGCGCGAGCCTCACGGACGGAGCGCGCGGCATGGGTGGAGTCTACCGGGCGCCAGTGGCCAGGACTGAGTCCATGGATGCGGAGAAGGCGCCGACATCGGGTACGGTCGACGCGATCGCCGCTTTGGCGCGGGATAGGTACCGAGCGAGCGCAGAGTCCGAGGGAGCGGCCTGCGTCGATGCCCGCACCAGCCGATCGAGCTCCGCGCGCGTCGGCGCCAGGGTGACCAGGCGCGAGAGCACGCCGCTTCCCTGCGCGAGTCGTGTCGTTTCGGCGAACGCGCCGAGATCGAACAGGAAGTCATCCGACGCGAGGAGCCGCGCGTCATTGATCACGCCCAATCGGTCTTTCACCGAAGTGAACGCGACGGAATCCGTCACCCCCTCGATGATGAGCGCCACGGGAGCACCCGAATCCACGGCACGCGCCAGAGCAGCGAGCAGTGGGACGACGCGGCGAACTGCCGACTCGTCGGCGGCACGGAGGGCAACGGTGAGCTCCGCGCTTCGCACACCGATTCGAAATGCGAGAGCAGACCTGGAAAGCGACGCTCCTTCCCCGCGCACGACCGCCCAGCCTGGATTCAGCCAGTCGCTTCCCAGTTGGGTGGTCAGCGTGGCGCCATCGGGCATCAGGACCGGTGCTGCCTGCGCCATGAACTGGGATGATGCACTGGCGCCGCGCTCGCCACTGGGGCGGCGCACGATGAACAGCAGCGCCGCGGCGGCGAGCGATGGAGCGAGTAGCCAGAGGTACCAGCGACCAGACCGTTTCGCGCTGGGCGCCGAGCTGATGGACCGGACGGTTGGCGGAGGATTCAACGCGAGGTGAGCACCGCCCTCGGCGGAATCGGAGGCCTCGGCATGCTCGGAGATTTCCGCGGCGTCGGTGACCTCCGCGGCTATCGCGGCCGCTTCGGCGAGGTGATGCAGGCCGTCCTCGGACTCGGCAAGCGCCGCCAGGACGCGATTGCGCTCATCGTGGGAAAGTCTTCCATCGAGCAGTGCGGCGAGGAGCTCTGGATCCACGGATTCTCGACTCAAGCTATTGACCTCGGAGGTGCGGAACCGAACGCGGTGTGGGCACCTCGATATTCTCTACCAGTTAGACGGCCACGGAAAACAGATGTACGCGATACGGCGAAAATTCAGTGAAAACCACCCCCCAGCACGTCGTGGGCGGTCTCCTTATCGATTCCGCCAGCTTCCAGCGCTTCTCGAAGGCGGACCTGGATGCCGTCGAGACGCCGGTAAAGGGGCTTTTGCTCCACCTGCATCACTCGCGCGATGTCGGCGACCGACATGTTGTGCCAGAAGCGCATCAGGAGAAGATACCGTTCCTCGTCCGGTAGGGCGCTCACCAGGGACTGAAGCGCTCCTCCGACAGCCTGTGTCGCACCCTCGAAGTCGTTCGTGTCCTGATGTGCGACCATGGTCGCGTCGTCGAGGTCAGTCTCGTCGAGCGAGACCTCCGTGACCGGCGACCGGCGCGGGAGCTTGGTCGCGATCGAGCTCAGCTCGCGGTCGGTGAGCGTGACCGTGCCCGATTGCAGGATGGCGATCGCCTCGTGGAGCGGTGCTCCATCGCGATACAGCAACTCCTCGAGCCGAATGGCGACCGGACCGAGTCGCGTGGCTGCGGCGGACGGGCGCCAGCGTCCCCACCGTTCGTTGCGGAAATCTCTCGAGAGGTTCGAGAGGACGATGACCAGATAGGTCTTGAGCGAGCTGCGGCCGGCGAACTTCCGGATGATCGCGTAGTCGTTGTCGAGAAGCCGAGTCTTGGCCCAGGACGCGAAGTCTTCGGCGTCGCCTTCGGAGAGTGCACTGCGGAGGACGACGGCCTTCAGAATTCGGTCGATGAGCGGAAGGTTGGCGAGAAAGATCTGTTCTGGCCCCTCGTTGGTCGAGTTCACGAAACTGATGGCTCTCTCCTCCATGACACTCCGACTGGGCTCGGGGGCAAACCTAGCCCACGATGGACGAAGGATGCTAGAGGGGCAGAGTCGGAGTAGCTACGGCAGCACGCTTCTGCACACCCCGTCGAACGTGGCGCGCAGGACATCCTCCGTCACCTCGATCTCACCGGTGTCCCGCAGCTGAACGAGCGTCAAGATCGGCCCAACGAAGAGCGCCCAGAATACGTGGCGCGTCAGGTCTCGGAGCAGGCCCTGCGCGATCGCATCCTGGAACATCACCTGTCCGTCGGCGTCCTGCGCCTGCTCGGTGGCGCGCGTCTCCTCGGAGAGGATACCCGTCGCGCGGCACTGCACGATCAGGTTCGATGCGTCCTCGTGGTCGAGGTGCCAGCGGGCGAGCGCCTCCCACATCGCCCACATCTTCGCGCGCTGCGTGAGCTGCGTGAACTGGGCGGGCTCTGCGACGGGATAGTCGGCCATGAGCACCCGGTTGCGGTCGGCCAGCACCTCGAGGTAAAGGGCGTTGATCATCGCCTCCTTGCTCGGGAAGTAGAGGTAGACCGTGCCCACGGCGACGCCGGCCTCGCGGGCGACGGCCGACATCGGCGTGTTGTGCAGGCCGAGCCTGGCGATGAGCCTGAGCGCGGCGGCGAGGATCGCGTCGCGCTTCTCGGCGGAGGGCCGCGCTGGGGTCGGATCGGTGGCGGCGTGAGCCATGGTGTGGCCTCGCGGGATCGGCGCTCGCTTGACGGCGCATGTCGGCAAACTTACACTGAGCGCGCCTGAATGATCGTTCATTCAGAGCGACACCATGCTAACACCGCGATCCGACGTCGGCAATCACAGCCAGTGCCGGCCACGGCTCGCGCGCGACGCCTCACCCACCAAGTCGAGATAGCCGTACATGCTCATCGCCATCGCGCTCCTCTCCGCCCTCCATGCTCCCGCATCCGCAGACTCCATCAACGGAAAGTGGAAGGTCACGGGCGACGTCGCCGGCAATCCGGTGAACACCACCTGCGACCTCAGGCAGTCGGGTACCACCATCACCGGCGTCTGCATCGGCGCGGCCGCCGACAGCCCGCCTCAGCCAATCACTGGCGAGGTGAAGGGTGATTCTGTCACCTTCCAGCATGGGGGCGACTATCAGGGCACAGCGCTCACCATCATCTACTCCGGCAAGCTCGAGACGCCGAAGCAGCTCAAGGGGACCATCACCGTGAAGCCGTTCGACGCCGGCGGCACCTTCACCGCGGAACCCGCACCGACCAAGAAGTAGCCCTCATCGCCGCGCGCACCGCATTCGCCACACCAACCACCCGGATCATGGCCAAGCTCTCCACGATGCTGCGCGGCGCTGCCGTCGCCGCCGTCGTCGCGCTCCTCGTGCTGTCCACGGCGGGCATCTCGTTCGCCCGGCAGGCGCAGCAACCCCGCGTCCTCGTCTTCTCCAAGACGGCGGGCTTCCGGCACACGTCCATCGAGACGGGTGTCGCGCTCGTGAAGAAGCTCGGCGCCGAGCAGGGGTTCGCCGTCGACGCCACCGAAGACGCGGCGCTGTTCACCGACGGCAATCTGCGGCGCTATCGTGCGGTGGTCTTCATGAGCACCACCGGCGACGTGCTGGACGCGGCGCAGCAGGACGCACTCGAGCGCTACATCCAGGCTG
>JBDSDB010000171.1:0-14781 GCA_039920785.1 Gemmatimonadaceae bacterium
GTTGGCGATCAGCACGCGAGGCGCCGAGGCGTGGGTGCGGAAAACGCCGACCGGCTTGCCGCTCTGCACGAGCAGCGTCTCGTCGTGCTCGAGCGCGCGCAGCGCGGCGACGATCGCGTCGAACGCCTCCCAGCTTCGCGCGGCGCGACCCGTGCCGCCGTAGACCACCAACTCATCGGGCCGTTCAGCCACTTCGGGATCGAGGTTGTTCATGAGCATCCGGAGTGCCGCCTCCTGCTGCCACCCCTTGCAGCTGAGCGTCGTGCCCCGCGGAGAGCGGACGGGTCGCGCTCCGCTCATCGCGCCGGATGACGTCGCAGATCTGGACGAAGCGGCAGTCACGCGTCGGTCCGTGTGGCGACGCTGAAGTGGCCCGCTTCGATCGCATCGGCGAGCAGGGCGATGTCCGTGGCCAGGACGCGATCCTCGACCAAGGGCGCGACGAGCTCGCGCACGAGCGCGCGGCCACGCTCGGCGCCTCGACCGGCCCGCAGCGGCGCGCGATAGTCGAGTCCCTGTGCCGCGCACATCAGTTCGATCGCGAGCACGGCGCGTACGTTGGCGACGATGCGGCGGAGCTTCCACGCGGCGCCCATCGCCATCGGGACCACGTCCTCCTTGTTCCCATCGGTGGGGATCGTGTCGACGCTGGCGGGATGTGACAGCACCTTGCACTCGCTCGCGAGCGACGCCGCGGTGACCTGCGCCATCATGAAGCCCGAGTTCACCCCCGCGTCGCTCGTGAGGAAGGGGGGCAGACCCTGATTCAGGTCGGGATTCACGAGTCGGTCGATGCGACGCTCGGCGATCGTGGCGAGATTGGTGAGCGCGATCGCCATGAAGTCGAGCGCCATGGCCACCGACTGGCCGTGGAAGTTGCCGCCGCTCAGCAGCTCGCCGGTGTCGGCGAAGACGAGCGGGTTGTCGGTGGCGGCGTTGAGCTCGCGCCCGACGACGCCGGCGCAGAAGTCGATCGCATCGAGCACGGGCCCGTGCACCTGCGGCATGCAGCGCAGCGCGTACGGATCCTGGATGCGCGGATCGCCTTCGCGGTGCGACTCACGAATCGCACTCGATTGCAGGAGCGCGCGCAGCAACGCGGCGCTCGCCGCCTGGCCAAGCTGCCCGCGTGCATCGTGGATGCGCGCATCGAAGGCGACGGGCGTGCCGAGCAGCGCGTCGAGCGACATGGCACCGGCGAGATGCGCGACCTGCCAGAGCCGGTGCGCGTCGACAATGGCGAGCGCCGCGATCGCCGTGTGCGCCTGAGTTCCGTTGATGAGGGTGATCCCTTCCTTGGGACCCAGCGTCACCGGCGCGATCCCGGCGCGCATCATCATGTCAGCCGCCGGGCCGACGTCCGTCCCGAGGGTGAGTGTGCCCTCACCGATCAACGACAACGCCAGGTGGGCGAGCGGCGCGAGATCGCCGCTCGCGCCGACACTTCCCTGCTCCGGGATGGGCGGATACAGCCCCACGTTGAGCATCGCGAGCAGGGTGTCGACGAGCACTGCGCGCGCGCCCGAGAATCCTTTGGCCATCACATTGGCGCGCAGCAGCATCATGGCGCGCGTCTCGCGCTCGGGCAGTGGCCGCCCCACGCCCGCGGCGTGGCTTCGCACGAGGTTCACCTGCAACTCGGCGAGCCGGCCGCGCGGGATCGCGATGTCGGACAGCTTGCCGAAGCCGGTGGTGACGCCATACGCGACGGCGCCCGACTCGACGAGCGCCGTGACGACGCCGTTCGCGCGCTCCATGCGCGTCCGCGCGGAAGGCGCGAGCTCCACCGGCGCGCGGTCGATCGCGACCGCGACGACATCCTCCAGCGCCAGCGAATGCCCATCGAGCACTACAGCGGTCGGCATGCGGGCAATGTCGACGGCGTGCGAGGACAATTCAAGAGCGGCGCGCCTCTCGCCGCTCTAGCGAATGCCCAAGCCCTCGTTCCGATATGTGCTCTTGTGGTAGTCGAACTTGAGTTCGGGCTCCGCCTTCAGCGAGATGAGGAAGTTGAAGGCGAAGCTCCCGTTCGGAGACTGCGTGAAGGCGAAGATCGCGCGCCAATCGTGCAGGTCGCGCTGCAACGAGACGATCTGGCTGGCGAAGCTGTGGCGCTCGAAGTCGTAGTTGGTCTGCCAGCTCGCCGACCACTTCTCCGTGAGTCCGAAGCTCGTGCTGCTGCCGAGGGACGTCGTCGGGGGGGTGAGATAGATCGGCGCGCCGACGAGGCCCGAGGTGATCGGGCTCTCCGGCGACGGGTTCGTGCTCGCGCGCGCGATGCAGTCGTCGTAGGCCAGGCGCAGCACGGGTGTGTTGAACTGGATGCAGCGCGCCGCGGGATCGAACTGGATCACGTTCAACGGATTCCCGCCGGGCGGGCGCTGTCTCGATGACGTGAAGTTGAACGACGCTTCCCACCCGTCGCGCCGCGTGGGGATGATCGACGCGGTGCGCGAGCCACGTCCGGCCACGGGCTGCGACGCGAGCTCCCTGGCGTACCGGTCGTCGGGCGCCTGCCGGTTGCGGTCGGTTCCGGGCACGCTCGGCGGACCCGCCTTGCCGAAGATGCGCGAGAACACGGAGAATGGGTTGTTCGCGTTGCTGAACGACATCGAGGCGGTGATGTGCTCGCGGTACGGCTTGAAGCGCGCCGTGTCGCTCTGGGTTGAACCTTCGAACAGGGAGTAGTCCACGCCGACGTCGACACCGGGCAGCAGATCGGAGCGCGCCGTGTAGCCGAAGTTCTGCGTCGTCAGGCCGCGGATGCGCGAGCCGGTGGCGCGCGCGCGCTCGAAGTCGTAGTTGAAGCCGGTGAAGTTGAGCGAGAGCAGCTTGATCTTCTCGCCCTCGTCCGGGTTCGTGTCGTTTGTGGACCGGATCTTCGCCTCGACGTTCGTCGAGAGCCCGAAGCTGAGGGAGTTCTGCGCGAGCGACGGAAGGTAGCCGGTCGACGAGTTGGAGTTGCTCTTTCGGGTCCGTCCGAGCGCCTGGAGGAACTCGTCGCTCACCTCGGCGGCGGGGGCGTACCCATAGCCGAACGTCGGTGAGATGGAGTGGCGGAGCTTCGTGAACGGCCCGAAGCCGCGATTTCCCCGATCGAAGATCGCATAGAAGGTGGGGGACGCTGACAGACCGAAGCTTGGCCGCTTCGTCTGGTGCACCCACTTGCCGCCCGTGCGCTCGTTGCGGATCCAGAAAGCGCTGCCATCCACGTTGGAGAAGGAAAGTGACGGCGTCAGGTTGAGGTTGTTCCGCCCCAGCGCGGGCAGCGTGAAGTTGGGTGTCCAGTCCACTTCGGTCTTGTACGTGGTCGCGTAGATGCGCTCCTGCTCGATGCCGGTGACCGGGTCCGCGACGATGGCACGCTCGGGGAAATCGTTGCGCGCCGACGAGATCTGGAAGCGGTTCCCGAGCGCGTAGCCGAAGATCGTCAGCGGCGTGTCGAACGCGAGCTGGCTGGTGTACGCGCTGCGCTTGAGCGTGTCGCCGAAAATCGTGTCCCTTCCCACGAGTGTCTGACCCGGCCGCAGAAAGAGCCCGAGCCCCGAGGGCTGGTCGATGTTGAGCGCCTGCGTGGACGAGTAGCTCAGGTTCGGCGTCCATGTGAGCCAGCTGCCGAGGCTGATCGGACTGGTGCTGATGCTCAGCGTCGGGAACGCGCGGTCCACCTGGTCGCGCCCCGGATACTGCCGGTTGCTGCCACCGAGGCTCAGCTGCGCCGGCCCGAACTTCTGCTGGTAGTTGACGGACGAGCTGATGGTCGCGAGTGCCGAGTACGGATTGATCGTCGTCTCGCGCTGCAGTCTGGTACTCGTGACGTAGTTGACGTTCGCCGAGAGGGAGCTGTTGCGGGTGAAGCTCTGCTGATGACCCCAGCTGACGGCGGTGTTCGTGTTTTCCCCCTGATGCGTGCGGCTCATCGCGAGGTTGCCCGTGACGAAGCGATCGAGCCACCGGTAGCGCACCTCGCCATTGTACCGGAAGTAACCCGGATCGCCGACCTCCGTCTGGCCGGCGGAACTGCGCCAGTCAAAGAAGGTCTGCGCGTCGAGGTAGTCCGAGAGCGCGAAGTAGTAGCCCAGACCCTCGACGTTCCGGCGATACGACGGGCTGTTTCGGACGATGTCGCTCACGCCGATGTTCGGTGGCAGGATGCCGCTGTGCCGGCCGCCGCGGACGTCCTGGAAGACGAAGGGGAGCCACATCACGGGCACGTCGCCGATGTACAACACCGCTGGCCGCGCGACGACGAAGGCGCCCGTGCGCTTGATCTCCTTCGCCTTGAAGTAGTAGTCGGGGATGGAGTCGTCGCACGCGGTGACGATGCCATCGCGCACGTAGTAGTTCAGATCGTTCGCGCCCTTGAGCGCATCGGTGACGGCGACCGCGGCATACCGGTCGCCGGAGATGAAGATCGTCTGGCCCTCTTCATCGAACGAGGTCTTGAGCCCTCCTCCGGCGATGCGCCGCGACGCGACGTCGTAATTCGTCGTGCCCGTCGTGAGGATGGGCGCCTGGCCGGGAAGCGCGAACACATTGCGCGTGCCGATCGCCTTCACAGCTTGCGACTGTCCGTCGTAGTTGATCGTATCCGACTTGATGACCTGGGAGTCGCGCTGCACGAGCGCGCGCCTCGACAGAGCGACTCCTCGGCTCGCCGCCTCGAAGGTGATGATCTCCGCTTGATAGCGTGTCAGGCTGTAGCCCGGGACGGCCATGAGGCGCTGCATGACCGAGTCGGGCGGGAGGAAGTTCGCCTGCCCGATCGTGTCGCGCACCCCGACCGGCAGTGTATCGCCGCGTTGGCGCAGGCTGTCGGTTCGATTGCGGATCGTGTCGCGTCCGGCGCCGGCGTTGAACGGCGTCTGCCCCGGGCGTGTGGGTCGCGTGGGCACTCGCTGGGCCTCCACGCCGCGCGCGAAGCCCCCGAGAATCAGTGCCGCCACCAGGAGCCACCGCACGCTCACGCCGCCACGCCTCCGTCCTCGAGCGCCTCGGCGGCCTGACGCTTCTGCCGCTTGCGGAAGACCAGCCAAGAGAGTGCGATGCTCATCTCATACAGGAGGTACAGCGGCACCACGAGCGCGACCGAAGTCACCAACATGTCGCCGGGCGTGATGAACGCCGCCACGACGTACGAGCCGATCACGGCATGGCGACGGAACTTCGAGAGAAATTGCGGTGTCACCAAACCGAGCGCGGAGAGCGCCAGGATGGCGATCGGCAGCTCGAACACCGCTCCCATCGCCAGCACGAGACTGGTGACGAAGCCGAAATACTCGTTCGCCGAGATCATCTGATCGAACGCCTCGTCGCCCAAGGACGTGAGGAACCGCAGTGTCATCGGCAGCACGAAATACCAGGCGAGCGCCGCGCCGGCGATGAACAGCAGCACGGCGCCCACGATGACCGGAACCACGAGCTTTTTCTCGTGCCGATGCAGCGCGGGCGAGAGGAAGAGCCACGCCTGGAAGATGATCACCGGCAGCGCGAGCACGATGCCGATGATGATCGCCGTCTGCATCATGATGGAGAACCCGCCGCCAGGATGCGTGTTCATGAGCCGCCGCCCGTGCAGAAACGGCAGCATCGGCCCCTGCATCCAGACGAGCAGGTTGAACTTGATGACGATGACGAAGGCGATGATGACGCCCACGACCAGCGCGGCCAGCGACCAGATGATCCGCCAGCGCAACTCCTCGAGATGGTCGAGGAAGGGCATCTCGGCCGAGCTTCCCATCGATTGCTCCCAGTCCTATCTGCCCAGTGTTCGGAGCTGCTCGCGTGCCAGCGAAGCCTCATCCGATCGCGGGTATTCCCGCACGATCCGTTCGAGCGACGCCCGAGCGGCCGCATTCTGACCAGCCGACTTCAGGATGAGCGCGCGCTTGTATAGCGCCGTCGCCGCCTTCGGCGACTTGGGATACCGCTGTACGACGAGTCCGTATACCGAGTCGGCCGCGACAGGGTTCCGTTCGGCGGCGTACGTCTCGCCGACGTACACGAGGGACTCGGGCGCATCCTCGGAGTTGGGATAGGTGCGCAGTAGCTCCTCGAAGCCCGAGCGCGCCACGCCGATGCTGCCGCGCCGTAATTGATCGAGCGAGCTCTGGAACAGCTGACCCGGCCCGGGCGCCGCTGGCGGCCGAATCGCATCGCCAGGCGCGGGCGCGGGAGCCGCTGCGCTCGGCGCGCGATCCTCGAGCGAGGAGCGAAGCTCTTGCAGGCGCCGCTGGCTCAGGCCCGACAGCTCCTGGATCTGCTGGATCTGCCGGATCATCTCGTGGTGATCGTTGGAGACGTCGGCCTGTAACCGTCCGAGGCGCAAGCTCACCGCACGCACCGAGTCGTTGGAGCGGACCAGTTGCGTGAGCACCTGGTCCACCTGAAGCCGGCGCGCGCTGTCGCCGCGAACCGTTGCGTCGCGCACCGCCTGGATCTCGCTCTGCAGGAGCGCAACGTCCTGCTTGGACGCCATGCAGCCCGCGGCAACGAGCACGAGCGCGGGGGAGAATCGTCTCAGTCGCATCAGGACCTCGGTCGCACGAGCGCGCGAGCGCCCTGTGGCTGGAACTCGGCGCGCCGGTTCTGCTGGTACGCGGTGTCGTCGCTGCCGTCCACCGCCGGCTGCGCGTCGCCCAAGCTCTGGCTGTTGAGGCGTTCGTCGGGAACGCCCTTGCCGGCGAGATAGCGCTTCACCTGGGCGGCGCGGCGTTGGCCGAGCGCGAGATTGTACTCGGCGGTGCCGCGTTCGTCGGTGTGGCCGGAGATCACGAGTGTGACGCCGGGGTTGGCGAGCAGCACGGGGACCTTGGCGTCGAGCGCGGCGCGCGCATCGTCGCGCAGGACATCGCGATCATAGTCGAAGTAGACCTTCTGCGAGAGCACCGCGGACAGCTCGGCCTGCGCCTTCGTCGCGTCGCCGGCCGCGGCGCGCGCGGCCGCCTCGGCGGCCGCGAGGGAATCGGCGCGCTGCGACGAACGCAGCGCGTCGAGCGAGTCAGCAGCGCGCGAGTCCGTCGCGGCCAGCGGCGCCGGTGCGGCAACGACCTTTCTGCGACAGGCCTCGAGGCCCACGATGGAGAACAGCGAGAGGAAGAGAAGGGCGGTCCGACGGGTCATGCGGGTCTCCAGCGAGATGGAAAGGGGGCCAGCGGTGACTCGGGTACGTCAATCGTTCGACAGGCGGGGAGACCAGGCGGGAAGGCGAACGGCGGCGCCGCGCGTGAGCTGTCTCGTCCGGCCAGATTCGATGTCCAGCACCCAGAGCTGCTTCGAACCGGTGCGGTTGGACACGAAGGTAAGATGTCGACCATCAGGAGCCCACGATGGATCTTCGTTGCGGCCGTCGCTCGTCAGTTGCTTCAAGCTGCGGTCGCGCAGGTTGATCGTGAGAATCTGAAAGGTACCCGCCATCTGCGACTGGAATGCAACCAATCGTCCGTCGGGCGACCAGTCGGGGCTGGCGCGATACGCGTTCTCACCGAACTCGAGGGGGGTGAGCAGATCCACGTTCGTTCCGTCCGCGTCCATCGTGTAGATCTCGGGGTGTCCCGCGCGTCCGGACATGAACGCGACGCGCCGCCCGTCGGGACTGAAGCTCGGGGACACGTTGTCGCTGCCTCGGCCAACGGATAGCCGACGCCCGCCACCGCCCGAGGCGGCAGAGATGTACAGGTCCACCCCCTCGTCGGCGCCGTGTGCATAGACGACGCTGCCGCCGTCGGGTGTGAAGACGGGAGAGATGTAGACGCCCGACCCTTTAGCGAGCGTCCGCGAACGACCCGAGCCGAGGTCGAGGACCGAGATGCCGGCGGGCAGATACGTCGAGTAGGTGATCGTCTGTCCGTTCGGATGCCACGCTGGAGAGACGGGCGTGCCCACTTCGGTGAGCGGCGTCGCCCCCTCGCCGTCGCTGTCGACGACCCAGATGCGCTTTCCGCGCTCGAACAACACGCGCGTGCGCGCGATGCCGCGGATGCCTGTGAACGCGGCTTCGAGATCGTCGGAGATGCCGTGCACCACGGCGCGCCATGCGCGCGAGCCCTCGGTCGCCGGAGTCGGATAGTCCTTCACGAGCGCCGTCTGCTTGGTGGCCACGTTGTAGACCGCCACGTGCAGCCCGGCCGCCGTTGGCGTGACCTGCACTGCCGCCGCGGCGCCGAGCCGCGCGAGCAGCGGCCAATTCGGACCCGTGGCCCGCGACGCGTCGCGAGCCGACACCGGATCGAGCACGATCGCGTTCACCCGGTCACCGTAGTCGAGATCGCGCTGCAGGATGCCGCGTACTGAGTCTCCACGGGCGCCGGTCACCGGTAGCACGACGACGCCTGGCTTGGAGCCCGGCTCGTAGGAGAGGCCAATCCGCACGCCTCGTCCGGTGGTGTCCTGTGCGGCGAGCGGCGTGGCGAGGAGCAGCGCGGCGAGCGCGCGGCAGACGGTGGAGAATCGCATCAACGAATGAGCCGTGGGTCGAAGCTGAAGATGACGGGAAGGACGTCGTCGGTGAACCCCTGAGGCAGCGGACCAAAGGCGTTCGCGCGCGCGGCCGCTTCCACCGCTCCCATCGCGTCCTGATCGAACGCGAACGCGCCGGAGCGCGCGACCAGCTTGAGACCGCTGATGCTGCCGTCGCGGCGGATGAGGAAGGCTACCTCCGCTCGCAACGCGCCGTTGCCGGACGGCTTGAATTGGAGGGCGATCTGCCGCACGACGTTCTGCAGATACACGGGATACGGGAACTCGATCCCCTCCGTCCGCACATTGGCGACGTCGGCGCCGCGACCGCCCTCGGGCCCTCCCCCCGCGCGTGGTGCCGGCGCGGCCTTCGCCTTCGCGGTGCCGACGTTGGGCGTCGCCAGCTTCGGCGCTCGCGTGGGCGGCGCCTTCGTGGGCGCCTTCATGCGCTCGGGCTCGGGCGTGGCGCGTGACACGGGAGTGGGAGCGGGCGGTGTGGGCGTGGGCGCGGGCGGCGTCTCGCGGACGACGCCGATCTGCCGCGGCCCTGGCGGAGCGGCGACGAGGTTGACGCGATACATCGGCGGCCTGGCAACGGGCGCGCTGGCGCGCGACAGGAGGAACGCGGCGGCGACGAGCACGTGCAGCAGCGCGGAGAGGACGAACGGCGCGCGCAGCGAGAGGTCGTCGCGCACCGAGATCGTCGCCGTCACCTCGACTCTTCCGGATCGGTCACCAGGCCGACATCGCCGACGCCGGCGGCGCGCATGATCGCGAGCACCTGCGTCACGGTGCCGTACGGGACACCCGCGTCTCCGCGCAGGTAGACGCCATCGTCCTTCGCGCGCTTGCTCGCCAGGGCGCGGAAGGCGGAGCGGAACTCTCGGAGCGACATGCGCGTCGCGTCGACGTAGATCCATCCGGCCTTGTCGACCGACACGACCAGCCCGCTCTTCGGCTCGAGCGGCTTCGCTTCCGCCTTGGGCAGCGCGACGTCCACCCCGCCCTGCATCATCGGCGCGGTGATCATGAAGATCACGAGCAGCAGCAGCATGACGTCGATGAGGCTGACGACGTTGATCTCCGCATTCAGCGGCATCCCCTCCCGCCGGCGACGGCGTGCCACGCTAGATGCGCCCCTCGCGGCCGAGCATCGCGATCAGCGTCGTTCCGAATCCCTCGAGCAGGTTGTCGAGCCGATTGAGCCGGTTCGCGAGGATGTTGTAGCCGAAGGTTGCCGGAATGGCGACGGTGAGTGCCGCCGCGGTGGCGACGAGCGCCTCGGCCACGCCGGGCGCGACGGCGGCGAGATTGCCCGAGCCGCTCGTCGCGATGCCGACGAATGCGCTGATCACACCGAGCACCGTGCCGAGCAGCCCGATGAGCGGGCTCGCCGATCCGATGGTGGCGAGCCAGGGGAGGAAGCGGCCGAGCCGGTCGCGCTCCGACAAGGCTTCCGCATCGAGCACGAGGCGCAGCGTCTCGACGCGAGACGCGGCGTGCGTGGCCGACATCACCGCCGCCGAACCCTCGTTGTACTGACTGTGCGACGGCGGCACCTCCCCGAGATACTGGAGTGCGCGCACGAGCAGGCGCTGCGACGCGTTCGGCGACGCATGCTTCGCCGCGACGGACGCGGACTCGAGCCGCGGTGCACGCTCCACCTCGCGCGCGAACGCGGTCGCGCCTTTGAGCGCCTTGGACAGCTCGCGCCCGACGCCGAGCATGATCGCCCAGCTCACGAGCGAGAGCACGACGAGGATTCCCAGCACGACCTGCGTCTCCGTGCTCGCATTGACGATCAGCTCCTTCGGCGACGAGGGCACCGCACCCGCCGCCTGAAGCAGTGCGATCATGCCGGAGCGCCCGAGGTCTGCGCCTGACGCTCCGCGGCCCATCTGAAGCTGTTCGTGAGCCCTTCCTCGAGCGTGACGCGAGGCTTCCAGCCAAGCAGCCTGTCCGCCTTGTCGATGTCGACGAACGAATCCTGTGCCTCACCGGGACGTCTCGGGGCAAAATCGATCGGCACCGACGAGCCGGCAACCTTGATGAGAATCTGCGCGAGCTCCACGACCGAGGTGCCGATGCCCGTGCCGACGTTGAAGCCGCGCGCGTCGAGCAGGCCGACCGGCGGCAGCGTCTTCGTCGCCGCGCACCAGAGCGCCTCGGCGACGTCGCCCACATACACGTAGTCGCGCGTCTGCATCCCGTCGCCGAAGATCGTCAGCGGACGGTTGGTGAGAATGCGCCCGCAGAAGATGGCGACGACGCCCGCCTCGCCATGCGGATCCTGCCTCGGGCCGTACACGTTGCCGAAGCGCATCGCCACGGCGTCGAGCCCGTGCACTCGCCCGTAGTACGCGAGGTAGAGCTCGACGGTGAGCTTGGTGATCGCGTACGGGGACTCAGGGTCCTTCTTGAAGTCCTCGAAGTTCGGCGGCGTCGTGTTGTCGCCATACAGCGCACCGCCGGTGGACGCGAACACCAGGCGCGTGCGCGGCGAATGCCGGCGGACCGCCTCGACGAGGTTGAGCGAGCCGATCACATTCACGTTCGCGTCGTACATCGGGTCCTCCACGCTCTTGCGCACGTCCATCTGCGCGGCGAGGTGCACGACCACATCGGGCGTCACCGATTCGATGAGCGCGGCGGAGGCTGGATCACGGATGTCGAGCTCGTGGAAGGTGGCGCCGGCAGCGATGTTCTCCCGCTTTCCGCTCACGAGATTGTCGATGATGTGCACCGTCCAACCCTCGCGGAGGAAGCGCTCTGTGACGTGCGAGCCGATGAAGCCCGCGCCGCCGGTCACGATGGCCGTCGGCATCAGCTCGTCTCCTCCGGCGCGCTCGACTCGGGTTGCGTGGCGTCTGCGCCAGAGGCTCCGCGCTCGTCGAGCGCGAACAGATAGCGCGCGGCGTCGACGACGCCGAGTCCGCGACCATTGGCCGCGGCCGCACGAAGCCGAACGGTCGGCTCGTGGAGAAACTTGTTCATGAGGGATTGGGAGAAGTGTTCGACGGCCGCGCGTTGGGCCGGCGTGAGATCGCCGAGACGCCGCATCGCCGCGGCGAGCTCTCGCTCACGCACGCGGTTCATCTCGTCGCGGAACTGCGTCACCACGGGCACCGCCGCGAGGCCGGCGACCCACTGCCAGTATTTCTCGACCTCTTCCGACACGACCTCCTCCGCGGCGGGCAGTTCGCGGTGACGGCGTTCCAGGTTGGCGTTGACCACCGCGTGGAGATCGTCCAGGTCGTAGAGGAACACGTTGTCCATCTTGGCCACCGAGGGCTCCACGTCTCGCGGCAGCGCGATGTCGAGGATGCAGAGCGGACGGTCGCCGCGCCTGGCAAGACCGGCGCGCACGCGCTCCTCGCTCACGATCGCGTGCGGCGACGCCGTGGAGCAAAGCAGCACGTCGACGTCGGCCAGCGCAGTCCACGCCTCGTCGTAGTGCACGGCCGTGGCGCCGTACATCGAGGCGAGCGCCTGCGCGCGTTCGAAGGTGCGGTTGGCGACGATCGCGGCGCGGACACCCTCCTGCTGCAGCGACGCGAGCGCCAGCTCGGCCATGTCGCCGGCACCGAGCACCATCGCGCGCTTGCCCACGAGCGTGCCGAAGATCTTCTTGGCCAGCTGCACCGCGGCCGAGCTGACGCTCAAGGCGCCGTGACCCAGCGTGGTCTCGTTGCGCACGCGGCCGCCGACGAGCAGCGCGGACTGGAAGAGTCGATTGAGCACGGCTCCCGACGCGGATCGGCTCGACTCCCACGCGTCGCGCACCTGCCCGTGGATTTGCGCCTCGCCCACGACCATCGAATCCATGCCAGAGACCACTCGGAACAGATGCGCCACGGCGTCGCGGTCGCGACGCACGTATCCGTGCGCCGACGCCTCCGCGCCCAGCCGTTCGGCGAGCATCGCCCACACTGGCGGTGCGCCCTCGCGCGATCCTTCCACGAGGTAGAGCTCCGTTCGATTGCACGTCGAGAGCAGCACGGCCTCGTTCACCCCCGACTCGGCGAGCACGCGCTCCAGCGCGGGCACGACCTCGACGGGCCGGAACGCGAGCCGCTCGCGAATCTCGACGGGCGCGCTGTGATGGCTCACCCCGATGACGATCAACGCCACGGCGACACCTGCCCTTCGACGCGATCCTGCTCGACCGCCTCGCAGAAGCGCGAACCGATGACCTCCGTGGAGAGCGCCCGCCATGCCGCTCCCTGGCGCCGATCGATCAGCGTGCGTCGCAGCTCCGCGAGTTGCCCGAGCGCGCGCGCGTAGCGTCCGTCGAACCGCTCCGCGATGGTGTCGCGGATGCGGGCCGCCGCACCGGGGACGCCGCCCGCGCTCACGCCGATGACGAGCGCGCCGGCCCGGTGCGCCGCCATCGTCGCAAAGGTGCCGCTCTCCGGTGCATCGGCGACGTTGACGAGCCGGTTGCTCGCCCGCGCCTCGGCGGCGATCGCCTCGTTCACCGCGCGATCGTTCGTCGCGGCGACGACGAGCAGCGCGTCGGCGACGTCCCCACGCTCGTAGGCCCGCTCGAGCAGCGAGACGTCACCCGACATCGCCAGCGCGCGCATCTCGTCGCTCGGCGTGAGCGCGACGACGCGCACCTGAGCGCCCGCCGCCGCCAGCGCACCCGCCTTGCGCAGCGCGACTGGACCCCCGCCCACGACGAGCGCACGGAGCGCGCGCCCCTCGATGAGAATCGGAATGCCGCTCACAGGAAGCGCCCCCCGCCGTTCGTCTCGGCAACCCGGAACGCGACATACAGGGCGACGACGGCGGCGAACGATACGCTCGAGTAGATGGCCGCGCGGCGCGCCTGCCAGCCGCCGACCACGCGTCCGATGGCGATCCCCGAAGCGGCGAGCCACGCGCCGGAAGCCCACAGCACTTTCGGGATGCTGAGCTCGCGATAGGCGATGGAGTACGTCACGGCGAGCACGACGCCGAGCGTGAGTCCCAGCCAGCCGGCAATGGCGGCGACGTGGTTGACTCGATCGAGCGTGGCGAGCGGCGGGAAGAATCGGTACACCGCTCCAAAGCGGCGCGACTTGAGCTCGTGCCGCTCGACGAGATACATGCATCCTGCGGCCGCGGCCGTTCCGAACGCGGCGATCCCAACGAAGCTGAGTGCGATGTGAGCGAACAACCACGCGCCGCGCGCGCCTGCCGGCTCCACGCCCGGGGTGAAGCCGATGAGATTGGCGCAGATCGTCGGCACCGCGGCGAGTGGAGCGGTGACGAGCGTGAGGCTCACGTCACGGGCCATCAGCTCCACCACCAGTAGCGTCGCGGCGAGAACCAGACCCGCGAACGACAGCGACGGTCCGAGGCCCGTGAGGGGAAGCTGCCCCACTTGGCGCGCGTATGCCACGAGGCCGATCACGTGCGCGATCACGCCCAGGGAGAGGAGGGCGGCCACACCGCGCACGGGAGCCCCGACCGGACGCGCAAACGGCGTCGCGGCAAGCGCCGCGGCGCCGATGTAAAAGGTGATGGCGACGAAGTGGGCGATCGCTGTCATGTCTATCGCCCTAATGTAATGCGTGAGCACGCGTTACGGCATTCTGCCGCAACGCGTGCCCGGCCGGTTCAGGGCATGCGAGCGGTAACGCGAACGTGCTCGCCCTTGCGGATCGCCGGCTGCTGCTGGGAGGTCACGAGCGCGGTGGCACCGTACGGTGTCACCCGAACAACCTGGGCCGTGGCGATGGCGACCTCGGGCAGCACGGGCCCGTCGTCACCTTTTGGTTCGGTGCGCGACCGATACACCTGCACCTCGTCGCCCACCCGCATCCCGTCCTGCGACGAGAGGGTGAACAGCACATAGTGGCCGAGCGAGGGGAGCACCGACGGACGATAGACTTCGAGCAGCGAGGCGGTACGCGCCGTCTCGACCGGCACGGAGACTGGAATGCCGGTGGCGCCGGCACCAGCGGTGTCGAGCGGGATGACCTTCGCGTCGGCATCGAGCACGCCGAACAACTGGCGAACCTCTACCACCGCTGGCTCCCCGTTGCGTGCTGCGCGAACCACCTGGAGCACCGCGGTGGGGATGACCATGGTGCCGAGATTCTCCTCGGTGGGTCCGACCTGATACGCCACGAATCGGTCGCGCACGGCCGCGGAGCTGCCGGCAGGTGGCACCATGAGCAGGCGGTCGTACAAGGTGAAGTTCGTCGTGCCATGCGGCTTGTCGATGCCGGGGAGGTCGGCGCCGAACATGACGAGACCCGGGCTGGCCGGCCCACCGACCTGCACGTAGAACGGCGCCCGGATGACGTCGCCGATAGCGACGCGCGGCAGCGCGCC
>JBDSDB010000172.1:0-5909 GCA_039920785.1 Gemmatimonadaceae bacterium
CAGTGAGACGCTTCGCGACAAACGTATAGCTCCGTGACAGTGAGGGCGACACTAGGACACAGAGATCGAAAGCCCACCGCGGTCTGGCGGGCAACGGATTCTTCCCGAGGTGCCTCATGCTGGTCCGGTCGAAGTCGCTCTCCGCCGCTCGTCTCCTCGCTCAGGGCGCGATCGTGGTTGCGATGCTGACCGGCACGCGCGCGGCGACGGCAGAGGGCCAGAGCATGCGCGCCGGAGGATCCATGGGAGTATCGCTCAGGATCCTCCAGCCGGTCGCCACGCAGGAAGTCCAGCTTCTCGGATTCAGCGTCGATCGCGCCGGCATCGCCCGGATCGAAACCTCGGCACCCGTGTCGGGACCCACCTCGCAGGTCGTGATGACGAGCATCTCCAGCTCGACGTCGAGCGTCGCGCCCGTCGATCAGGCGCCAGTGCTCGTGGGCGGCACGCAGCGCGTCGCGAGCCTCAGCTATCTGATCGACCTCGGCAAGCGCGATCGGGCGGCGGCCGGTGCACGTCCGGTACAGCTGCGCATCCAGTACCTCGCCGTCGCGGGCACCTGAGCCCACACCGTTCTACGGCGACGGCGACGGCGACGCGCTACGGATCAGCGTGATCGGCGGCAGGTCCACGATGTCGCTCCCGGTGGCGGCGACCAGTACGTCCAGCTGCGGCGGTGCCGAGATTCCCAGCGCGATGGACGAGCTCTTCGCCAGCGTGAGTCGATACGCGCCCGGTCGCACGCGACTGAAGTAGAAGGCACCGTCGCTGAAGGTACGCGCCGTATGGAGCGCTCCACTCATCGCATCGCGCAGCTCCAGCCCGACCCCCGCCGGGGTGGCCACCTTCGATCCGGGGACGAGTAGTCCCGAGATCTCGCGAGTGCGTACGAGCGCGAAGTCGATGCCGGTGAACTGCTGCGGCGACGGACGCAGCGCGCGCGCCGGCAACGCGGGGACCCACGCCGGGTCCGCCAGCGAGAGCGTATCGATCTGCACGCTCACCGGTTGATACGGCAGCACGTTCCACATCGAATACCGGCCCTCGGCGTCCGTCCTGGCGACAAGTCCGCCAATGCGCACCGTCACACCAGCGACTGGCTCGTCGCCTGCGCTCGACTTGCCGTCGCCATCGAGATCGCGAAAGACGCGCCCCTCCACGCCCGACAATCCCAGCCCTCCGTACTCGAGCGGCGTGGCGCGCCGCACGGAGCCGAACGCCACCGCTCCACTCGCCGAGTAGCCTCCGTCGATCCTGTCACCGTGGCGCGTCATTCGGCCAATGACTCGTCCCAGACCGAGCGCATACGAGCCGCCTACGGTGAGCTGGTTGCTACCGAGTCCGGGCGCGTGACGCAGCGCAATGCTCACGAAGCCGCGGCCCGGCTGCAGCGAGAGCGCGCCCTCCCACTGCATCAGCCGGCCGCGCTGAAGCCCAGCTTCAAGGCGAATCACCGGGAAGGCGAGCCGCCTGAAGATGCCTTGGCTCAGCGCCACCGTGGGTGCGATGCGCACGAGCGGAGGCCCCATCGGCGCGCCCTGTACGATCGCGAACGGATCGGATTGTACTCCCACGTCCAGCAATCCGATCTGTATCGGGAGCGAGGAGGAGAGATCCCACTGCGTTGCGCCGCCGTGCTGGGGTGCCTCGACGCGCGCGGAGAGCGTGAACGCACGAGCGGTCAGCCGCGGAAACACGTCCCTGATGCGCAGTGTCGTCTGCGCGAACAGGACGGCGTCATTCACCGTCGTCACCGAGACGCCACCTTCGCCGGGGAGGTTCAACCCTGCAGTGACGCCGCCGTTGACGTGACCATCCGTATAGTTCTGCAGCGACGCCCGCAGATACGCGTCGCGTCGCGCCTGCATGCTCGCCGTCCAACCGGGCGCGGGCAGGTAACTCACCGCGCCGTATGGCCGCACGGCCCGCCATCCGCTGTCGCGCTGCGCGTCCGCGCCCCCCTGCACCGTGAGCCGACGCGAGAGGCCGTGCCGAACGTCGGCGTACCACAGTCCCGAACAGCCCTGCACGCATCGCCCGGCGCCGGCGGCGTACTGCCACTCGCTCTCGTGCAATTGCTCGATCGGGATGACGTATGACACCGACGACTCCACCACCTCGCCCGCTGGCCCGTAGAGTCGCACGCGCAGCGGCGTCGTGCCGTACCGGAGCGGCACGTTCATTGGTCCCGTGCGGCTGTCGTCTGCAAACCCGACCAGTCGGGACCCTTCGTAGACCTCGTACTCCCATCCGGGCGGCAATGGGCGCGAGAAGGCGACGTCGCCGAACTGCAACCCGCGCACGAACGGCGCGTTGGTCAGGGTGACGCCCTGCATCGGCCGCGCTTCCGCGCCCTCGCTCTGAACGTTGCCCACCGAGAATTGCTGCACCCACCGCTGTCCGGGAAACACACGACGATACGACGCGTCGTGATCGAGCAGGCTGATCGCGTCGTCCGGTGCGCCCATCAGCACCATCGTGTGCAGCTGCAGCATTCCGCCGAATAGGCCGAGGCCACCGCGGAGATCCATCGTCGATGGCGCCGACGTGCGCCGGAGCGGACCGCCCATCGACCACTCGAGCACGCCCGCGCCGCTTCTCGCGCGAAACGGCACCGTACCCGTGGGCTCTCCGAAGTCGTCCTGTCCGGCGAGCAACGCCTCCTGCCGCCTGCGCTGCCGCGCGTCGAGCTTGATCTGCGCGGGAAATCCCCCATCGCGCCTCACGGAGATGCCGAGCGTCCCGACGTCGACGTCGATCTCCGCCTCGATCAGCTCGGCCAGGCGGGTCGCCGACACGAATACGCTCGCGCCATCCACATACACGTCGTCCGAGTCCACCGGCGCGATGCTGGTGACCTCGAGGCGGCGCGGCTCGCCCCACCACAGGCTCGCTCGTCCCACGCCTGCCGGACGCGAGACGCGAAGCACCGCGCTGTCCGCAACGATGTCGTACGGGACGCCGAGCGGATCGAGAAGTGCGCGAACGGGGAGCAGAAACTTGCCCCGCGGCGAGACGAGGACGGGCAGCGAGGTCGGGTCGATGCCGAAAATCGTCAGATCGAACACGCCCTCTTCGTAGCCGCTCGGCACCCGATTTTGCGCCTCGAGGTCGTTCGCGCCCAGCGCGCCCGCCGCGAGGAGCAGCAGGGCGCGCGGGAGGAGGCGTGAGGCGAATCGAAGTCGCGGTCTCACCGCGCGCATGCGGCGCGAGCGTGTCGGGCTGCTGCCGCGACGTGTTCGCTCGCGCACTTCACTCACCGTCGACTAGTTGACGACGAGCAGCACGCCGATCGAGGCGGTGTAGGAACCCTGCCGCTGGGTCGCGGAGGGAGAGGCGACGCCTCCCAGATAGACCTGGTAGTCGTCGTACGCATACACCTTCCGGCCCGGCTTGTATCGCTGCGGTTGGTCTGTGAAGGTAGGCGTCGCAACGGGATTCCAGGTGAAGTAGGAGGCGAGCTCGCAGCTGTTGGTCGCGTCGATCTCGCACAGACCCGCGTAGTTGCCGTTGAAGCTGAGCGGGATCGTAGCGCCGCTGGCGCTCGCGAGCGCGGTCGGAAGGGTGAAGCTGATGGCAATCGATTTCCGATTGCGCACGCCGTTGATCCGGAACTCGCCGCCGGAGCGCGACTTCGGCAGCACCGTCACCGTCGTCGTTCCAGGGACGATCGTTCCGAACTGAAGGGCACGCGTGCCCACGCCGCTGAGCGGCGCCGCGAGGATGTCGACCATGCCGGTCATGCCGGCAGTGATCTGGGCAGCTGCACGGGGGGCACGCCCTCCCATGAGCAGAGCGCCGATTGCGATGGTGAGCCGAAGCATCTTGACCAGCGAGCGCATGATCAGCGGACCTCCACCGTGCCGCGGACTGCAACGGCCTTGAGGGGTCCTTGCGGGGGCAGGTCGGGGCGCTCGGTATCGACGAGGTAGCGGACCGAGTAGGCGCCCGCAGGAATCGGCTTCTCGCTCCGCAGCACGAAGCGACGGCGCAACGCGCGATACACCGCGACGACATCCTCCACTTCGGCCACGACTGCGCCGGAGGCATCGAGCAGCTCGGCGTGCACTCGGCCCAGGAACGCTCCGTTTCCGCCACGCTCGAGATCGATCGTCAGCTCGGCGCCATCGCTCAGCTTCCTGGCCGAAGCGGCCGGCACGCTGACGGCGGTCGTCACGTCGCCCTTGTGATAGAACACGGCCGTGGCGAATGTCGTTTCGAGCGAGAGCTGCATCTTCACATCGCCCTGGGCCTGCTCGATCGGCGGCTCGCCGCCGCGTGACTTCACCAGCACGCGGCCCCAGTACTCGCCGTCTCCGGCGCCTGCGGGCATCGTGACCATGACGCGAACCACCTGGCGCTGTCCTGGCTGCAGCACGAGCCGCCGCGGGAAGACGCGCAGATACGAGGTGAGCGACGGCTCGCCGCTGGCGGCGCTGTCGACGATGTCGACGCGCAGGACGCCAGCGCTGTCGGACACCGGGTATCCGAAGCCGATCGAGAGCTCGATCTCTTCGGCGCGCGACCCCGTGTTGATCAGGGTCAGAAGCGCGGTGGGACTCTTGGCGGAGATGTACACCGCCGTGGGGCTCACGGTGACGGCCCGGGCGATGGCGATGGGAAAGGCCATGAGGGCCGTTGCCAGCGCACCGGCCAGCGCGAGACGGAAGGGCATCGCCGTCCTGACGTCGCGGGAGATGGGGCGGACGTGTGCTGCGCGGGGTCGTGCCATGCGAAGCTCTGGGGCGATCGTCATGCGAGTCATCACGTTCCCGGGTTATTGAGGATGAGCGCCACGCGTGCTACGTAATGACCGGGGCGCGTCGCGGCCGTCGATACGGCCGTTCCCCCGAGGACGAATAGGACAGTGCGATCGTTGCCGAGCTGAACTCTGTTGGTCTGAAGCGGATCGAGCGTGGAGATCGTGCTGCCCGAGGTCGTGAGGAGCGCTGCGTCGCCCGAAGTGAAGCGAAGCGGGATTCGTTCGCCGGTCGATGTCTCGAGTGCGGCCGGAAGCACGAGCATGATGTCGACCGGGCCACTACCAGCGAGCGCGACTACAGCACGGCGGGAGACATCGGTGACCGATACGGCGTTTCGAATGCCCGGCAGCAGCAATCCGAAGGAAAGGTTCTGGACGGGAACGACGGTCGTGGAGCGCGTTGCCTGTGCCGAGGCGGGCATCGGCCATGACGCGAGGAGCAGGGCGAACAGCGTGGACCACCCTCTCCTCGGCGTCATCGGTCGATCATCCCAGGATCTACCAGTGGAGCAGCGACGTGTTTAGTTGCCCGTCGCCGTGATGCGGATCGTGCCCGTGTATGCGCCCGGGGCGATGTTGGTCTGTGCCGCGGAGAGCGCGCCGTTGAAGATGACGTACTCGGTCAGCGTTCCGGTCGGGGCGCCGAGGGTCAGCTGGTTGCCGCTCGTGTTGCAGCTCGTGAAGGCGCTGACGATCGTGGCGCTCGTCGACCCGACGCCGCACGTGTACGAGGGCTGGAGCGTCGTCGCGCTGGGGCCGGTCAGTCGTCCGGTCGTCGCGCCGTCGGGCAGCGAGTAGATGACGCCGATGTTGCGCGAGAGCGGGATGTAACCGGAGGCGGTCGCGGCCGTGCCCGGGGTCACGCTGCCGAAGTTGAGCGGGCTCGGCACACCGAAGGCGAAGACCGTAGCGATGTCAGCCGAGGCGGAGATTGACCCGGTGATTGCCTGGGCGCTGGCGACGGACGGAAGTGCGATGGCACCGAGCAGGGCGGCGAGGCGGATGGTGCGATTCACGGGAAACTCCTTGAGAGAGTGGAAGACCAGGGATGATCTTGTTTGCCGGAGCAAGTCAGCGAGGCGCAATGTCATTTAGCCTGACATTTTCGATCCAGTTGCCTGTCCGATCAGTTTCTGTGCAGTCATCC
>JBDSDB010000173.1:0-27622 GCA_039920785.1 Gemmatimonadaceae bacterium
GCGGTGGGCGCGGCCGCGGCGTCGATCGCGCAGGCGCAGGCCGTGGCGACGGCGGCGGCCGGCACTCCGGGCGCGGCGGCCGCGCAGGCGAATCTCGCCAAGACCGCGATCGAGCAGGTGGCCAACGTCTCGAACGCGATGGTCGGCTCGGGCGCGGACACCTTCACCTGTCCCATCGTCAAGGTCGTGATCCCCGACGGGATGGGCGTCGTCATGACCGGAAGTCAGACGGTGTTGATCAACAAGTTTCCGGCGAGCCGGATGGGCGACATGATCCAGGAGGCAACGGCGCCGTCCACCGTGGCCGCAGGATGTCCGACCGTGATGATCGGAGGATGAGGGAGGGGGACCGCATGAGCCACCACTCTCGCCAGCCCGCGCTTTCCAGCTGGCGCTACCCCCCGAGGATCTTCGACCAGTCGAAACTCCCGTCCGGCGTCAGTGGTAGCCCGAGATCTTGCCCAGGAAGAAGGCGCCGCCCAAGCGGGGCTTTTGGGGGAGGCTCGAAGCCGAACGGGTTGTGATCGAAGAGTGTATCGGGCCTGGGCAGCGGCGGCGGATCGAAGTGATTGATCTGGCCCGGCTCGAACTTTTTCAGGCCATATGCCAACTGCTCCATCACCGGCGCGTTCGGGTCCAATGGAGGCAGCGTCTTTCCCTTCATACCCATCGAGCCCACTTCGCCGGCCTCCCCGCCCAAACCCGCGGCGGAACCGGGCGACGACGGAAGCTCACCCGTGCTGGCGAGCGGACTGCGTGCCGAGGCTGCTGGAGCCGAGGGTCGCGAGTCGCCGAGCGCCTCGCCGAGCGCCTCAAACGCCGCTCCCGGTATCGTAGGCGACGCTCCCAACGGCACGGTGGGCATGTTCACCGTCTTGGGTAGCCCGCCGCCCGGGGGCTGGAACGGCCCGGTTTCGCCCAGCGGGCCGAGTGCCTTGAACGGTCCAGTCTCAGCGAGTGGGCTGACCAGATTCTTGAGTCCTTGCGCCGCCGACCCTCCGCTCTCGCCGATGCCCGACGCCCCCTTCTCGAGGATGTTCTGCCACATCTCGACGTTTCCGGGCCCGCCCTTGGCGAAGTTCTCCCAGATCTGGACCGGAGTTTTCGGGCGCGCGTTGCCCAGTCCCTCGCCCACGCCGCCGGCGGCCTTGCCCGCACCACCCGACGCCTCGCCGACCGCGCCCGACGCCTCGCCCACGGCGCCCGACGCCTTGCCCGCGCCACTCGATGCTTCGCCGAGGGAACCCGACGCCTCACCAAGCACACTCGACGCTTCACCGGTGACGACCGAGGCCTTCTGCGCCGCCGATGCGGCCTCGCCGGCCGCACCCGCTTCGCCAACCGCGCCGCCTGTGCCACCCGCCGCGTCACCGAGGAACATCGGCAGCAGGTTCGTGATGGTGCGCGTCGCCGCCTCGGCGGGCTTGTCCTGCCACGCCTTCACGCCGCCGCCCATCCCCGCGAAGAAATCGAGGTCCGTGCCGGTCTTCTTGGACGGATCGCTCGAATCCTGCTGCGTGCCCATCAACAGATTCTCCCCGAGATCGCCCAGGCTGCTCCCGTACTTCGCGTCCTTCTTTCCGCTGGCGAGATCATAGAGCCCGTGAAGGCCCTTCACGGTGGTGTTCATGCCCGGGATGAGCGGCACGTGCTCGGCCATCCCGAGCACGCCTTCGCCCATCGCAGCCGCGGCGTCGATGGGATGAAAGATCGCGTTCCCCGCCATCGAGGTCAGGTCGCCGACGCCCTTCAACACGCCGCCGGTCGCATCGCTGGTCAGGTCGCCCGTCCACGCCGCGGCCTTCACCAGGGAGCCGAGCAGCGGGATGTCGCCGTACTCCTTGACCATCTGCGCGTTGCCCTTCTTCGTGGCGGCTTCGCCCATGTCCACCACACTACCCAGATCCTTGTTCGCCTTGGTGAAGTCGGGCGCGACTGAGTTGTATGCGCCCGTGACCGCACCGTAGGCGCTCTTCGTCCCGTTCCATGCCGCGGACTCGGCGCCCATCACCGCCTTGCCGGCCGAGTTGCCCCAGTCGAGCGCCGTCGATGCGCCGCTGGAGATGCTGTCCCACACGCTCGGCGAGCTGGGAGCGTCCTTCTTCTGGTCGTCGTCGCTCCAGGGCCAGCGCTGCAGCACGGCGCCCGCTGGCGCCGGCGCCAGCGGCGCGGTAGGCGGCGCGAGATTCGACGTCGCGTCGAGCACGACACCGGCAGCGGCGACGTCCGCCGCCTGCTCGTGCTCCGAGTCATGGTTCTCGGCGAGGCCGCGCTCGTCCGCCACCGCGCTGACGTCGCCGTGCCCCTGCTGAACCACGTGCGTCGCCTCGTGGGCGAGCACGCGCAGCCCTTCGCTCGTCTCGGGCGCGTAGGCGCCGCCGCGGAAGTAGATGTGTGCGCCGCTGGTGAGCGCGCGCGCGTCGAGCTCGCGCGTCAGCTCGTCGGCCTCTGCATCGTGATGAATGCGCACGCTCGAGAAATCGTGGCCAAGCGTGGCGCCGAGCTGCTGCTCGGTAGACGGCGCAAGCGGCGCGCCGTTCGAGGGGCTGCTCAACGCATCGCGCGGCGGTCGCGACGCCGCGTGCGCCTCGGCGTGATTGGGGGTCCTGCGCTTCCGCTCGCGCGGTGCTCGATGGGGGCTCACGACGCGAGCGGGCGGCCCGCTACCAGTCGAAGGCGCCGTGCATGAACAGCGGTCCGTGATTCAATTCGTCGAGCGCGTGCCCCCCGATCGCCGCGATGCCCGCCAAGGGCGACGTGGCGGCCGCGCCGAGCCCGCGCAGCAATGTCGTGCCGTCGCCCTCGCCCTCTTTGGGCGAGCGTCCCCAGATGCCATCCTGACCATACCCGAGACCTTCCATTCCGGTCTCGATGAACGACTTGTCTGGATTGAGGCCGAAGATGTGATCGAGCAGTCCGGCCTTGTGGTGATGCTCTCCCTCTTCTCCGTCCAGCGCGACGGCGGCTGTTGGAATGGCGGACGGCGACACCGAGCGCCCAGCGGCGACACTGTCCGCTGCGGCGCGGGCCTCGGTCTCAGGCGACGACGACCGGTCGCCGAGCGGCGACAGGTCGATGTGTGCGGGCGCGCGCTCGTTCTGCACGACGTGGGTGAGCTCGTGCGCGAGCAGCCGTTGCCCATCCGCGGTGGGAGGCGCGTACTTGCCGGCGCCGAAGAAGATGTCGCTCCCGATGGTGACTGCATTCGCACTCAGCGTATGCGCGATCTCGGCTGCCGCGCCGTCCGCATGGATGCTCACATTGGCGAAGTCGAAGCCCAACCGGTCACCCATCACCGCACGCGTGACGCCATCGAGCGTCCGGCCGGTCGAGTCGGCGGCCTTAGGGGTGCGGATCTCGTCGTCGTGCGCCCTACGACGTGCCGGCTTTACGTAGCTGCTCTTGGCTGGCATCTCGACACCCTCGAAGTGACGTGGGAACGCGAACGCTACGACACCCCTCTCACGTGTGCAAGCGTGAGACGGGTGATTTGTATCGCAGGATCAGACGGACGCGATCAATCGAGCCACTGCCACGGCCGAGCCGTCTTCCCCCAGTCGATCTCCTCGGAATCGAGGGACCAGGTGTCGTTGATCTTCTGGTCGACGTTTTTCACCGCGCCCTGTCCGGCCGCGGCCCAGCTCGCACCCATCGCCGTGAGCGCACCCCCACCGGTCGCCATGACGTCGGTGGCCAGGGTCGGCATGAACCCGGGCATCGCTCGGCGGATCGCCACGTCGGCGTCGAGGCCGGCGTCGGCTGCGGCATCGGAGCCGCTGCGATTCCGGCCGTTGGAACCCTTCCCCCAGTCGCCGCGCTCCACGGCGCCGGCATCGGTCCAGTCGACGATCGCTTCGCCCGCGTTCAACCCAAATCCGAGCGCGCGGCCGCCTCCGGAGATGAACGGATTGCTCGTCGCGTCCCCGAGTCCGGTAATGGCGTTGGCCAGGCCGCCCGCCGCCGTGTACGCCCCTTCGACTGCCTCGTCCTCGTCGGCGCTGTTGATGGCCGCGTACATCCCGCGGCCCACGTCGATCCCTCCGGAAAAGGCGCCCGTCATGCCCTCGACGGGATTGCTCCCCGCCACGCCCGCGACGCCATTGGCGACGTCGGCCATCCCCTTCAGCGCATCGAGCGTCCCCGCGGTACCCCCTTTCTCGAGGCCGTGGTAGATCTCGAAGCCGCCGCCAAACGCGCCGTATGCGTCGCTCAGCGCACCGAGCTTCGGCGAGGCATCGCCGTAGCCCTTCAGAATGCTCTTGTCCGTCAGCGACTCGCCGAGCCCCATCCAGTCGGAGAGACTGTTCAAGGTGCTGCCCGACGGCTCCTCCTCCTTCGGGCTGCGCGCGATAACGGCGGCCGGCGCCGAGCCCACGACAGCCGCGCCTCCCAGGCCGACCAGCGTTGCCGCCTGTCGCGCATCGGCTTCGCCAGCTTCGCTCCCCGTACTCACCAGTGGGGCATGAGCGCTCGGCACCGCGTGGGCGTTCTGCACCGTGTGCGCAAGCTCGTGCGCGAGGAGGCGCTCGCTCGCTCCCCTCTCGAGCTCGCGCGTGCCGGATCCGAGCACGATATTCTGGCCCACCGTGAAGGCGCGTGCATCCACGTCGTCGGCGGCGAGCGACGCATCGGCGCCGTCGTGCACGCGAACGCTCGCGAAGCTGTGCGCGAAGCGGCTCTCCATCCGCTGGCGCACGTCGGTGGCGAGGGGAGCGCCTTCGTCGCGATTCGCGAAGCTGAGCGCGCGCTGGGCCGCCGCGTCGGAATGCGCTCGGTGCTGGTGGTGCAGCCGCGGGTCGGGACGTCGCGACTGATGGGTCATGCGGCCTCCTACTACTCGAACGCAGTGGGACGGCGATTGGCGCGCGGCATCGCGCTCGCGCAAATACTGACCCTTCCGACGCGCAACGCAAGCGCGCCGTGCAGATGGGCGTACTCACGCAGGCCGGCGGAATCACGGAGCGGGAAGCCGCCGCCACCCTTCGCGCCGTTCGCGCGACGAATCCAAGACTCCGCGCCCATCCGGTACGCCGCGCGGCCCGTCGGACGCCCGGCAGCTCGGCTCAGTCGAACCAGCGAAGCGGATTCGCCGTCTTCCCCCAGTCAATCTCGTCTGGGTCGAGGCTCCACGTGTCGCTGATCTTCTCGCCGACGTTGTTCACGGTGCCCCTTCCGGCGTTGTACCAGCTCTTGAGGATCGTTGCGCCGCCTCCGGCCACGCCGCCCGCCGCGCGTGCCATCCAGCTCGGCGCCCCTAAATCCGACCACATCTCGCGGGTTCCATCGCGCCAGGCGAGGCCGTCGTCGGCCGCCGCCTGGGAGCCGGTGAGGTTCTGGCCATAAGCATCCCGACCGTAGTCGCCGCGCCGCTGAGCGCCCGCGTCGGTCCAGTTGACGAGCTTCTCGCCTCCCCACAACCCAGCGCCAAACGCACGACCGCCGCCCATCAGGAAGGGGTTCCCGGTCGCGTCCCCCAGCCCGGTGACGGTGTTGGCGAGTCCGCCCGCCGCCGTGTACGCGCCCTTAGTCGCCACGTCGATGTCGTCGCTGGTGACCGCGGAGTACGCGCCGCGAGCCATGTCGATTCCTCCGGACGCCATGCCGGCGTATCCCTCCGTCGGTCCGTGGCCGAGCACCCCACCGTAGCTGCTCACCACGTCGAGCAACCCCTTTCCCGCGTCGACCCCTCCCTCCACGCCACCCTTCTTCAGCCCGTCGTAGATCTCCGAGCCGCCGTTATACACCCCGAACACGTCGCTGTACGAGCCGAGCATTCCTGCGTTCTTGGCGCCCTTCCGGATGACGTCGGTGTTGGAGGCAGCCTTCGTCCACTCCTTGATCGCTCCCGATTCGATCACGGACTCCCCGAGCCCGAACAGGCTCGAGATTCCTCCGAACACTCCCGACCTCTCCTCGTCTTTCTGCGGGCTGCGCGCGATGACGGCGGGAGGCGCGGAGTGCACGAAGGGTGCGATCCTCGACCCGGCGACCGATGACGCGCTGCGCGCTTCAGTCTCGCCCGGCTCCACCCCGTCGTCCACGAGCGGCGCATCGGCTCGCGGCATCGCGCGCGAGTTCTGCACGGCGTGGGTGAGCTCGTGCGCGAGGAGGCGGTCGCCCGCATCGGTCTCCGGTGCCAACGTCCCGGCGCGAAAGACGATGTCCTGTCCCACGGTGAAGGCGCGCGCGTCCACCTCCTCGGTGGCGCGCGAGGCGTCGGGACCGTCGTGCACGCGCACGTCGGCGAAGTCGTGCCCGAATCTCGTCTCCATCCGCTGTCGCGTGTGTGCGGCGAGCGGAGCGCCCGCGTCGTGATCCGCGAAGCCGAGCGCGCGCCGCGCCGGCGCCTCTGCGTGCGTGTGGTGCCGGTTCGAAACGGGGAGTCGCGAACGCTCACTCATGCAACCTCCTGCGACGGCGATGCAGTGGGACGACGCTCAACGCCAGACGCGGTGCGCTCGCGGAATACTGCTCCCCAGCCTCTGCCGAGCATACAGGCCGCGCCGGGCGCACTCGGACGCGTGCCCCTCATCGAGTGGTGTGTCAGAACCAATCGAGCATCTTCTTGATGTCCTTCCCGGCGAATTCGGAAAGCTCGGGCAGGTCCTTGTTGACGATCTGATACGCCTGGTCCCCGAGCCAGCTCCCCGCCCGACCCGCCGCCGTGGTCTCGCTTCCCTGCGAGCCCGTTTTGAGGAGCGTGGACTCGAAGTCCTTTCCAGAGAGGAGATCAGGGATGATGTCCGCCATCATCGCGTACCCCTGAAGCGGGGCGCCCGACTTGCCGGCCTTCATGTCGGTGACCTGCTTGTCCACCTGCGAACCGCCCTTCAGGAGCGCACCCTCGTAGTCACCCTCCTTGATCTGATCCCAGGAGTTCGCGACCCCGCTGCCGATGTTCCACAGGCCGCGGAAGCCCTGCTTCAGGATGTTCTCCTGCATGGACGAAGGCGTGACGTCAGCGGCCAGCGAGGTGCCATCGGCGACGCCCTGCGTCGTGTCGGTGACGGACTTCGACATGCCCATCGCCTTGGCCCCTTCGTTGGCCATTCCTGCGACTTTGCTGGCGATGTTGATCGCACTGTCGGCGCGGGCGTTCCTCGTATCCACGACGTTCGTCGGATCCCCACCGTAGGTCCCAACACCCGTGCCGAAGAACGAGGACACCAGCTTGCCCGCTCCGCCGGAGAGCGCCTCGCCCCACCCCTGACCGTCCGCTTTGCTCGAGGCCACGTCGAGCCCGACGTTCAATCCCTTGAGCGCGGTGCCGATGCCGCCGACGATGGGATTCGACTGGGAGACCAACTTCTCGCCGTTGGCATCCGGGACGAGCTCCTTGGTCAGGAAGTCGGCGGCCTTCTGCGCCAAGCCGAAGGCGCCAGTGCCTTTCTTCGCCATGTCGACGCCAGCGGCAGCCGCGGGGTTACTCCCATTCGGCTTCGTCTGGTCTGCGACGTCCGAGCCCAACCCGCCGAGCCAGGAACCAATGGGCTTCAACCCAAAATCGTCATCCCAGCCGAAACACTGCGCGGAGGCGGGGCACGATTTCGTGACACTGACATTGCTGCCGCGCATGATCGCGTCCGAGGCGTCGCGCGCTTCTCGCTCTCCCGACGTGTCTCTGCGCACTGCCTGCGTCGGCGCTGCGTCTGGTTGCTGAATCGTGTGCGCCAACTCATGCGCGAGCACGTACATGCCCTCTGCGGTCTCGGGCTGATACTGATCCTCACCGAAGAACACGTCCTGCCCGACCGTCACCGCTCGCGCGTCGAACTCCTGCGTCAGCTGATCCGCCTCGTCGCCCAAGACGACTCGCACATTCGCAAAGCTGTGTCCGAACCTGGGCTCGAGCGCGGTGCGGTGGTCCTGGTCCAACGCACGCCCCCCGCCGTGTGGCGCGATCCTCGGCGCGCTCGAGTCGTGTGCGACATCATGGCGGTGCCCGCGGTGCATGCGTGCGCGTTCCATCTCGCCTCCTTCGCTGACCGTGACTCACGATCGTCCGGCGAACTATGAATCCGTGGAACGTACGCCGGTTTGGATCAGAAAGTGAGATGCCGCAAGCGGCCGGCTGCGGACACCGTACTGCTCGCTTGCCGCTGCACGCGGGTGCTCATTTCTCCCAGCCCCGCAATTCGGCCTCCGTCAGCGGCTTCTCGAGCTTCGAGTACTCCGCGCGCGCGGCGCGCATCACCGTCCCCATGCGCACCGGTGTGCGGTCCTCGGCCGCGAGGAAGGCCGCGTTCATGGCGATGCTCCGGATGTTGCCGCCCGATACGCTCAGCTGCGCGAGGCGCAGGGGGTCGAGCCCCTCGCGCGGCGTCTCTACCGGAAATACGCGCCGCCAGATCTCCGCGCGCTGCTCCGCGTCGGGAAAGGGGAACTGCACGATGAACCGGATGCGGCGCAGGAACGCCGTGTCGAGCGCGCTCTTCATGTTCGTCGTCAAGATCGCGAGGCCGCGATACGACTCCATCCGCTGGAGCAAATAGCTGACCTCGATGTTGGCGTAGCGGTCGTGCGAGTCCTTGACGTCGCTCCGCTTTCCGAACAGGGCATCCGCCTCGTCGAAGAGAAGCACGGCGCCCCCGCCTTCGGCCTCGTCGAAGATCCGGCGCAGGTTCTTCTCCGTCTCGCCGATGTACTTGCTCACGACGGCCGAGAGATCGATGCGAAAGACGTCGAGCCCGAGTTCCTTGCCGATGACCTCCGCCGCCATGGTCTTGCCCGTGCCGCTCGTGCCGGCGAACAGCACGCTGATGCCGAGCCCGCGCGCGCCCTGGCCGCCGAATCCCCATCGCTCGTACACGGTGGCGCGATGACGTACCTGGGCCGCGATGTCGTGCAGCGTCTCCTTCTGCACGGCCGGCAGGACGAGATCGTCCATGGTCGCCCGCGATTCGATTCGTTGCGCCAATGCCTCGATGCGTGGGCGCGCATGCAGACGGCAGGCGCTCCAGAGCGCCGCGGCGAATTCGGACTCGCTCGCGAACGGTGCGCGCGCGAGAGTCTCCGCGGCGATGCTGTGCACCGCGTCCGCGCCGAGCTTGAAGTGCGCCGCCAGATGTTCGATGGTGTCGTCGCGGTTCGACGCGGCGTCGCCGAGCGCGCCGCCCCAGGCGATCCGCTGCTCGCTGGCCGTCGTGCGCGGGATCTCGAACGACACCGACGCCCGCTGCGACGTGGGATGGCGCTTGGCGCCGGTCACGAACACGGCGCCGAGCGTTCGCTCCAGGAATCGCGAGACCGTGACGGCCTGCCGGTGGTCGGATTCGTCGAGCGAGTCGCAGTCGAGCACGATGACGTACTTGCCGAGCACCTCCTCGCGCTCCACGAGACGGCTGAGCTGCTCCAGCTCAGCCGCCGAGCGCGGAAGCAGTTCCGCGCGGACGCGATACGGACGGATGGAGAGCGCACGCGCCGCCATGGCCGCCACGCCATCACGATCGCTGCCGCTGTCTCCCACGAGTTGCACAACGGGCACCGATGCGCCGGACGGCGGCGCGCTCCAGAGCCGCACGACGTGATCGACGATCGCCTGATGCGTCGGCGCGAGCGTTCGCGTGGCGGGCAGCGGCTCGGCGAGCGCGGTCAGACGCTGGTCCATGTGTGGCGTGCCGGCGAGGAAGTGCAGGACGCGCTCATCGAGTCCGAGCGGCGCGGTGGTGAGCACGCCCGCTTCGGGGACGACGACGAGACGCCAGCGGCGGATCGTCGAGTCGGGTGTGAGCGCGCTCCAGTGCGCGCCCGGCAGCGCGCCCATCGCAATGCTCAGCGTGGCGTACCGGCGCATCGGGTCACCGTTCGCCGTGGCGCACAGCGACGCGATCTTGGAGTCGAGCTCCACTCCCGCGCAGAGCAGCACGAGATCCCGCTCGAACGGCGAGAGTCGAAATCGCGCGGCCAGCACGTCGGCGCTGGAGCGCTCCTGCTCGGCGGTTTTGCCGCCGTCGGCGGAGAGCTCGAGACGCTCCGCCTCCGGGCGTGCGATCGAGCTCTCGAGCAGCCGGCGAATGCGGCCGAGGGCACCGACGAGCCGTTGCTGGTCGGTCGGCGCCCCGGGCGCAGAGGCCCGATCCACGAGATCGACCGGGACGCTCACGTGGTCTGGAAGTTGGTTTCCGGCATTCATCGATCCGAGCTTCGAGACCTCGTCGCGCGCGGGCAGAGCTGGGTGAGCAGCGCTGCGACGATCGAGCGATGGCGCACGAGGTTCCTGACGATGCACGACTAGCTGTACGGTTCGAACGCCGTCTGTCAACCACTCCCCTCGTCTGCGGCACCGCCGTCAAGCGGGCCCTGCGGGCACCCTTGCGAAGCGCGCTTGGGCGGTGCACAATCGTCGCTCAGCTTCGCGAAGCAGCGGCTGGCTCTCTCGTTTTGCTCATTCGCGTGAACGACCCCTCGGCCCGACCATCATGCCCCCGCCGAGGTCGCCGTCCGCTCGCCGACCGGATTCTCTGCAAGTGCTTTCCGAGTTTCACGGCTCGCTTCGGACACTCGTCTACGACCGCGGCAACATCGCGGCGGACGACGTCGACGTCGCCTTCGATGCTCCGATCAAGGCGTGGGTGGGCGCGCGCACCCGTCCGACGCTCAGCTTCTTCCTGTTCGACATCAGGGAGAATACGGATCTGCGACAGACGTCGCCCGACACTTTTCGCGCGAATGGGCGCGGCGTGCATCGGCTTCCGCCACGCCGCTTCGATCTGCGCTACCTGGTCAGCGCCGTGACGAACGTTGTCGAGGACGAGCATCTGTTGATCTGGCGGACGCTCGGTGTGATCATGAAGCATCCGACGATACCGCCGGAGTTGCTGCCGGAATCGATCCGCGCCGTCGGCATTCCGGTGACGGGAAAGCTCGCGTCGGCCGACGATGCGCCGCGGCCGCTCGACGTCTGGACCTCACTCGAAGGTCCCGCTCGGCCATCGCTGGTCTACATCGTCACGATGCCGCTCGATCTCGAGCTCGAGACGAGCGCACCGCTCGTGCTCACGCGCACCGAGCGCTTCACGCGCATCGCCGCGGACGTCGCGCCGGATGTGCGCACGCAGATCGGCGGGCGCGTGCGCGATCGCAAGGGTGAGCTGCTCACCGGCGCACGCGTATCGGTCGACGGCCGCGCCGGCCCCCACGCCACGACCGATGCCGGCGGCGAGTTCGCGCTCGCTGGCCTCACTCCGGGACCTCTGACCCTGCGAGTTCAGAATGCCACCGGCGCAACAACGCTCGTTCCGATTGAAGTGCCATCCGATTCGTACGACGTCGTAGCCGACTAACCGCCACCGAGGAGACCGCCGTCATGCCCGAGTACCTATCACCAGGCGTATACGTTCAGGAAGTGAACACCGGTACGCGGCCCATCGAAGGCGTCGGTACCGCGATGGCCGCCTTCGTCGGCTTCGCGCCGTATGGACCGGCCAATCGTCCGATGTTGATCACCAACTGGCAGCAGTACGTCGAGACGTTCGGCGCCGTCGAAGCGGGCGGCACGCGCAATCCGCATCAGAAGGGCTCGTATCTCTCGCACGCCGTGTATGGCTATTTCCTCAACGGCGGTGGCCGGTGCTACGTCGCTCGCGTGGCGCCCGGCGAATCGAACGGGAATGGAAAGAGCGCCGGGCTGCCCATGCCGTCCGCGCAGCTGCTCGGGCGGGGCGGCAAGACGCTGCCGTCGCTCTCGGCCACCGCGCGCACTGCGCCGTCGAGTGATATCGACATCGAGGTCGCTCCGCCGGCCGGCGACGACGCGCCCGAGGGCACCTTTACTCTGAAGGTGAGGCAGGGCACTACGGAGGAAACGTTCGAGAACGTCACGCTCGGAAAGCGCGGCGGCAAAGGCGTGCCCGAAGGCGCGCGCAACGTCGTCGAGACGGTGAACCAGACGAGCAAGCTGATCATGCTCGCCGAGCTGCCCGGCCAGGGCTCGCTCGCCGAGCGGACGCCGAACGTCGGCACCATGTCGATCAAGGCGCAGCCGACGTCGACGACGGTGACACAGGTGCGCTCGCAGCATTTCATCGGTGACGCCGGCGACCGGTCGGGCATCGAAGGGCTCGAGGTGGCGGACGACGTCACGATGGTGTGCGCGCCCGATCTGTACTCGGCCTTCCCCCTGAGCCCGACCGCGACCGATCAGGAGAAGAAGGAAGCGCTCGACAAGGTGAAGGCCGTGCAGCTCGCGATGATCGCGCACTCGGAGCGGATGGGCGACCGCATCGCGATCATCGACTCGCCGCCTGGCCTCAAGCCGCAGGAAGTGAAGAAGTGGCGCGAGCGTGACACGAACTTCGATTCGAAGTACGCGGCGCTGTACTATCCGTGGCTCACGGTGGACGGCCCGGACGGCCAGCCCATCGACGTGCCGCCGTGCGGGCACATCGCCGGCATCTATGCGCGCAGCGACAACGAGCGCGGCGTCCACAAGGCGCCCGCCAACGAAGTGGTGCGCGGCGCGCTGAGCGCGGAGTCGCAGATCACGAAGGGCGAGCAGGACGTGCTCAACCCGGTGGGCGTCAACTGCATCCGCTCGTTCGTCGGACGCGGTCTGCGCGTGTGGGGCGCGCGCACGCTCTCGAGCGATCCGGCCTGGCGGTACATCAGCGTCCGGCGGTTGTTCAATTACGTCGAGGCGTCCATCGATCGCGGCACGCAGTGGATCGTGTTCGAGCCGAACGACAGCGACCTGTGGGCGCGCGTTCGCCGCGACGTGACCGCGTTCCTCACCGGGGCATGGCGCGACGGCATGCTGTTCGGCGCGTCGCCGGACGAAGCGTTCTTCGTGAAGTGCGACGCCGAGAACAATCCGGCCGACGTGCGCGACCGCGGCCAGCTCATGATCGACGTCGGGCTCGCGCCGGTGAAGCCGGCCGAATTCGTCGTCTTCCGCTTCAGCCAGTACGCGGGCGGCGGCGCATAACGCGCCCGTCCGCCGCCGCCGCGCGCGGCATCCGCGTTCACTCGAACGTCGTCATCACGTCACGCACTTCATCTAGGAGAGTACAATGGCCGAACAAGATCCCCTAGTCTCTGCATTCTTCACGATCGATTTCGGGGGCTCGGTCAAGGGAGCCTTCCGGGAATGCACAGGGCTCGGGAGCGAGAACGAGGTCGTCGAGTACAAGGCCAGCGGCGACAAGGGCAAGTTCATCATGAAGAAGGTGCCCGGCCGCATGAAGTGGAACAACATCACGCTCAAGCGCGGCATCACCGACGCCATGGACATGTGGGACTGGCGGAAGCAAGTCGAGGAAGGCAAGGTCGAGAGCGCGCGCAAGAACGGCTCGATCGTGATGTACAACCAGCAGAACTCCGAGATCGCGCGCTGGAACTTCGTGCAGGCGTGGCCCAACAAGTTGACGGGTCCGTCGGCGAACGCGACGAACAACGAAGTCGGGATCGAGGAGCTGGAGATCACGCACGAGGGCTACACGCGCGTGAGCTGATCGGCTCGCGAGGGAGCGCAAGGAGCACTGAACGCCCATGCTGCAAACCGAATTCGAGTTCACACTGCCGTTCGGCTACGTCGACGACGCGGGCACGCTGCATCGAGGGGGCATCATGCGCCTCGCGACGGCTCGCGATGAAGTGGAGGTTGCCGGCGATCCGCGCGTGCGTGCGAACGAGGCGTATGCGCCGGTGGTGCTGCTGAGCCGGGTGGTGACCCGGCTCGGCGGCGTCACGCCGGTGCCACCCACCGCCATCGAGCGTCTGTACGCCGCGGATTTCGGATATTTACAGGAACTGTTCGTTCGCGTGAACGATGCTGGTGAGCAACTGGTCGAGACGGAGTGCCCCGCCTGCGGCACGCGCTTCCCGCTCGATCTCAATCAGGTTCCCACGGCGTAGTCTGACGTGACGGCAGCATGAGTGCTCCGGAGCCGCCCGCCTCCTCAGGATCTCCGCCGTCGCCAGTCGATGTCGAGAAGCTGGCCGACAAAGTCTATCGCCTCATGCTCGCCGAGCTCCGCCTGGAGCTCGCCCGACGAGGCGACACCGCTGGACGGAGATGATCATGCCCGCAGACGGCGTCGCGAACTGCCGCTTCTATGTGAAGATCGACGGGATGGCGACGGCGGTGTTCACGGAGATGAGCGGCCTGCAGGTCGAGACCGTCGTCACCGAGTACGAAGAAGGCGGCAATAATGGATTCGTGCACCGGTTGCCGGGCCGCACCAAGGTCGGCAACCTGACGCTCAAGCGCGGCATCGTCGCCTCGAACGAATTCTTCAAGTGGTACTCCGAGATTCTGCAGGGGAAGCTCAAATACCGTCACGTCGACGTGCTCGTCTACGACTCCGAGGGCAAGGAGCTGGCGAAGTGGTCGTTCGCCAATGCGTATCCGGTCAAATGGGTGGGACCCCAGCTCAACGCCGCCGGAACCAATGCCGCCATCGAGACCCTCGAGCTCGCGCACGAGGGGTTGATTCCCAACTAGGCCGTGCCAGCACACTCCATCCTTGGCTGGCTGCGCAAACGCCGCGCGCTCTCGGCGGGTACGCGGCGACTCGCCGATCCGTTCTGGGGGGCGAGCGCCGGTGAGCCAGCCGGGTTCGCGCCACCGCGCGCCGCCGCGCCGCGTCCGGTGTTGCTCGCGCCTCGCGACTGGCGCGAACGGATGCTGACCGGTGGGGCCGGTATCTCGGGTGCTTCGAGCGTGCCGCCCGCGCCGGCCGCGGTGGCGCCGTTTGATGACCTGACGAGATTCGCGGAGCGCATCGCACCGCGGACGATCGACGAGATGGGCGGTGCGTCGAGCATCGCGCCGACGCGGCGCGATGACGCGGACGCGACGCCAGCGCGAGCCACATCGACCGAGCGCGCCGCGCAACTCGCCGCATCCAAGCCGCCGCTTTCCGACGCGAGGGCTACAGAAACGGCACGCGAGGAAGCGCCGGTGCGCTCGATCGTCGAGACACGTCGGCCGGAGATCGACACGCCGAGTGCGCGCGCTCGGCTGAGCGAAGTGCCGCCGGTTGCGCCGCCCCCGCACGACGCGGCAACGATGGGTAAGGGCGCGAGCGTGGAGACGCCGACGACAGCGGCTCTGGTCTCGCCGGTCGCACCTGTCGAACCGCCGCACGCTTCGCTTCGCGTGGTTGCGCCACTCGCCGACGCAGCGCCTTCAGTGCAGGTCCCGCTCGCGTTGCCCGTGCCCGTCGTGCCGCCCGACGCGATGCCCCCCGCACCGCGCGTGAGCGTGAATCCGCCACCGGTGGAATTGAGCGCGGAACAGCAGGACGCCTCGGCCATTGCTGCTCGATCGACGAGCACGGGCGGCGCGCACGTGGTGAAGAGTTTCGGCGAGCGTGTGGCGAAGCTGGTGCCGGCTGCGCCGCCAGTGAATCCGCGCGAAGCGGAAGGGATGCAGGCCTCGCCTCGTGTGAGGGAACCCGATGCCGCCGCCGATCTCGCGGACGCCGTCGCGCGCGCGTTGCCAGCGAATGGGGAGCTCCCGACGAAGGTGCCCGATCTGCCTCTCGCGCCGCGAGCGGACCCCGCACCGGAACGCGCGCCGCAGGAAGCGACGCGGCCGGCTCGACGCGACGTGACGGAGCAGACACCGCCCCTCTCGGGTGTTGCGTTGCACGCAGACTCGCAGAAGTCGTCGCGCGTCGAGCCGGGCCCGCGTCTCGATCATGTCGCAGAAGAAGCCGAACAGTCGCCGCCCGCCCCGCCGCCGGTGCCGCGAGCGGTGCGGTTGGACGCGGCCGCTGTCCCGACGCCGATCCTCGCAGCGGAACCGCCACCCTCGCCACAGGCCGTGCCGCACGCACCAATGCCGGACGTCGTCGCCAGCGAGCCTGTTCGCACGCTGGTCGCACCGGACGAGCATCTTACGTCGACCGCCGCCCCCGAGCGCCCGGCGACCGACGGGATTGCCGCTGTCACTGCGGCCGCCGCGCTTCGCGACGCCGCCACCGATGCGGTGCGAATGGCTGCGAAGGTCGACGAAGCGCCGAGCGCACCGCCTGCCGACGCGCCGCTTCGTGCCGCCACCGTACCCTCGACGCCAGACGCCTCAGCTCCGAGCGATTCCACCGCGGACGTTTCGGCTCCCATCGCGGACGCATCGACGCTGCGCGAGCGCCCCCCGACCGCCGACATCCGTGCAGTCGAGGAACGCCGCGGGCGACGCTCGTCAACGCCAGTGCCCAGGTTGACCGCGCGCAAACCGGTAATCGGCGCCACTCGCGAGCCGCCGACTCCTCCGCCGCACGACGCGCTGCCGCGCAGCGAGCCGATCGCCGCCTCAGCCACGCCCGAGGCGAACCGCTCGATGAACGACTGGCGCCGCCTGCTCTTCGAGGCCACGCGCGAGCCCGCGCCGCGCGATGCACGTGCGGGAGCACCGATCCCCGCGCCGGCGCATGCACCGATCCCGCAGCCCACAGCGCCGCCGCCAGCCATGCGCACCGCGCAGCTTGCCGACGCGCGAGCGCACGCGACAGCGAGCGCGTCAACCGTCGCACCACCTGTTGCCCTACCAGCCGCAGCACCAGTTGCGTCACTGGCCGCGTCACCCGCCGCTCCGCGCGACACGCCGATTGCCGCCCGCCCCGCCGCGTCCGCCGACAGCGCGCCACTGCTCGAATCCACTCGGCGCTTTCTCCGCCCGCGTGTCGGCATCGACCCGTCGACGGTGCCGATCGTCCGCGGTCCACACGCCGACCAATTTCTCGCCAATGCACGTGCCGACGCGGCGGCGATTGGCGAGACGATCGCGCTGCCATCGGTGCACGACGAGCGCTCACCGCGTGCGCTCGGCCTGCTCGCGCACGAGCTCACGCACGTGGCGCAGCGCCGGGCGCCGCGCTTCGTGCCGCCTGTCGTTCGCACCCCGCGCGCTGACGCGCCGCCGGCGCGCCCTGGACAGTCGCGTCAGATGCCGAGCGCCGAAGAGGGTTTGGCGCGCCGTGTCGAACGTGCCGTCCGGAGCGACGCGGAACGCGGCGCCGACCGCAGTGAGGACGACGACCTGACGGTGAGCTCCGACGTGGGACCCGTCGTCTCCGCGCTGGCCGACGTGGACACGATGCCGGAGCGCGACGCGAAGCTCTGGGGCACCCTGCCGGCGCCGTGGGAGCCCATGACGTACGCGCCGGCCACGTCGAGCCGGGCGACGAGCACACCCGCGATGGCATCGGCGCCCGTCGACACGGCAGCGGCGCAGTTCGCGGAGCAGGGCCGCGCGCTCGACGAACCGGCGTCGTCGGTCACGACGCAGAGCGCGTCAGCGTCGTCAGCGTCGTCAGCGTCGTCATCGACGCCCGCACCCGATCTCGATGCCCTCGCGCGACGCGTATACGATGTCCTGAAACGACGCCTGGCGGCCGAGCGTCGCCGCGAAGGCTGAGGAGGAACAGCACACATGAGTGCAGCACAGCTCGCGCAGGCCGTGATCAAGACGCTCGACGGCGAGAAGATCGAGGTCAAGTGTCTGTTCAATCCGAAGGAATACACCTTCGCGAAGACCAACAGCTGGCCGCAGGACAAGAAGGCCGCGGCCAACACGCCCGTGCTCAACTTCGGCGGCGGCAATCCGGCGACGTTGAACATGGACCTGCTGTTCGATACGTATCAGAACGCGCGTCACGGCAGCCAGTCCAAGGACGTGCGCACGGCGTACATCAACGACCTGTGGAAGATGATGTTCGTCGACAAGTCGCTCGCCGAGAAGAAGAAGAACAAGCAGGGTCGCCCGCCCAAGGTGCAGTTCAGCTGGGGCAAGGCGTGGTCGTTCGAGGCGGTGATGACGAGCCTGTCGGTGACGTTCACGCTGTTCCTGCCCGACGGCACGCCGGTGCGCGCCAGTGCGAAGGTCGCGTTTCAGCAGATCCAGGACACCAAGGAGCTGCCACAGAACCCGACGTCCGGTGGCACGGGGGGCGAGCGGGTACGCACCGTCGAAGAGGGCGACCGGCTGGACCTCATCGCGCACGAGGAGTACGGCGACACGGCGCAGTGGCGCCTCATCGCCGAGGCGAACGGCATCAGCCATCCGCGCGACCTCCGGCCGGGCATCGTCCTCGTGATCCCGAATGGCTGACCAGCAGCAGAACCTGATCAGCCATTTCTTCCTCGAGGTGGAGGGCATGGCGGAATCGGCCGGCGTGGAGCTGATGCAGAGCCTCCTCTCGGTAGTCGTCGAGAGCAGCCTGCATCTGCCCGACGTCGCGACGATCCGCGTAACCGACACGGCGCTGAAGTGGATCGACGACAAGGCGCTGGAGCCTGGAAAGCGGATCAAGGTGTCGGCCGAAGGGCCACAGAGCAAAGGCGCGCACCCACTCTTCGACGGCGACATCGTAGAGCTGGAGCCCGAGTTCCTCGTCGGCTCGCACAACCTCACGATCCGCGCGTTCGACGCGCTGCATCGGCTGTCGCGCGGCCGCCGCGTGCGCTCGTTCCTCAACATGACCGACGGCGACGTGATTCAGAAGATCGCCTCCGACGCGGGGATGACGGCGAGCGCCGAGCAGGCGAACATCGTGCATCCGTATCTGTTCCAGAACAACGAGACCGATCTGGAGTTCCTGCGCGCGCGCGCGAACGCCGCCGGGAGCGTGCTGTTCGCCGACGGCCGCAAGATCCGCCTCGAGCCGCCGAAGGCAGACGGCGAGGCCATCGAGATGCAGTGGGGCGAGAACCTGCAGGAGTTCCGGCCGCGCATGACGACGGTCAACCAGGTGTCGTCGGTGACGGTGCGCGGCTGGGATCCCAAGACGCGGCAGGAGATCGTCGGCCAGGCGAAGCACGGCAACGGCGTGCCGCAGGTGGGCGAGTCGCGCAAGCCCGGCGACGTCGTGCACGCAGCGTTCAATCGCGAGGTGCCGACGCTGTCGGCCAGCCGCCCGGTGCACACGCAGGCGGAGGCGGACCAGATGGCGCGCGCATTGGCGGGCAGTCACAGCAGCCGCTTCATCGAGGCCGAAGGCGTCTGCATCGGCAACGCCAAGGTGTTGGCTGGCACCTCTGTGCGCCTCAAGGCGCTGGGCGACCGGTTCAGCGGGACCTATCTCGTGACGAGCTGTCGGCACACGTATTCGCCGACGGACGGCTACCAGTCGCAGTTCATGGTGTCGGGGCAAGAGCCGACGTCGCTGCTGCAGACGCTCGCCGCGAGTGCATCGCCGTCCGCGCCGTCGCGCGGGCTCGTCATCGGCATCGTCACGGACAACCAGGATCCCGACAAGCAGGGGCGCGTGAAGGTGAAGTACCCGTGGCTCTCACCCGATCACGCGAGCGACTGGGCGCGCGTCGTGAGCGTCGGCGGAGGTCCCACGCGCGGCATCCAGTTCGTCCCCGAGATCAACGACGAGGTGCTCGTCGGCTTCGAGCAGGGCGACGTGCACCATCCGTACGTACTCGGTGGATTGTGGAACGGCGTCGACGCCCCACCAGGCGACCAGGGCAAGATCGTGAGCGGCGGCAAGGTGCAGCAGCGCGTGATCCAGTCGCGCACCGGCCACACCATCACGCTCGACGATGCCGACGGGGCGGGCGGCATCACGGTGCAGGATCGCGCCGGGAACTCGATCATGCTCGACAGTGGGGCCAACGCGCTCAAGATCACGATCAAGGGGAATGCGAGCCTCGAGTGCGACGGCAACCTCTCACTCAAGGCGCAGGGCCAGGTCGAGATCCAGGGCATGGGCGTGAAGATCGACGGCGGCGCCGGCATGGTGGACGTGAAGGGTTCGCTCATCAACCTGAACTGATGCCATTCGCGATGGCGGACGTCGTGACGCACTTCTACGCACTTCTACGCACTTCTACGCGGTGACGCGGTGAACACACTTCTGAACGCGGTATGAACTCACCAGCGAAGGACTTCCTCGGCACCGGGTGGGCGTTTCCCGTCGGCGTGGACGCGCGCGGGCGCATCGCGCTCGTGCGGCGCGAGCGCGACGTCGAGGAGGCGATGATGATGATCCTCCTTACACCCGTTGGGCAGCGCGTGATGCGCCCCGACTTCGGCTGCCGCATCCACGAGCTGGTGTTCGCGCCGAACGATGCGAGCACCGAGGGACTCGCAGTCTATTATGTCGAGGAGGCGCTCGTGCGCTGGGAGCCGCGTATCCAACTGAAGGAAGTCACGGCGTCCGGCGACCCGATGAACCCGGAGCGCCTACTCGTGCGCATCGAGTACGAGATCAAGGCCAGCTACGACCGCCGCACCCTGGTGTTCCCCTTCTACCGGATTCCTGGCGAGTAGTCCGGGCCGCCACCACGAGATCGAACGTATGCCGCTGCCTGCTCCAAGACTGGACGACCGACGCTTTCAGGACATCGTGGATCAGGCGAAGAGCCTGATCCCGCAGTACTGCCCCGAATGGACGGATCACAACGTCAGCGATCCCGGCGTCGCGCTGATCGAGCTCTTCGCCTGGATGACGGACCTGCTGCTGTATCGCGTGAACCAGGTCCCGGACAAGATGTACACGTCGTTCCTCGAGCTGATCGGCGTGCGCCTCGATCCGCCGCGCGCGGCGCGCGCGCCGGTCACCTTCCATCTCTCCGCCGCACAGTCGGGCGACGTGGTGATCCCCGAGGACACCGAGGTCGCGACGATCCGCACCGAGACGAGCCCGGCGATCGTGTTCTCCACCGAGCGTAGCGCGACGATCCGCCGCCCGATGCTCGCGGGCGCGTTCACGCGCGATATCCAGCGGCGCGGCGAGGGCGAGTGGGTCGAGCACGATCTCGGGCAGATCGATCTGCCGGGACGCGGCATTCCGGTCTTCTCGCCGCAGCCGGAGCCCGGCGACGCGTTCTACCTCGCGTTCCAGGCGGACATGAGCAAGCACGTGCTGGCGCTCATCGTCGATTGTCAGAACGCGCACGGCGTGGGCGTGGATCCGACGCGTCCGCCGATGGTGTGGGAAGTGTGGCAGGGCGGCGGCGACCGCTGGGCCAAGTGCGACGTGGAGTTCGACGGCACCGGCGGCTTCAACTGGTCAGGCGAGACGGTGCTGCATCTCCCGACGATGGCGCAGGTGACGTTCCGTGACGTGGAGGCGTACTGGCTGCGCTGCCGCATGATCGAGCCGGTCGTCGGCAAGGAGACGTACGAGGAGTCGCCAGTGATCGACCGGCTGCGCATCGAGTCGCGCGGCATCACGATCGCGGCGCGCCATGCGGTGACCGTCACCAACGAGATGCTCGGCCGCTCCGACGGCACGCCGGGCCAGGTGCTTCGCCTGTTGGGCGCGCCGCTCCTGGCGCGCGATCCAGCGCGCGACCGGCTCATCGTCCTTCCGCAGGGCGGCGAGCCACAGATCTGGCAGGAGGTCGCCGACTTCGGCGACTCGGGGCCGGACGACCGTCACTACGTGCTCGACGCCACCGACGGCACGGTCACGCTCGGGCCGGCGCTGCTGCAACCCGACGGCTCGGTGTACCGGTTCGGCGCGATCCCGGACAAGGCCGGCGTGCTCACCTTCTCGCGCTATCAGCGCGGCGGGGGCGTCACGGGCAACGTGCCCAAGGGAATGATCTTGGTGCTCAAGTCGTCCATCCCGTACATCGCACGCGTCGTGAACCGCGAGTCGGCCATCGGCGGGCGCGACGCGCAGAGCATCGACGACGCGAAGCTCCGCGCGCCGCAGATGCTGCGCACGCGGACGCGCGCCGTCACCGCCGACGACTTCGAAGTGCTCGCGCGCCAGGTCACGGGCGTCGAGCGCGCCAAATGCGTCGCGCCGTGGGCACAGCCCGGAGCCTCGGGCGAGCCCGCGCCCGGACGCATCCTGCTCGCCGTGCTTCCGCAGGTGGACGATCCGGCGGGCTACATCGCGCCCGAGCGGCTGACGCTCTCGGCCGAGCTCAAACGCTCAGTGGAAGCATTCCTCAACGAGCGACGGCTGCTCGGCACCACGCTGGAGGTGGTACCGCCCAAGCTCATGTGGGTCTCCATCAACGCGCGCGTGCGACTGCCGGAGCAGGGCACCACGGCCATGCAGATCGAGACGCGGCGCCGCGCCGAGGCGGCGCTCTACCGCTATCTCAATCCATACACAGGCGGACCAGAGGGCACGGGCTGGGCGTTCGGGCGCGACCTGCACGTGTCGGAGCTCTATGCACTGCTGCAGCGCATCCCGGGGATCGAGTTCGTCGACGAGTTGCGCATCTCGGTGCGCGATCCGGGCAGCGGCTCCACGCCTCAGGACGTCTCGCCGCGCCTCGTGCTCCCGCCCGAAGGACTCGTCTGCTCGGATGCGCATCGTGTCAACCGAGATTAGGCGCTCCGTCGGAGCATCGACCACGTACACCCTCGTTGCCTCGCTCGAGGGGACGGAGCTGCAGCGTCTCGAAGTCACGACGACCACCCTGACCATCGGTCGGCTTCCGGAGAACGCCCTCGTGCTGCGCGACCAAGCCGTGTCGCGCCGGCACGCCGAGCTGCGGCTCGACCAGGGCCAACCGATGCTCGCCGACGTCGGGAGCGGGTCGGGCACCTTCCTGCGCGGCGTACGGCTGTTGCCGGGACAGCCCGTGCTGTTCGAACCGGGCGCCGAGGTGCGCGTCGGGCCCTACGTGCTGTCGCTGCTGTCGGAGACGACGATCGTGCCGCCAGTGCTGCCGCCGGTGTACGCACCGCCGGGCGGCGTGCCCGTGGCGCCCGACCTCGACGAACTCCCTGCCGTGGTCTCGCGCCCCACCTGGCCCGCGCCGCTGCCCACCACCGATCGAAGCCGCTACCTCCAGCACCTGCCGTCGATCTATCAGGACACCGACTTCCTCGGCAGGATGCTGCTGATCTACGAGGCGATCTGGGAGCCGCTGGAGCAGCGCCAGGAACACATCGCGATGTACTTCTCGCCCGTCACGTGCCCGGCCCAGATGCTCGCCTGGATGGCGGAGTGGCTCAACCTCGAGCTCGATGCACACTGGCCGGAGCGGCGCCGGCGTGAGCTGCTGCGCGAGGCGATGCAACTGTACTGGTGGCGAGGCACGCGCTACGGACTCACGCGGATGCTCGAGATCTGCACGGACCAGCCCGTGAAGATCACCGAGGATCCCGACAAACCCTTCGTTTTCCGGATTGCCATCCCGACGCACACCGACGTGTCGCGCGACTTCATCGAACGCCTCGTGCGCGCGCACAAGCCCGCGCACGTGGGCTACGTGCTGGAGACCAGTCCATGAGTAGCGCGATCGGAAAGCTGATCGGCCCGTATCGCCTCGAGCTGCCGCTTGCCACCGGCGCGCTCGGCCAGACGCTGCGGGCGCTGCACACGGTCACGGGTGAGGTCGTCGCCGTGAAGCTCTTCCACGAAGGGCTCTCCACGGACCATGCGTTCGCGGAACGATTCCGCCCGATCGTGCAGGCCGCGGCCGACATCCGGCATCCCAACGTGCTGCCGATCCGCGATTTCGGCGTCCAGAGCGGACAGCACTACATCCTCATGGACTTCATCCCCACGGGATCGTTGCGCACGCTGCTCTCGCAGCGCGATACCAGGCTGCCGCTGCGCCGCGCGCTCGACCTGGCGCGCCAGTCGGCCGAGGGGATCGCCGCCGCGCACGGGCGCGGCGTACTGCATCGCGACCTCAAGCCCGAGAACATCCTCATCGAAGAGCGCGGCGCGCTGGACGTGGTACGCGTCGCGGACTTCGGACTCACTCGCCTCGCGGAGTCGGGGCTCACGATCGCCGGCTCGCTCGCGGTCGGCTCGCTCCCATACATGTCGCCAGAGCAGCTGCGCGGCGTCACGATCGACGCGAGAAGCGACGTCTACTCTCTGGGCGTGGTGCTCTACGAGCTCGCCACGGGCTATCCACCGTTCCAGGTGCAGAACCTCGGCGACGCCATCTCCAAGCACGTGTCCGCGGCGCCGCCGTCGCCACGCTCCCTCTTGCCGAGCATTCCCGCGAGCCTGGAGCAGCTGATCCTGCGCGCGTTGGAGAAGAATCCCGCCAACCGCATCCAGACAATCGCCGAATTCTCCACGCTGCTGCAGGAGGAGATCGGCAAGCTTCCGGGTCAGCCCCTCGTGGTGTGGCGCGGTGCGGAGATCGCGCCGCCGAGCGCGCGCGTGCTGCCGAAGCGTGACAATGGATCGGCGTCATCTCGGAAGCGGTTCGCGCTGCGTCCCGCGGAGGTGGCGGGCAACGATCCGACGCTGCCGCCCCCGGTCGAGCTCAAGGGCGAGGGGCGCAAGCTCATTCGCGAGCCGAGCGGAGACTCGCGCCGCATCGGCGTCGTGCTCGAGCGCGAGGCGTTGACCCTCGTTCCCGGGCAGCCCAGCGTGCTCACGGTGACGCTGATGAACAGCGGCCGCACCGTGGACGCGTTCTCGCTCAGCGTGCGCGGTGTGGACGAGAGCTGGGTGCAGACGCCGTCGCAGCCGCACCGGCTCAATCCCGGCCAGCGCGCCGTCGTGCCGCTGAACATCCTCGTCCCGCGGGTATCGGCGAGCCGCGCGGGCACCTATCCGGCGACGATCGTGGCGGGCTCGCGCGAGAATCCCGGCGAGGAGGGGAGCGCGCCGGCCACCTTCACGGTGCAGCCGTTCGCGAACTCGATGCTCCTGCTCGTGCCGCCAAAGTCGCGCGGATGGACACGCGGACGGTTCGCCGTGGCGCTCAGCAACCAGGGCAACGCCCCGGCCAAATATGCGTTGAGCGGACAGGACGACGAGAAGGCACTCGACTATCGGCTCAGCGCGACTGCCGCCCTCGAGCCCGGCGAGACACTCGACGTGCCGCTCGTGACCGCGGCGCGCCTGCGGCCGATTGGCATCGCCGACATCCGGACGTTCACCGTCACCGCCACGTCGCAGATCGCCGGCGGCCTCACGGAGCCGCCCAAGTCCGTCGTCGGTCAGTTCGTGCATCGCGCCGTGATCCCGATGTGGCTGCCCCCGCTGCTGCTCGCCGGCGGCGTGGCCGCCTTCTTCTTCTGGAAACAGCAGGAGGACCTCAAGAAGCAGGTCGTGAGCATCGTCCCGCAGGCGATGCAGCTCGCGGTCGGCACGTCGGCGCCGCTCGTGGCGACGGTGACCAACATGAAGAACGAAGTCGTGCCGTCCACCACGCCCGTGACGTGGACGTCGCGCGACACGTTGATCGCCAGTGTGTCCGACTCCGGTGTCGTGACCGGCAGACACGAGGGACCTACGATAATCACCGCGCAGTTCGGCAAGCAGAGCAAGACGGTGCAGGTCGCGGTCTCACCGGCCAGCCTGGAGCAGGTGTCCGTGTCCCCGAAGCGGCTCACGCTCTCCATCGGCTCCATGGCCGTGCTGCGCGCGACGGCCAAGGACGCGACGGGCCGACAGATACCCCGCGACGCGATCTGGCTGTCGAGCGATCCGACCGTGGCCACAGTCGGCGGCGGGCGCGTCACGGCCAAAGGACCCGGCACGGCGACGATCACGGCGCAGATCGAGGCCAAGTCGGCGACCGCCGACGTGACCGTCCCAGCGCCGCCGCCACCGATCGAGAAGAAGGAGGGTCCCAAGGGGCCAGACGAGGACTGCATCGCGTACGAGCCGTCGTCGATCGCAGTGTCGAACGACAAGGTCGTGGGGTGGCGCGTCGCCGACGGACAGACGGTGCTCGCCACGCTCGACCGCGAGAGCGAGGCGAAGCAGGCGCTCGCGCTCGCGCGCCGGTTCAAGAAGCGGTGCTTCATCGGCCGGCAGAACACTCGGCTCAACCGGAGCGACTACATCACCGACTACTGGGCCATGCCCACGAACGTGGTGGTCCCGATCCCGAACGAGGTGTGCCGCCGGTACGACCGCGTCAGCCTCTCCATCAAAGAGCAGGGCGCGGCCGGGTTCAGCGTGGAAGATCAGGACGGACGTCTGGTGTGGGGCGACACCAGGGCCGACGCGCAGAAGGTGTGGAACGTCGCCAAGGACTACACCTCGCTCTGCGTGATCGGCGATCGCAACGGCCGTCCGAACAAGCGCGACTACATGGTCCAGTACTGGAGATAGACCGACATGAACGACCCGCACGGACCAACGCGTGTACTGCCTCCGACGGACGGCGCGGTGCGACAGCCGTCGTCGTCGCCTGACGACTACCGATTGCAAGATGCTCGGCAGGCGGCCGGGACGGAGTACGATGTCCTGGGCGAGATCTGCGAGGTCGGCGAGGGCAAGACGAGCGGCATCGCATATCTCGCGCAGCGCCGAGGGTCAACGCGGCTCGACGTGTTGCGGCTGCCGCTCACGGGCGAGTTCGTCGAGGTGCTCGGCACGGTGGGCGATACGTTGCACGCGAGTGGCGAGCTCTGTCCGAGCTGCGGCGCCCCGATCCGCGCCGGCGTACGCTTCTGCGGGAACTGTCGCGCCAACCTCACCACGGTCAAGCTCAGCGAGACATCCGGCTGGATGAGCGTCGCGGAATGGCTCGAGACCAAGAGCGAGACGGCGCGGCACAACTACCAGCTGCTGGGCCAGATCGACGAGGCGCGAACGCGCGCCGCCGCCGGAGCACAGAGCGGGGCTGGGCTGCTCATTGCGCGGACGACGAGCACGTCGAGGATCGTCGGCCTTCTGCTCGAGAGGCCGACGGCAGGCAACTCCGCGATCGTGAGCCTGGATCAGACGAACCTGCTGCCGCGAGTGGTCGAGTCGCTCTTCGACACGCCGGCTGCGGTGCCGACAGCGCCGCCGCCAGTTGCGGTGAGGGCCGCCGTCCCGCAGCAGGTCGTCGCACCGCCGGTCACGATGGTGGAGCCGCCGCAGATTCACGTCGCCCCACCGGCGCCGCCGCCACCGCCGCCACCCTCGACTCCGTCCACACCGCGCGCGGAGCTCCCCTGGCTCCGCATCGCGGCCATCACGCTGAGTGGCGCGGCCTTCATCGCCGCCCTCGCGTGGCTCGTCACCGCGATCTCGTCGAGAAAGCCGCAGCCCGCGGTCGCCGTCGTCACCGACAGCGTGAGCTCCGACACGGTCACCGCGGTCAGGGCGGACACCGCGCGTCCGGCCGCGGCGTCGATCGTGGACTCCGCCACGTTGCAGATCGCCAGCGACCTTCCGTCCGGCACGGTGATCACCGTCGACAGAGCGCGCACGTCCCGCCGGACCCTGCGGCTTTCGCCAGGCAGGCACACGTTGTCGGCGAGCGCGCCCGGTTACAGGCCCGAGCGGCAGACGTTGGACATCCGGCCCGGCGAGGCGCTGGTGTGGCCGTCGCGCGCGCTGGTCGTGCGGCCCAAGCCGGCCGACGTCGCCCCGCCGCCACCGGTCGTGGTGGCGTCGGCTTGCGCCGACGCGTCGCGCAAGAGCGACTGGGCGCGCGCGCTCGACGTCTGCGCCAGGGAGGCCAGCTCGAGCAACGGCAACGCGCTCGCGGAGCGCACGCTCGGCACGATGTACGAGCGCGGGCTCGGCGTCGCGCCGAGCCTCCTCGTGGCCGCGGTGTGGTATGCGGCCGGCGCCGGCCATGGCGATCGCGAGGCGCAGTATCGCTATGCCGTGCTGTTGCAGAATGGCACCGGTGTGCGGCGCAATCCAGCGGAGTCGGCGCAGTGGTATCTCAAGGCCGCCGATCGCGGACACGCAGAGTCGCAATACGCGTTGGGGATGCTCTACGCGAACGGAGAGGGTGTCTCCCGATCGGATGGCGAAGCGGCCAAATGGCTCAAGAAAGC
>JBDSDB010000174.1:0-2829 GCA_039920785.1 Gemmatimonadaceae bacterium
GCCGCGTGCGCTCCTCGAGCGCACGCGGCTGCCGGGCGCGCTCGCCGATCTTCGCATCGAGCTCCGCAAGGGTGACGTGCGGCGCCCGCGCGAGCTCGCCGAACATTTCGAGCGCATCGGTTTCGAGCGCGTACCGATGGTGGAGGACGTGGCGCAATTCAGCCTGCGCGGCGGGATCTTCGACGTGTACTCGTTCGGCATGACCGACCCGGTGCGCATGGAGTTCTGGGGAGACGAAGTCGTCGACCTCCGACACTTCGAGCTGTCTTCGCAGCGCTCGACACGCACGGTGGACTTGGCGATCGTGCTCCCGGTCGACGGCCAGGTGAGGGACGACGCCACGACGGGCGAGCGACTGTCCGTGTCCGCGCTGTTCCCGCCCGACACGCTGTTCGTCTATCCCACCGGCACGCATCTCCTCCCCGAGCTGCAGCGCACCTGGGACGAGGCAGAGCACCACATCGATCTCGCTCGCCGTCGAGGTGAGGATGTCGACTCGCGTGAGGAGCTGTTCGAGGCGCCCAGTGTCGCGGGCGTGATGCTCTCCGCGTTCGGCGCGCTGAGGCTCGTGGATCCGACCGCGGAGAAAGCCGACGTGGTCTTTCCCTTCCGCACTCCGGAGCCGGTCGATCGCGACATCAAGCGGCTGCGTCGCATCGTGCGCGACGAGATTCCCACGATCGTCCTGTGCGACAACGCGGGGCAGTGCGAACGGCTGGACGAGCTGCTGAACGAGGACACTCGCGACGTGTCGCCCGCGGCGCTCGTCGTCGGCGCCCTGGGCGGAGGATACGTCCTGCCCCCATCGGATGGCGAACGCGGACTCCGCGTGCTCACCGATCACGAGATCTTCCGTCGTGAGCGGCGCATTCGTCGCTCTCGGCGGTACGTCAGCGGTGGCGGGGACGCGCTCGCGCTCAAACTTGGCGACTACGTCGTGCATCTCGAGCACGGGGTCGGCATCTACCGTGGCATCGACACGATCTTCGTCGGGCAGAGCACGATCGAGGTGGCCGTCGTCGAGTACGAGGGGGGGGACCGGTTGAATGTCCCCTTGTATAGAATCGACCAGCTGGAGCGCTATCGCTCCGCGGACGACGTGTCCGACGACGCACCTCCGCCGAGGCTGCACAAGCTGGGCGGCAAGCGCTGGGCGGCCCAGCGTGATCGCACGCGAGCGGCCATCCACGAGATGACGCTCGAGTTGCTCGACCTCTATGCGCGCCGCAAGGTGGCATCGCGTCCGTCGCATGTACCCGACACGGCGTGGCAGCGCCAGCTCGAAAGCAGCTTCCTGTTCGAGGACACGCCGGACCAGCGCAAGGCGACGGCTGAGGTGAAGGGGGACATGGAGAGCACGCGGCCCATGGACCGGCTACTCGTCGGCGACGTGGGCTACGGCAAAACCGAGATCGCCGTGCGCGCGGCGTTCAAGGCGGTGCAGAGCGGACGACAGGTCGCCGTGCTCGTGCCCACCACGATCCTCGCCGACCAGCACGCGCGAACGTTCGGCGAACGGCTCGCGGATTTCCCCGTCCGCATCGCCGTGATGAGCCGGTTCCAGAGCACCAAGGAACAGGCGCAGACGCTCGTCGAGCTCGCGGAGAAGAAGGTCGACATCGTCATCGGCACGCATCGCCTGCTCAGTCCCGACGTGGTGTTCGGCGAGCTCGGACTCATCATCGTCGACGAGGAGCACCGCTTCGGCGTCAAGCACAAGGAACGGCTCAAGCAGCTCAAGCTCGAGACCGACGTGCTCACGCTCACCGCGACACCGATCCCGCGGACGTTGCACCTCTCGCTCGCCGGCCTGCGCGACATGACACTGATGCAGACGCCGCCGCGCGATCGCTCGCCCGTGCTCACCTTCGTCGAGCCAGGCGACGACGACGGTCTCCTCGATGAGGGGATCTCTCGGGAGCTCGATCGCGGCGGCCAGGTCTTCTTCGTGCACAACCGCATCGAGACCATCATCGCCCACGCCGACCGCGTCCGTCGCATCGTCCCCCGTGCGCGCGTCGCCGTCGCGCACGGACAGATGCGAGAGCGCGAGCTCGAGGACATCATGCACCGCTTCGTGAGCGGAGAGGTGGACGTGCTCGTCTCCACGCTCATCGTCGAGAGCGGTCTCGACGTGCCGAACGCAAACACCATGTTCGTCAACCGCGCCGACCATCTGGGTCTCGCGCAGCTCTATCAGCTGCGGGGCCGGGTCGGCCGTTCGCATCGGCGCGCCTACTGCTATCTGCTGGTGCCCGACAGCGTGGATCCAGATGCCGAGCGCCGGCTCGCCGTGCTCGAGCATCACACGGAGCTCGGCGCGGGCTACAAGATCGCGCTCAAGGACATGGAGATGCGCGGCGCCGGCAACCTGCTCGGGGCCGAGCAGTCGGGCCACGTCCATGCCGTCGGCTTCGACCTCTATCTGCGCATGCTGGAGGAGACGGTACAGCGGCTCATGCGCGGCGAGAGCGCACCAAAGCCGCAGCCCGCCGACGTTTCGATGGACATTCCCGCTTATCTCCCCGACGACTACATCGAATCGCAAGAGGCCAAGCTCGACGTGTACAAGCGGCTGGCCCGGTACGCGTTGCCGGAGGAGATCGAGGCGGTGCGAGCGGAGCTGCGCGATCGGTTCGGCCCGCTCCCCGCACCCGCCGAGGCGATGCTCGCCATGGCGCTCCTTCGCGTGGCTGGCGGTACGCTCGGGATCGAGGGGATCCTGGTGCGCGGCGAGGAGGCCCGTATTACCTTTAGAGATTCCGCGATACCCCGAATGAAGGGGCTCTCCGCGGCGTTCCACGAGGTGCAGTTCCAGGCGGAAGTACG
>JBDSDB010000175.1:0-5597 GCA_039920785.1 Gemmatimonadaceae bacterium
CGGACAGCGCTCCGTTCAACTTCCGGAAGCTGGTATGCCAATCCGGGTTACCGGGACCCCAAGTACCCGCTACTGGTGCTGTCGTCGAGAGTGAGCGAGGAACCCGCCCGCCCCCATTCCGGGTTACTGTTTTCTCATGTCGACACTCTATCGCTACCTGCGTCCGTACTGGCGCATCGTGATCCTCGCGCTCTTTCTCGCGGCGATCAATCAGATCTTCTCGCTGCTCGATCCGCTAATCTTCCGTCACGTCATCGACAGCTACGCGACGCAGTACGACAAATATTCGCGAGCGGAGTTCTTTCGCGGAGTCGCGCTGTTGCTGAGCATGGCGGTCGGCGTCGCGTTCGTGTCGCGCGTGGCGAAGAATTTCCAGGATTACTTCGTCAACGTCGTCGTGCAGCGCGTCGGGGCCGACCTCTACTCCGACGGCATCCGTCACTCGCTCGCGCTCCCATTCCAGACGTTCGAGGACCAGCGAAGCGGCGAGACGCTCGGCAAGCTGCAGAAGGTGCGATCCGACACCGAGCGGTTCATCGCGGCGTTCGTCAACATGGTGTTCACGACGCTGGTCGGTGTGGTATTCGTGATGGTGTACGCGTTCAAGGCGCACTGGGCGATCGCCCCCGCGTTCTTCCTCACCGTGCCGCTGCTGACGGTGCTCAGCTCCGTGCTGAGCAAGCGGATCAAGACGATCCAGAAGGTGATCGTCGCGGAGACGACGGCGCTCGCCGGTGCGACGACGGAGTCGCTGCGCAACATCGAGCTGGTGAAGAGCCTGGGGCTCGCCAAGCAGGAGGAGCTTCGCCTCAACTCGACCACGGAGAAGATCCTCAAGCTCGAGCTCAAGAAAGTACGCTATCTTCGCAGCCTGAGCTTCATTCAGGGCACCGCGGTGAACTTCCTGCGTACGTGCATCCTGTTCCTGATGCTCTACCTGATCTTCGAGAAGCAGATCACGGTCGGGCAGTTCTTCTCGCTGCTCATCTACTCGTTCTTCATCTTCGGGCCGCTGCAGGAGCTGGGGAACGTCATCAACATCTATCGCGAGACGGAAGCCTCGCTGGCGAACTTCGACGCGATCTTCAAGATCCCGATCGACCCGAAGCCGACGAACCCGGTCGCGATCGACGACCTGCGCACGCTGGCGTTCGAGGAAGTGAGCTTCACGCACCTGACGGCGAGCGCGCCGGCACTCGCGGAGGTTGCCTTCGGCGTCGAGCGCGGCCAGACGATCGCGTTCGTCGGTCCGTCGGGAGCGGGGAAGACCACGCTCGTCAAGCTGCTGGTCGGGCTCTATCGGCCGGGTGCGGGGAAGATCCTCTACAATGGCGTCTCGAGCGATCGGATCGACCTCGACCGCTTCCGCGAGCGGATCGGCTTCGTCACGCAGGACGCGCAGTTGTTCAGCGGCACGATCCGGGAGAACCTGTTGTTCGTGCGGCCCGAAGCCAGTGACGAGCAGTGTCTCGCCGTGATGCAGCGCTCCGCGGCGACCTCGCTGCTCAGCCGCGCCGACAAGGGGCTCGACACGGTGATCGGCGAGGGAGGCATGAAGATCTCCGGCGGTGAGAAACAGCGGCTCTCGATCGCACGCGCGCTTCTGCGTGAGCCGCACCTGCTCGTGTTCGACGAGGCGACGTCGTCGCTCGACTCGCTCACCGAAGAGGAGATCAGCCGCACGATGCGCGACGTGGCGGCAGACGCCGACGTCATCACCGTTCTCATCGCACATCGACTCTCGACCGTACTGCACGCGGACCGGATCTACGTGCTGGAGCAGGGCCGCATCGTGGAGCAGGGCCACCACGACGAGCTCCTCGACCGCAAGGGGCTGTACTACGCGATGTGGCGCCAGCAGGTGGGCGAGCGGCGGGCAACGCCGGCGATCCCGGCGGCAGTGGTGTCGGCGCCCGCGCTGGCCGGAGCACGTTGACCGGTTCCTGACACGTTCCTGACAGTTCGCGATCCACGCCGCCGAGCGTGGATCGCGTCGTCTTGCACGAGCGTCCGCGCCGTTCTAGCATGTGGCCATGGCGGACCGACTCCCTCGCTCGCGCTCGACGATCCTCGTCGCGGTGCTGTTGCTCACCATGGCGCTCGCCGCGGCGCTGGCGTACGAAGCATGGCGCGCGGCGCGCTCGCATCGCGCCACCGCGGAGCGCGCGCTGCGCGACTACGCATCGTTCGCTGCGTGGGAGTTCACGGCGTCGTCGAAGGGGAAGATGTACTCGAGCATCCTCTACCTCTTCAACCCGGTGATGCACGAGCAGCCGCTGCGTCCGGGCGAGCGACTGGAGGATCCCGGAGCCATTCTTCGACCCACGGCGCGCGAGAAGCTGTGCCCGTCGGCGACGCCGTTCGCATTTCGTCTCGATCCGTCTACCGGTGTGCTGGTGTTCGCGGGATCGGCGCCATCGCCCGAGCGGCAGCGTCAGATTCGCGAGGCCGTCAAGGCCGACCTGCCCGAGTACGTGCGCGACTTCGGGTATCGCACGATCACGCGCGACTCTGGGGTCGCGCCGCTGAGCCTCGTGTATCAGGTGAAGTGGGGCCCGCACGATACCGTGGCCGCCGTGTACGGCGTGGAGTTCTGCGTCGGCTCGTTGGCCGCCAGCGTCTTCCACACGGTGATGGAGTCCGGCACCGTGCTTCCTCCCGCGCTCACGCGAGGGCTGCCGAACGACTCGCTCTTCTCCGTGCTCGTGTGGGACTTCGCCGGGCATCCGCTTTACCGTTCGCCGCACCAGTATCCGGCGACGTACACCGGCGAGCACGCGCTCGACGCCTACGGCGGACTTCACACGACCATCTCCATCAATCCCGCCGTCGCCGACCGGCTGGTGATCGGTGGGCGGCCCAAATCGCGTCTCACGCTGCTCGGCGCCCTGCTCGGTCTCACCGGCGTGTTGGTGGCGATCGGTCTCCTTCAGCTTCGACGCGAGCACGAGCTGGCGCGGCTTCGTTCCGACTTCGTGGCCAGCGTGTCGCACGAGCTCCGCACGCCGCTCGCGCAGGTGCGCATGTTCGCCGAGACGTTGCGGCTCGGCCGCGTGCGCAGCGAGAGCGAGCGCGCCCGCTCGCTGGAGATCATCGACCAGGAAGCGCGGCGGCTCACCCACCTCGTCGAGAACATCCTGCAGTTCTCTCGCGCGGAACGACAGGCAGTACGTCTCAGCCTCCGTTCGTGCGCGCTCGCGCCGCAGCTCCGTGAGGCGCTCGACAGCTTCGCGCCCCTCGCCGCGCCGCGCCGCGTGCGTGTGCAGCAGTCACTGGACGAACGAGCCTGCGCCATCGTCGATCTCGAAGCGTTCCGACAGATCGTGCTCAACCTGGTCGACAACGCGATCAAGTACAGCCCCGAGGGCGGGCAGGTGCGCGTCCTGTTGCGAACGACGGGCGAGTGGGTGCGACTGGAGGTGGAGGACGAAGGGCCCGGCATCCCCGCGGGCGATCGCGAGCGGATCTGGGCGCCGTTCTTCCGCCTCGAGCGCGATGTCTCCTCGGCGGTGGCCGGCAGCGGTATCGGGCTCGCAGTCGTGCGCGATCTGGTTGCTCGCCACGGCGGCCGCACGGGCGTCGACACGCGGCACGCGCCGGCGCGCGGATCGACGTTCTACGTCGCACTGCCGCGCGCCGATGACGTGAGCGGCGGCGACGCGGACCAATCCGCTCGCGCACGCGAGGAGGCCGACGAACGCGAGCGCGCAACGGCCGGTGCGGAGGAGCGCACATGACGTCGCGAATTCTCGTCGTGGAGGACAACTCGGATCTCGCCTTCGGGCTCCGCAACAATTTCGAGATCGAGGGTTACGAGGTGGAGGTCGCATCCGACGGGCCCGAGGGTCTCGCGCGTGCGAGAGACTGGTCACCCCACCTCGTGGTGCTCGACCTCACCTTGCCCGGGATGGACGGCTACCGAGTGCTACGAACGATGCGCGCCGAGCGAATCGACGTCCCCGTGCTCATCCTCACCGCGCGGGGCGAGGAGGCGGACAAGGTGATGGGTTTCCGGCACGGGGCAGACGACTACGTGACGAAGCCGTTCGGGGTGCTCGAGCTGCTCGCGCGCGTGGAGGCACTGCTTCGCCGCACCCTGCGCGTCGAGGAGCCGAGACACCCGACGACGCACTTCGGTGAGATCACGATCGAGCGCGCGTCGCGCACGGTGCGGCGCGAGGGCGACGCGGTGAACCTCGCACCGCTCGAGTACGATCTGCTGCTCGCGCTCTACGACAGGCGCGGCGCCGTGGTCTCGCGGCTCGAGCTGATGCGCGAGGTCTGGGGACATCAGGCCGCCGTCGTCAGTCGCACGGTGGATACCCACATCCTCGAGCTCCGAAAGAAGCTGGAGCGCGATCCGACGCGCCCGCGGCACATCCTCACCGTGCGCAAATCCGGATACCGGCTCGAGGCGTAGGCGCTCGGTGTTCGCGCCGGTCGCCTACTCACCCGTGCATGGGACCATGAACAGACGACGCTTCGTTCACGAGATGCTCGCCGCGACGGCGACCACCCTGGTCACCGGCGCAAGCGTGCCATGGATCGGACCGGTGCGGCCGAGCGCCGCATCTCGCGTGATGACCGTGCGCGGATGGATCGACTCGAGCGAGATGGGCATCACGCTGCCGCACGAGCACGCGATGGCGAGCTTTCAGCCGTATGCGGAGTGGGCCGCGCACCCGTTGGCGTACGACCGCGAAGAAGTAGTGCGCGTCGTGCTGCCGCGGCTGAAGCGCCTCCGCGATCGGGGATGCAGGACCTTCGTGGACGCGACCGCGTCGCATCTCGGTCGCGATCCGGAATTGCTGCGCCGCCTGTCGGCGGACAGCGGCCTCCACGTGCTCACGGTCACCGGTAACTATGCCGCCGTCGAGAACAAGTTCCTGCCGCCGCACGTGTTCACGGAGAGCGCCGCCTCGCTTGGCCGACGATGGATTCGCGAGTGGTCGGATGGCATCGACGGAACGGGGATCCGGCCCGGCTTCATCAAGCTGGGGTTCAATGGCACGCCGCTCAGCGTCGTCGAGCGCAAGCTCATTCGCGCGGCGGCGTTGACCCACCGCGAGACGGGCCTGACGATCGGCGCTCACACCGGGCCGTCGGTTGCGGCGTTCGAGCAACTCGCCATCCTCGAGCGAGAGCGGGTGCATCCGTCGGCGTGGATCTGGATTCACGCGCAGAACGAGCCGGAGTCGGCGGCGCACATCGCCGCGGCCCGTCGCGGTGCGTGGATCGAGTTCGACGGAATCGACGAGAGCTTGTTCGAACAGCATGTCGGATTCGTCGCGCGGATGCGCGATGCGGGTCTGCTCGGTCACGTGCTGATCTCGCAGGACGCCGGTTGGTACACCATCGGTCGGCCCGGCGGCGGCACCGCGCGCAGCTACGAAACGCTATTCACGCAGTTCGTTCCTGCCCTGCGCACTCGCGGCTTCAGTGACGCGGAGATCGACACACTGCTGGTCCGGAACCCGGCGAGAGCGTTCGCCGTCTCGGTGCGGGCGTGACGGCGTCGCACTCCCTGACTGGTTCCTGACGAAAGCCGCACGAGAGCAGCACCGCACGACCACCGGACGCGCAGGGGCCCGACCTAG
>JBDSDB010000176.1:0-14498 GCA_039920785.1 Gemmatimonadaceae bacterium
GCCGCGCCGACGTCGCAACGGCAGCTTCGCGCAGCTGCGATCCCGCATGGAGCAGTGTTCAGGCACGTGCACCCGCTCCAGCGGTGCGTCCGCGTCAACCGTAGCCGTTAGGAGCCCCCTGACCGTAGTCGCGCCGACGCTGCTCACGATGTTCGGCGAGCTTTCGCCGAGAATCGATCGGGAGATGAACGCGTCGAAGGGAGATAGCCATGTCGCCTGATCCACAGCAGCTCGCCCGTCGCCTCCCCGACCGCCCGGCCGACAAGGGCGACTGAAGCGGAAAGGTTCCAGCATCGCACGGGCGGCCGATCGAGTCGTGGAACCGGAGACGCCGGTGCGGCATTGCAGCCACCCGCGCATCCAGGCTCTCTCCACCTTCATCGCCTCCCCTCTCCCGCATGCCGTCCACGAAACCCGTCCAGGTCGTCATTCTCGGAGGCGGCTTCGGCGGACTCGCCACCGCGCGCGAACTCGAGCGCCTGCTGCCCCGCGAGAGCGAGGTCCGGATCACCCTCGTCAATCGCGAGAACTACTTCCTGTTCACACCGATGCTCCACGAAGTCGCGGCGAGCGATCTCGATCTGACCCACCTCGTCAGTCCGCTGCGGAAGCTCGTGTCGCGCACCGCGCTGTTCACGGGCGTCGTCGAAGCGATCGACACCGAGCGACGGTGCGTCGTCGTTTCGCATGCCGGCGGCAGCCACTCGCACGAGCTTCCCTACGACCACCTCGTCATCGCGCTCGGCGCCATCACGAACTTCTACGACATCCCTGGCCTCGCCGAGCGCGCCGTGACGATGAAGTCGCTTGGTGATGCGATTGGCTTGCGCAACCTGATGATCGAGCATCTCGAGGAAGCGGACTTCGAGTGCAACGCAGGCGTTCGCCAGCCGCTGCTGTCCTTCGTCGTTGCGGGCGGCGGCTTCGCGGGAGTCGAGACCGTGGGCGCGATGAACGACTTCCTGCACGCCGCGATCCCCTTCTATCCGTCGCTCACACGCGAACACGTGCGCGTGGTCGTCGTCCATTCGGGGAAGACGCTGCTGCCCGAGCTCGGCGACGACCTCGGTCGCTATGCGGAGCGCCAGCTCGCCGCGCAGGGAGTCGAGATCGTCCTCGGCTCACGCATCGTGGGGCTGGACGACGACGCCGTCGTGCTGGCCGATGGGCGAGTGATCGTCGCGCGCACCATCGTGTGGACGGCGGGAACGTCGGCCAACCCCGCCACCGATTCGCTCGAGTGCACGAAGCAGCGCGGGCGGATTCAGGTGGACGAGTACCTGCGCGTTCCCGACCTCGACCGCGTGTGGGCGCTCGGCGACTGTGCCGTGGTTCCCGACCGCGCCACCAGCGGCACGTATCCACCCACGGCCCAGCACGCGCTCCGCGAAGGCATCGTGACGGCGCGCAACATCGCGGCGACCATCGCCGGCGAGCCACTGACCCCGTTCACCTTCTCGACGATCGGTCTCCTCGCGTCGATCGGCCGACGCAAGGGAGTGGCGAGCATTCTTGGCCATAACTTCTCCGGCTTTTTCGCCTGGTGGCTGTGGCGCAGCGTCTATCTATCGAAGTTGCCGCGGCTGGAGAAGAAGGTCCGCGTGGCACTCGACTGGACGCTCGACATCTTGTTCTCGAAAGACGTAGTGCAGTTCGCGACGCAGCGTGCACCGACGATCTCGCGTGCGGAGTTGCCTGGAGGCGAGCGGGTGGCGGGCATTTCCTCGAATGGCGGGTTGCCCGTCGAGCACGCGGAAGATCGGATTTCCGTTGTGTGATGCACGACTGTGGCCATTCGAGATGCCCCAGTCGGGGCGCCTGCGACTGCCGCAGGCGCCCCCCGGGCCGAGCATGGCTGCCCTTCAGAGGAATGGCCTTCGTCTTCCGCTCAGGTTGACGAGATTTCGCTCCCCCGAATCGAGTTTCTCCCAGCTAGAACGCGTACCGCGCGCCAACCTGGATCTGGCGTGGATCGCCGAGCCCATTCCGGATCGTGCCGTCGAAGTTGAACAGCAACGACCCGAACGCGGGATCGCGATAGTTGTTGCGGCCGAGCACGTTGAACACCTCGACGATGGCTTCGACGGACTGTCCATTCCCCAGAGTGAACGGCCTCGCAAGGCGGACATCCCACGTGGCGTATTCGTTGCCGCGCCGTAGCGTATTGCGCTCGAGGACAGTGCCGTTGGGACAGATGCGATCCCCCGCGCCGCCCGCGCGAATGGTGCTCGCCAGATTGTTCGTGCCACATTTCGCTGACACGGGCTGTGCGGACAGGTATGTGAAGCGGTTGTTCATCAGCAGACCGCCTGGGAGCACATTGAGCAGGTACCCGTTCAGGCGGTGACGCTGATCGCGATCGCTGTACCCCCATTCCTCACCGAGGCGCGCCGCGTTGGCGTAGCGAAAGGTGAACGGGTCGCGCTCGTTGTCATCGTCCGACTTGTCGGCCGACAGGGTGTAGTTGACGTCGAACTGCCAGTTGAGCGCATTCCGGCGCGCAAGACCGATCGTGACGCCGTCGTACTTGCTTCTGGCGGAGCTCTCGACGGTGGTCAGCGTGCCGATGCCATTGCCGTTGGGTAGGCCGGAGGCCCACGGCGAACCGAACGCCGCGTCGTTCCGGTCCACGAAACGGGTGAGACGATCGGATGCCGCGTGCGTATAGCTGAGCGACCCGGTGATCCCGTTGTCGAGAAGCACGCGCTCGTACGCGAGCGTGGCGCTGACGGTGCGCGGGTTCTTGAAGTTCTGGTCCACCACGAAGATGCCGGGCTGGAACGGAACCGCATTGGCCGCGGGTGCAGGAAGCAGCGTCGCGATGTTGGGCGGAGCGCCGAGGATTCCCGTCAGTGCGCTGTTGCGGAAGATCGTCTGGCCGATGGAGCCGTTGTTGTTGCGCACGCTGGCGAAGTTCAGGGCAGCGACACGCGCGTTGTACTGGCCCGCACTGAAGCGCACCACTTCCGTGCCATTCCCCCGGACGTCCCACGCGATGCCGAGCCTCGGCTGGAACATCGTGAAATCGGACGGGATCTTGCCATTCGACGGAAACTGGAACGTGCCCTTTGAGTTCGTAACGGACTTGCCGATTAACGGTGCGAAGAACACCTGGCCCGGATCGGTGAGCACGTCGGGCTGCTTCTCTCCTTCCCAGCGCAGGCCGTAGTTGATGGTGAGGTTCTTCTTCGCCTTCCACGTATCCTGGATGAAGAGGGCGTAGTCCGTCTGTGGAATCTTCTGCGTGCCCGACTGCTCGACGGACCGGCCCCCCACGCCGGCTTGCTGCAGGTACAGCAGGACCGGCCCCGTGATGTTCGTGCCCGCCGGGCAGGCGCCCGTCGTGTTGGTCGTTCCGTTCGAGCACTCGACGTAGTTGTTGCCCGCCTTCGAATAATTGACGAAGCCCGTGACGCTGGAGAAGATGAAACGGCCGTTGGCGAAGCCCACGAAGGTCTGGTTCGAGCTCACCGCGTTCACTTCACCGCCCGCCTTCACGTAGTGATCGCCATTGACCCAGCTCGCGTTGTTGAGCAGCTGTACGCGCGTGTCGTAGTACGTGACCGGAATGAAGAACGGCCGCCCCACCCGGAACGCGCTGCCGAAGTCCATGGCGATGTCCGGGAAATCACGTCCGCCGGGCAGCGTCGGCGCGGTGTAGTCGCGCGGCCGATCCTCGCGCGCCACCTGGAACCGGAACTCGTTGGACAGGTTCTCCGAGAGCTGCGTGGTGAGCTGCCCGCTGAGTGCATTGGACGACCCCTTCTCCAGCGCGTTGGCGCTGGCGCCCCACGTATCCACGTCGAAGGTGCCGTTGCTCTGTTCCGATCTGGTGTAATTGTACTTGAGCGAGAAGACGTTCCGCTCGTTCACGTGCCAATCGACCTTCCCCAGAAACACCTGCGCGTCGTTCGTGCGCTTGATGGGGCCGAAATCCTTGGCGAGTGCGCCACCGAAGGCGGTGGTCAGATATGTCTTGAGCGAATCGAACGCCGGGCTGCTCGGGCGGCTCTTCTGCTTCGTGTCCGAAAACAGCTGCTGGTCGTAGGCGGTGAAGAAGAAGAGCTTGTCCTTGACGATCGGGCCGCCGAGCGTGAAGCCGAATTGGTTCTGCCGGAACTCGGGATCGAGCGTGGCGCCGTTCCCCTTGAGCTGACCGGAGAGCGCGCTGGTCTTGCCAAAGTAGTGCAGCGTTCCTCCAAACTTGTTCGTGCCGGTCTTCGTCACGACGTTCACGAAGCCGCCGGCTGACCGCCCGAACTCGGCGTTGGCGCCCTGGCTCGTGACGACCATCTCCTGCACCGCATCGAGATTGAAGGTGAAGGCCGGACGCTGCCCTCCGCGCTGCTCACCGAAGAATGGATTGTTGTAGTCTGCGCCATCCACACTGATGTTGTTGTAGGTGCCGCGCTGGCCCGCGACGGAGAGCACGTCGCCGTCCGGTCCCTGGGTGATCGCGACGTTGGGGGTGAGCAGCGTGAGCGCGAGAAAGTTGCGGCCGTTGTTCGGGAGGCCGCTTACGACTCGCGAGTCCAATTCGGTGGCGAGCTCCGTCTTGGTGGTGCTGACGGGCGTATCGCTTCTGTCGCGCACCCGCACGGCGGCGAGTTCCACCGCCGCGCGTTTGAGCACCACCGCCACTTCGACCGCCGCGCTCACGCCCACGGGGATGCCGCCGCGCGTGACCGGCGCGAAGCCAACTGCCCGTACCGTCAGCTCGTACGATCCGAGGGGAAGCAGCGCCGCCACGAACACACCGGAGGGCGACGACCGCACGATGCGCGCGGTGTTCGTCTGTTGGTTGCGAAGCGTCACGGTCGCGCCACCTACCGGATTCCCGAGAGAATCGGCGAGCGTTCCGCGGAGGATCCCCGTGGTAGCTGACGCCTGCGCGTGCAGCAGCGAGGAGCCGACCACGATTGCCACGCAAGCAAGGAGGAATTGGCATGTACGACGTGCGAGACTCGAACAATCGATCACGTGAGAACCTCTTGGCTGGATCGAGCGGTGGAACGACACGACCTGGGAGGAGGACATCGATGTGCTAGATACCAACAATCCTAGCCGAGCAAAGCCAGCGCGTCGATCACGTAACAGTCACCTGCGATTTTCGTTACAAACATTGAGTACTTTTCCCCTCTGCCGACACGCGCAAACTCGAAGTCGTGAATGTGGCAGGCGACGTGCAAAGTCGCGGCTGAGCGACCGGCTTTCGCGGCCGGTTGGTCGTTCATCATTTGGGGACCAGCGAAGGAGCAGTTCACGCGGACCTTGCTACTCGATGGCTCCGTCGCGACCTATCATGCCGCGCTCGGTGAGGTGCTCATCGTAGAAGAGGATTGGGCCGCGGCTGCGGCCGAGTTCACTGCCGCTCTCCTGCTCGACGTTGACAACGCGGATTATCGCGCGCGACTCAAGGAAGCTCGGTCACGGAAGTAGCGTTGCGTGCCGCTGGTGCGCGATGGGAGGCACCACGAAACTGAACCGGCTTTTCAATCATTCGCGAAGGCCCTCACGGCGGTGTTACACGTTTACCTCGAGCGGTCGAAAGCGGTATGTCGATCATTCGCTGTGCACTGAGTCCGCCGCTTCGCTTCCGATCTCGCGGACGTCAGATTCCGTCGTCGCACAGATCGGGCGCGAGCACGATAACGGCGAGCCCGCGGCTGTGTCGGTACGGCACCTTTTTAAGGAAGTAACGGATGATTGACTCGACCGAGGGCACCCCGGTTTGAGCATCGGCTAGTGCCCGACACGATCTCCATGCGGCGGCTCGCCCATTGGCGCGCCGGCGCGATGAGCCTCGATCGTTGCCCCAGCCCACCCACCGATGTCCTTCCGCCTCGAACATTCCACCGAGCGCACCGTCGTGCGCGACACCCCACAGGGCATGTGGGCGTTCGGTGCGGCGTTCGTGATGTCGGGACTCACTGTCCTCCTGGGAGGCGTCGGATCGGACAAGTGGCCCGAATTCCCACTCTGGGTTCGCGCCGTCATCCTCGCGATCGGGCTGAGTCACCTGATCGCCGGGTGCTACTGGGTCTGGCGGTACGAGGCCACGGTGACGACGTTCGATCACGTGACGGGAGACGGGACCCACGCCGTGCGCCGCCCATTCCGTCGCGACACGACGGTGCGCCACTTCCGGGTCGCGGACGTGCAGACGATCGAGCTCCGCCGGCACGCCGACAGCGAGGGCGACCCGATGTATCAACTGCATCTCTGGTTGGCGGAGAGCCGAGTGCTTCCGCTGCAGGGCGCGCCTGCGCACAACATCCCACGCGGGGAGCGCAACGCCGCCGCGCTCCGTGAGGCGCTGCGGTTGCCGGCACGCGCTTAAAGCGATGCACGAGGGTTGAACGAGGGGAGCTCATTCCTCTCCACCATCTCCGCCCCTCCGTCGCCGCCGCGACAGTCATCACCGCGCTACTCGAGCCAGCGTTCGATGATCTACTAATGCTCGCGCGGTTAAACGCGATCCACACCGACCTGACGTAACGCTCTCCGTCTCGATCGAACCCGCCTTGTCGGGATGCAGGGAGATTCTGCGATTGTCTTATCAGCACCCCCCTCCCCGAACCCCGAGGCCTCCCCATGTTCCGCCAGAGCAGGTATCCCGCTGGACTGGTCATCGCCAGCGCCCTCCTCGCCGCCGTCGCGTGCAGCGACCGCCGAACGACCACCTCACCGCTCTCGCCCTCCGACGGACCCTCGGCGATCCAGGGCGGCGCCGCTCGCGTCAAGTTCAGGATGGTGCAGCTCTCCTCGAACACGCTGCGGATCGACGGGCCCGCCGTGTCCGCGGCAGTGGGCATCTCGAACAACGCGCAGACGGCGCAGACGGGCGTCTCGATCCGCGCCGAGATCGTGCAGGGCGCCGCGTCGCGGCAGGCGGCGAACCTGCCCACGCAGTGCGCGCCCGGCGACGCGCCCGGCTTCCTGCCCCTCGGCAACTGCGACATGACCATCGCCCTGACGACGTCGAACTCGGCGCCCGGCAGCGGCACGCTCGCGCCTGGCGCCGCCGTGCTGGTGCTGCACCTGCTGCAGACCGTGAACGGCGTGGAGACGGAGCTCAACCTCAGAAGTGTCGACGTGAACCTGGTCGGGACGCCGGTGATCTCGGCGTTGACCCTCACGTCGACGACGCTGGCGATCGACGGACCATCCGTCGGCTGGACAGCGACGCTGCAGAATCCCGCGAAGAGCCTGCAGGACGTGGCGCTCCAGGGAACGATCGTGCAAGGTACGACTCGGCGCGCGGCCGGCGGCCTGCTCGTGACCTGCGGCTCGGCGTTCGGCCTACTGCCGCCGGGCACGTGTACGATCACCTTCTCGGCGTCCGCGTCGAGCACGGGGAGCGGCAACGGTGCGCTGGTCCCTGGCGCGGCCGTCTTCGAGCTCAAGATGACCCAGACCGTCAACGGGGTCGCGACCACGCTCGACACTCGCACCGTGGCGGTGACGCTGGTGTCGATCACGCCGACGATCACGAGCCTCGTGCTGGCGTCCACCTCGCTCGTGATCGGCCAGAGCGTCGGCTACACGGTGCAGATCCAGAACCCGGGCTTCCCCTTGGCCGACGTGCTGATTCAGGGCGAGATGTCGCAGGAGACCGGGAGCGGCACGGTGCTGAAAGGCGCCGGCGGGACGTACCTGACCTGTGCGAGCCTCGGCAGTCTTCCCACCGGAACGTGCACCATGCAGTTCACGGTGATCGCCCAGAGCAATTCGGTGGGAGGAGCGTTCGAGCCCGGGCCCGCGAGCTTCGTGCTCCATCTCTACAAGGCGAACGGCATCAACGTGGCGCCGACGGAGCTGGACGTGAAGACGGTCGAGGTGACGCTGGTGTCGGCGAACCCGACGATCACGTCGTTCACGCCGGCGTCCACCAACATCGTGCTCGACGCGGGCTTCACGCCGTACACGGCGACGATCGAGAATCCGGGGGCCACGCTCTCGATCATCAGCATGCAGAACTGGATCCGCCAGGGGAGCGCGCGGCGCGCCGCGGGTGGCACGCAGGTACGCTGCAACGGCAGCACCGTCGGTGGCGAGTTGCCGGCCGGCACGTGCAACACGCTGGGTGACATCGTCGCGTTCAACGGGCAGTCGGCCGGAACCGGAACGCTGGTGCTCGGATCGGCGACACTCGAGGTGGAGCTCAAATATTACGACGGCACCACCGAGACGATCTTCGAGACGAAGACGTACCCGATCACGCTCGTGAGCCCGTAGCATCGGGCCGCGATCGCCGACCGGCGGTCCTGCAAGGTGACGCCCGTCGCTCCCACGCTGGAGCGACGGGCGTTGCTCGTGTCGGTCGGGACGCGGGCGCCGGTGCTTGTGTCTGGTCTGGCAGTGTTCGCGCGTCGGCGGTATGCTTGGGCTGGCGCGAGCCCTCATCGGCGTGCGCGAGGCGGATCCATGTCCGCGGACCTCGACGCCGAGGAGCAGCGCTGCAGAACCAGCTCGACACCCTGATCCAGCGTGCCGACCGCGCCGACGGCGCGGCGGTGGACGAGTTGTTCTCGCTGCTCTACGGCGAGCTGCACCGGTTGGCCGAGCATGCGCTCAGACGCGACGGCGGTGCGCTCACCGTGGGGCCGACGACGCTGCTGCACGAGGCCTACCTCAACATCGCGGGCCGCACCGACGTCGCCTTCGTCGATCGGTCGCGCTTCCTGGCGTACGCCTCGCGCGCGATGCGTGGACTCGTGATCGACTTCGCGCGCCGGCGGCAGGCGACCAAGCGCGGGCGGCTCCTCGAGATCACGCTGTCGGGCGACGAGGAGCCGTCCGCCGAGGCGTCGCGCAGCGCCGCGGAGCTCGTGCAGATCGGAGACGTGCTCGGCGAGCTCGCCGATCTCGAGCCGTCGCTGGCCGAGGTGGTGGACCTGCACTTCTTCTGCGGCTTCTCGTTCGCGGAGATCGGCGCGCTGCGCCGCGTGTCGGAGCGCACGGTGCAGCGCGACTGGCGGAAGGCGCGGCTGCTGCTGCACCGCGCGCTGCGCGAGGACGCGCTGGCGTGAGTGCGTGAGTGCGCAACGGCTTAGAGCATCACGCGGAGGCGCGGAGGACGCGGAGGACCTGGGGAGGCCACGGCGCGAGGCGCGCGTGGATGCCGACGCAAACAGGCTTTGGGCCTGTGGCTGGAGAGGTACGCTGCGACGCTTCCGCGGAGCGCTACCCTAGAGTCGTACTCCGCGCCCTCCGCGCCTCCTCGTGAACCCCCTGCTCTTTCAGCGCGCCTATCTCCGTACGGCTCAGAACCGCACACGCCTGAAACCCAACCGAGCTGACGGAGCACCGAGGCAGCGCCGGAACACAGATGTTGCGGCTAGCGACCGAGGGAGTCTGACAGCGCGCGGGCCTCGCGGGTCCACCGGTTCGACGCGCCATAACCCACCGGCAGCGCGACGAGCGCACGCGCCGCCGCCTCACGCGCGCCAAGACGATCGGCGAGCGCCTCGCGGGCACGGGCGCGCAGCAGCTCCGCGCGCCCGACGAACGCGCTGCGCCGCGGCGCCAGCGAATCGGCGCGCATCACGCCGAGCGCGCGCAGGGCCAGCGAGTCCGCGCCGCGTGCGTCGCCGCGCGCGAGGCGAAGCTCGCCCGCAGTCACGAACGGCAGCGCGAAGATCGTGATCGATGGGAGCGAGTCGGACGCGACGGCGCGCAGCTCCTCCTCGAGCAGCTTCGACGCGCCGGCGACGTCGCCCCGCGCAGCGAGCAGACGCGCGCGGAGCATCGCGTTGGTGGAACGGCGTCCGCGCGCCGTGCCGGCGAGCCGCCTGCTCACGGTGTCGGCGTCGCCGAGGCGGCCCTGCTCGATGCGGAGCTGCGTCACGGTGGCGGCGAGGAGATTCGTCGAGAAGACCTGGCGGTACGTCGTCGTGTCGCGCAACGCGCCGGCCAACCAGCTGTCGACGGAATCGATGGCGCCGACGTCGAGCAGGGCGCGGGCGTGTGTGAACGCCACTGGCACCGGAACGCCGCCGCGGCCGTGTGCCGCTTCGTACTGTCGAACCTGCGATCGCGTCACCGAATCGGCGACGGCGAACTCGCCGATCTCCGCCAGCGACGAGGCGAGGAAGCTCAGGACCGCCGGGATCTCGTCCGTGTCGCGATGCCCCATGGAGTCGAGCTCCGCGACGACGCGCATCTGGTAGGGGATGGCTTCGCGGGTGCGACCGCCCTCGCGAAGCACGGACGCGAGACTGTTCATCACCTGCAGGCGGAACGTGTTGTCCGGATCGTCCTTCGTGAGCTCGAGCGCACGCCGCAGCAGCGCGATGCCCGAGTCGCGCTCGCCGGCCGCGACGAGATACTTGCCTTCGGCCGAGAGGCAGTTGGCGACGATCACGCGATCGTCACTCACCCCCTGTTGCGACAGCGCCCGCTTCGCCTCGGCGAGGTCGGCACGCGCCGAGTCGATCAAGTTCTCGAACGCGAAGCTCTCGACGCGGCGGCAGCCGGCGTTCGCGAGCTGCGCCGGCTGATTGGCAGCGCGCGCGATGCTCCTCGCCCGCGCGAGCATGGCGCGCTCGGCCACGAGGTCGCCGATCTGGTTCAATCGGCTGGACAGGTCCGTGATGAGCGCCGAGACCAGCCAGGGCGTCGCGCGGTAGTGCTGCGTCAGCGTCCGCTCGGCGACGTCGATGCGCTCGACCGTGGTGAGCGGGCGTCCATCGGGATGACGGACGTCGTTGGCGAGCACGCCCTGGATCTGCGACATCGCCTGCGCCTGCATGGCCGCACCGAGGGCGACGTCACGCTGCCGCGCCGCCTCGCGGACCTGCGAGAGCGAGAAGAGCGTGGCCGCGAGGAGGGCGAGCGCGCTGACGCTCGCGGCAGCGACGGGAGCGCGGTTGCGCCGCACGAACTTCCGCGCGCGATAGCCGAGCGAGTCGCCGCGCGCTCTCACCGGCTCGTCCCGGAGGAAGCGCTGCAGATCGTCCGCGAATGCGGCGGCGGTCTGATACCGCTCGGCCGGCGCCTTTCGGAGCGCCTTGGAGAACACGGCGTCCAGATCACCGATGCCGAGGCGGGGCGGCTCGACGTCGAGCAGTGCGGCAAGCATTTCCGACGGCGTGCGCCCGCCGGTGGGATGCCGGCCGCAGAGCAGCAGGTACAGCAGCACGCCGACGGCATACACGTCGGTGGCGGTGGTGACCGGATCGCCGCGCACCTGCTCGGGCGCCGCGAACTCCGGGGTGAGCGCGCGGCTGCCCTCCGCCGTGAGCGCCGTCTCGCCCTGCTCGTCGGTAGTCACGAGCATCGCGATGCCGAAGTCCAGCAGCTTCACCGTGCCATCGGCCGTGACCAGGATGTTCGACGGCTTGATGTCGCGATGGACGATCAGGTTCGCGTGCGCGTGTCCGACGGCGGCGAGCACCTGCAGCGCGAGCCCGATGCGCTCGTCGCGCGAGAGCTGGCGGCCGACGGCGAAGAGGTCGATGCGCTCGCCCTCGACGTACTCCAGCACGAGGTACGGTTGGCCGCCGCCGCTCACACCCGCGTCGAACAGGCGGGCGATGCCCGGATGGGTGAGCCGCGCCAGCATCGAACCCTCGCGGCGAAAGCGCTCCTGACCGACCGGCGTCAGGAGAGCAAGATTGAGCAGCTTGACCGCGGCGCGTCCCTCGAACCGGCCATCGGTGCGACGCGCCAACCACACGGTGCCCATGCCGCCCTGGCCGAGTGGTCGCTCGATGGTGTACGTCCCCACCTCGTGACCGACGAGCGGCGCGTCGTCGACACGCTCGAGCGGATCGCTGAGGAAGCCCCGTCCGTCGGCGACTGCCTCTTCCGACAGCAGCGAATCGATCTCGTCGGCGACGTGCGGATCGGTGGAGCGCAGCGAGTCGAGCCAGGACGCGCGCTGCTCTCCCGACAGCTCGAGGGCGTGGTCGAGGAGCGGCTGCAGTCGTTCCCAGCGATCCCGCTCGAGCATTGCCATGGCGTCGGGTGTGTGGTGAGCGAGAGTCTATCTCGCGAGTCGCCGGAGGGACAGAGCGCCGGAGCGGCGGTGGGCATCCACCATGTCAATCGTGAACGGTGCGGCGATCCCGACATAAGTTGTCAGGAGCGTACGCGACGAGGCTGTAGTGGCGGACTTTCGGGAACAACTCCAGACGGTGCTCGGGTCGGCCTACACCATCGAGCGCGAGCTCGCGGGCGGCGGCATGGCGCGCGTGTTCGTGGCGACGGACACGGCGCTCGGCCGCCGTGTGGTGGTCAAGGTGCTGCTGCCCGAGGCGTCGGGCGCGGTGAGCGTGGAGCGGTTCCGACGCGAGATCCAGCTCGCCGCGCGGCTTCAGCATCCGCACATCGTTCCGCTGTTGAGCGCGGGCGAAGCAGGCGCGCTGCTCTACTACACGATGCCCTTCGTCGTTGGCCAGACGCTGCGCGCGCAGCTCGCGCGCGACGGTGCGCTTCCGATCACGTCGGCCGTGCGCGTCATGCGCGACGTGACGAGCGCGCTCGCGCACGCGCACCGGCACGGCGTGGTGCACCGGGACGTGAAGCCCGAGAATATCCTGATCGGCGAGGACGGTGACGCGCTGGTCGCCGACTTCGGCGTGGCCAAGGCGTTGGCCGCAGCGACCGCCGGAGGCGATGGCGCCGCAGAGGGCGGCGCACTCACCTCGATCGGCTTCGCGCTGGGAACGCCCGCCTACATGGCGCCCGAGCAGGCGCTCGGCGATGCGACGACGGATCATCGAGCGGATCTGTATGCGCTCGGCGTGGTCGCGTACGAGGCGCTTGCCGGAAGTCATCCATTCGCGGGGCGTCCGGCGCAGGCGCTCGTCGCCGCGCATGCGACCGAGTCGCCGGAACCACTCTCACGCCGTCGCGCGAGCGTGCCGCCGGCGTTGACGACGCTCGTGATGCGGCTGCTGAGCAAGCATCCCGCGGATCGGCCAGCCTCGGCCGACGCCGTGCTCACCGAGCTCGAAAGCATCGCGACGTCGAGCGGAGGCGCGGCAGTGACCTCGCCCCCGGGGTCGCGGCGTCGCGCCGCGTTCGTGGGCGCCGCGGCGACGGTGCTGATCGTCGCGATCGGCGCGGCGTGGGCGCTGCGCCATCGCGCGCCCTCGCCGGTTCAACCAGCGGCAGGCGTCGCGTTACCTCGACAGCAGTCGGTTGCGGTATTGCCTCTCGTCAACGCGGGGGGCGATACGGCCGACGCGTACTTCGCCGCGGGGATGACCGATGAAGTCACCGGTGCGCTCGCGCGCGTGCCCGGGCTGCGCGTGGCGTCGCGGAGTGCGGCGGCGCTCGTCGGCGCGCGCCAGCCGCTGGACGTTCGCGACGCCGGCCGCCGGCTCGACGTCGGCGCCGTGCTCGCCGGCCGGGTGCGCCGGCAAGGCACGCAGCTTCGCCTGGCGGTGGAGCTGGTGGACGTCGCCGACGGCCGAACGCTCTGGAGCGAGACGTATGCGCGCGAGGGGAAAGATGCGTTCCGCATGCAGGACGAGATCGCGCGTGCCATCGCGGCGGCGCTGCGCGTTCGGCTCGCGGGCGGCGAGCGACCGGCGGGTCAGGGCACGGCGAGCGTCGAGGCGCACGATCTCGTGCTGCGCGCGCGCTACCTGACCAACCTGTACACCGCGCCGTCGCTGCGGCGTGCCATCGCGCTCTACGAACAGGCGCTCGCGCTCGACTCGACGTACGCCGCCGCGTGGAGCGGGCGCGGTGAAGCGTGGATCCGGCTCGCCGACGACTTCGTCCCGGCGAGCGAAGCGGTGCCGCACATCCGCACGTCGGTCGCACGCGCGCTCGCCCTGGACCCGACGCTCGCCGACGCGCACTCGCAGCACGCGTCGCTGCTCGGATACTACGACCGGAACTATCGCGACGCCGAGCGTGAGTTCACGCGCGCGCTCACGCTCGATTCCACGCTCTCCGGCGCGTCGGCGGACTACGCGAACATCCTGACGGCGACAGGGCGCGCGGACTCGGGCGCCGCGGTGCTGCGGCGCGCGCTCCGGATCGACCCGCTCTCGCCATATCTCGCGTTCTGGGCGCCGCGCAATCTCCTCTACGCAGGCAAGCTGGCCGACGCACACGCTGCGTGTGCCGTGGCCGGCGACGTGAGCGCCGAGCTGGGGCATCGATGCCGGATCGACCTGCTGTTCGCGGACGCGCGCTACGCCGCACTTCTGGACACGCTGCGCAGCGAGCCCGCGCCTTCAGTGCGCACGCACGCGTATCTCGCGGCGGCACTCTCGCGCCTGGGGCGGCAAGCGGAGGCCCGGCGCGAGGCCGCTCTCGTGGAGGCGGATGCGCGCGAGCACTACCTCGACGAGCGAGTGCCGGCACAGATGTACGCCGTGATGGGCGAGCCAGACCGTGCGATCGCGTGGCTCGAGCGCGGCTTCACGTCCAACGCCGCCATCCTCGCCTACATGAACGTGGACAATCTGCTCGCGCCGCTGCGGACCGATCCGAGATTCCAGGCGATGCTGCGGCGTGCGGCTCTTCGGTGATCG
>JBDSDB010000177.1:0-10099 GCA_039920785.1 Gemmatimonadaceae bacterium
TCGGCGGCGGCTGGTTCGTCACGCCGAACGTGCTCACCAAGCTGGAGTTCGTGCGACAGCGCTACGAGAACTTCCCCACGACCGACATCCGCAACGGCGGAAAGTTCCAGGGCTTCATGGTCGAGGGCGTCGTCGCCTTCTGAGTACGTCTCAGATTTTACCGGGAGTCTGCACATGACACACGTCTCGATGAACTCAGCCCCCCGCCGCGCTTCGGTGGGGACGTCCCAGGACGGACCGGTGCTGCTGGCCACGAAGCCGTTCGGCGGGCTGGACGCACCGCTGGCCGTGGCGCGCTGGCTCGCCGCACGCGAGGAGCGTGAGCTCCGCGTCGTCTCGGTGATCGAATCGAACGACGGAGCCGCCGTCGCCCCGGACGTCCCGTACTTCGCGGCACAGCGTAGCGAGGAGGAGCGCACCGCTCTCGCCGCGGAGATCCGTCAGGAGCTGTGGCTCAAGGGGAACGGCGGCGACGTTCCGCAGGTGGAGGTGCTCGAGGGAATGGGCCTCGAGCCGATCGTGGAAACGGCGCGGGCGAGCCGAGCGCGCGTCATCGTCGTCGGTACGGGGCGCCACGATCCGATTGGCCGGTACATCTATGGTGAGCGCGCACTGCAGATGCTCCGCATCGCCGATCGGCCGGTGCTCGTCGTCCCGCGCGATGCGCAGGCGGGCCCGGTGTCCGTCGCCGTCGTCGCCGTCGACTTCCAACCGGCCAGCCTTCGCGCCGCACGCGCGGTCCTCCCGATGCTGTCGGAAGGCGGCCGGTTGATCCTGCTCCATGTCAAGACGGCCGTCAGCCTCAAGGAAGACACCGCCGGTTGGTGGAACGACGCCTACGAGCGTCGCTGCGCCGACTTGTTCGCGCAGTTCCAGCGGCAGCTGCCATCGATGCCCGGCGTGACGATCGAGTCGAAGTTCCTGCGCGGCGACGCGGTGCGCACGATCCTCGACTACGCGTCCGCGCTCGGTGCCGGCCTGATCGCCTGCGGCCGCCTCGGCCACTCACTCATCGAACGCGTGTTCGTGGGCAGCGTGTCGTCCGCCCTCGTGCGCCAGGCTACCTGCCCCGTGCTGGTCGCACCGGAGCTGCCGAGCGACGCGACGGGAGAGTAGCTATCCGGCCAGCGGCAGCGAGAACCGCACGCGCGTTCCGACGCCCGGGGTGCTCTCGATCCAGATGTTGCCCCCGTGCGCCTCGACGATCCCGCGCGAAATAGGGAGGCCCAACCCCGCGCCGTGCCGGATCGCCCGCCCGGCGCGCGATACCTGGAAGAAGCGCTCGAACACGTGCGGAAGCTGATCGGCAGGGATCCCCTCCCCGGTGTCCGTCACCACGAACAGCACATCGTCGCCGTCCACGTGCGCGCTCAGCGAGACGCTGCCCTCCGGCGGGGTGAACTTGATGGCGTTGCCGATCAGATTCGACAGCAGCTGTATGAAGCGGTCCGGATCGGCCCACACGTTGGGCAGCGCGTCGGGCAGCAGCGTGGTGAGCGCGACGCGCCCCGCGTCGGCGATCGGCCGCAGCGCATCGAGGCTACGCTCCACGATCGCCGCGGCGTCCACGGCTTGCGGCATCACGCTCAGGCGGCCACCAACCATCCGCGTCGTGTCGAGCAGATCCTGGATCAACGCGTCCATCTGCGCTGCGGCCTGCTGGATCACCGAGACGCGCTCGATGACGTGCTCCGGGATCTGAGCGCCGCTCTCGTCGTCGAGGATACTGCGCGCCAGCATCTTCACCGCGTTCGCCGGGTTCCGGAGGTCGTGCGAGACGATGCCGAGCATGTCCTCGCGCGCGATGACCGCCTCGCGCAGCGCGTCCTCGGCGCGCTGCCGCGCGCTGATGTCGCGCAGCACGGCGGCGAAGACGTTCTTGCCATCCACTTCGATGCGCTGGATCGCCGCCTCGCAGGGAAATTCGCTGCCGCCTCGGCGGAGCCCGCACAGCTGCTGTCGATCTCCCATCAGCCTGGCGCGGCCGTGCTCTGCGCCGAAGCCGTTCACGTGGCCGCGGTGCGCCGCCCGGTATCGCTCCGGCAGGAGGATCTCCAGGTGCTGCCCGCCCACCTCGTCCGCGTTCCAGCCGAAGATCCGCTCCGCGCCTTCGTTGAAGAAGATGATCCGCTGCTCGTCGTCGATCGCGATCACGGCGTCGGCCGAGATGGCGAGCAGGCCGGAGAAAAGGTCCGGCGGCAGCGTCTTGTGCATGGCGGCGTGTTCGGCCGCCAGGATTGCGTCTTTCATCGTCACCGAGATTGCTCCGTTGGCGCCTCGCGAAGCATGCATCGGCGGCGTCTCCACCGCACCTGCCGGCCCACTGTCGGGAGTTTCCCCACACGGCCGTCGGGGAGCGCCGCCCAAATGTTGGGTCGCTTGCCCGACAGAGAAGCGGCGCCAATTGACCGAGATTGATGGAGTGACACAACCATCCACCACGGCTCAGACCATGTCCACCGACATCACGCATCCCGATGCAGTTGGCGCCCTGGCGCAGACGATGACGTCGCGCCGCTCCTTCCTCCGCACCGCCTCGCTCACGGCAGCGGGCACCGCCGCCCTGGCCGCCTGCGGCAAGCCGGCGTCGGCCGCGTCCGATACGATCGCTGCCGCGACCGCCGTCAAGGCCGCTCCGGTCGATCCCCGCGTCGCCGCCGACGCGATGGACGCGATGCACGAGAAGGGGATCAAGTCGTTTCCCGCCAAGACCGCCGGCAAGGGGAACCAGCCGCTCGCTCCCACGATGGACGGCAAGGTCAAGGTGTACGAGCTCACCGCGCGCGAGATCGACTGGGAAGTCGCGCCGGGCCAGAAGGTGAAGGCCATGGCGTACAACGGCCAGGTGCCGGGCCCGCAGATCCGCGTCCGCGAAGGCGACCGCGTGCGCGTCGTGCTCAAGAACGAGCTCACCCAGTCCACGGCCATGCACTTCCACGGGCTCGAGCTGCCGAACGACGTCGACGGCGTTCCGTTCATCACGCAGCCGGTGATCAAGCAGGGCGAGAGCCGCACCGTCGAGTTCACGGTGCCCGAGGGCAACACGGGCTCGCACATGTACCACGCCCATCACAACTCGACCATGCAGGTGGGCCTCGGCCTCCTCGGCGCGTTCATCGTCGAGCCGAAGCATCCGCAGGCGATCGAGAAGGTGGATCAGGAGTTCGTGTTCATCCTCAACGACGGCATGCACGGCTACACCGTCAACGGCAAGAGCTTTCCCGCGACGGACCCCCTCACCGCGAAGCTCGGCCAGAAGATCCGCATCCGCTACATGAACGAAGGGATGATGATCCACCCCATGCATCTGCACGGGATGCATCAGACCGTCGTCGCCAAGGACGGCTGGATGCTGAACAGCCCGTACCGCTGCGACACGCTCAACATCGCGCCCGGCGAGCGCTACGACGTGATCGTCACCTGCAACAACCCCGGCACCTGGGCCTTCCACTGCCACATCCTGCCGCACGCCGAGAGCGAGCACGGCATGATGGGGATGGTGACGGCGCTCGTCGTGAGCAAGTAAGATGAAGAACACCGTCGCCACCGCGCACGCATCCGCGCTCCCTGGCGGCGCACTCTCGACGAGCATTCCGACGAGCGGCACCATGGTACCCAAGTCGCGTCCCGACATCATTCGCGTCATCCTCGCGGACGACCACCTCGTGGTCCGCGCCGGATTGAAGGCGCTGCTCGGCGCCACCAAGGACATCCAGGTGGTGGGCGAAGCGACGAACGGTCGCGACGCCGTCGCGCTCGTGGAGCGACTCAAGCCGGACGTCGCCGTGCTCGATCTCGACATGCCGCAGCTCGACGGCGCGGGCGCGACGCGGGAGCTCGTCGCCAAGAACGTGGAAACGCGCGTGCTCATCCTCACGATGCACGACGAGGACGAGTATCTCGTCACGCTGCTCGAGGCCGGTGCTGCCGGCTATCTGGTGAAGAACGCCGCCGACCGCGAGCTCGCCGACGCGGTGCGCGCCGTGGCCTCGGGCGACACGTACGTGCAACCGTCGGCGGCGCGCGCGCTCGCGCGCAACGTCACGCGGCGCGGCGAGCACGCCGACGAGCGCAAGCAGTATCAAGGATTGAGCGAGCGTGAGCGCGACGTGCTCGTGCTCGTGGCCGGCGGCTACTCCGCGTCGGAGATCGGGGAGAAACTGTTCATCAGCCCGAAGACGGTGGAGACGTACAAGCAGCGCATCTCCGAGAAGCTCGGCCTCGCGCATCGATCCGATTACGTGCAGTTCTGCCTGCGGCTGGAGTTGCTGCAGGCCAAACCATAGGAGCCACCATGACGACGACCACTGCGGCGGAGTTCCGGCAGCTGACGACCGACGAGTCACGGGCCCTGCTCGTCGCGCAGCACATCGGCCGGCTCGCCTTCACGCTGCACGACCGCGTGGACATCGAGCCGATCAACTACGTCAGCGACGGCGAGTGGATCTTCGGGCGCACGAGCAACGGCACCAAGCTCTCCACCCTGCTGCACCATCCGTGGTGCGCCGTGGAAGCCGACGAAGTGCAGGGGCTCTTCGACTGGTCGAGCATCGTCGTGAAGGGGACGTTCTACATACTCGACCCGGAGATCGGATCGCCCGACGTCTACCGCCGCGCCGAACGGTTGCTGCGCGACCTCGTGCCGGGCACGTTCAAGGCGAACGATCCGGCGCCGCATCGCGACATCGTGTTCGGCATCTTCATCCACGAGCTCACGGGTCGGACGGCGCGCTCCTCGGGGTGAACGGCTCCATGTGCACGAGCACGTAGTTCACCTGTGGCGACGCGCCACGGATGGCGCTCTTGACGCGCCCGCCGAGCACGTGAGCGTCATGCAGCGCGAGCGCGCCGTCCGCCTGGACATGCAGCGTGACGCGGTAGGCCATTCCCGCCTTGCGCACGTGCAGCTGCTCGATCGCGCGCACGCCGAGCACGGACAGCGCCGCGGCGCGGATGGGCGCGGTCACCGCTTCGCCCGGCATGCGATCCATGAGATCGTGGAGCGCGGCGCTCATCATCGACACGCCGTTGAACCCGATCACCCCGGACGCTCCGAGCGCGGCCCAGTCGTCCGCTGCCGCCCACCCGCTCCCGCCCCATACGCGGCTCCCGACCAGCGCCAGCGATATGCCGACGAACGCCGCCAGCGATGTGATCGCGTCGCTCAGATGATGCGCGGCATCGGCCTTCACGGCCGAGCTTCCGATCTCGACACTCACCGCGCCCACGCGGCGCGAGAGGGTCCACTTGATCGTCATCACGATCACGAGCACGGCGAGCGTCCACGGCGCGGGGACGCGGTGCGGCGTACGGATCTCGCGGATGGACTCGATCGCGATCACCACCGACGCGCCCACCAGCATGATCGACACGACGGCGGTAGCGAGCGCCTCGGCCTTCCCGTGTCCGTACGGATGGTCCTCGTCGGCCGGCTGGGCGCCGATGACCAGCCCACCCCAGACGATCATCGACGCGAACACGTCGGCGCCCGACTCGATCGCGTCGGCGACGAGCGCGTACGTGTTGCCGACGATTCCCGCCGTCAACTTCACGACGGCGAGCGCGGCGTTGATGATCATGCCGATCTGCGCGGCCCGGATGCCGCGTTGCGACGCGGTCGTCATCGGCGCGCGTCACCGAATCGCTCGGGATTGTTCACGTAGACGAGTGAGGGCGTGTCGGACGGGCAGTCGGATCGCAGGCGTTCGGTAAAGTAGCCGGTCGCCTACGAGATCTGGGTCAGGGACAGAAGCGCCGTGAGCGAACTTGCCCCCTATTTGCTCCCCTGCTTGTTCCCCTGCGCGAGGTAGGCCTGCAGCCGCTCGGTGTACTGGCTCTCCACGCGCATGAGCGTGATCGCCTCCACGAGCCGCGGCGCCGCGGCGGGGTTGGACCACGCCGCCTCGATCACGGGCGCCACCTTCGCGCGCACCGGGGCCGGTGTGCGCGGCGTGCGCACACTCTGCAGGAGCACGGCGTAGGCGAGGGTGCGCTGCGCCGAGTCGCCGGTCTGGGCGAGCGTGATGAAATGATCGAGCTGCTGGCTGCGCTGGCGGTCACCCACCCATCGTCGCCACGCCGCCTCGATCGGATCGCCCGTGACGCCGGCCGGCGCACCCGCTCCCGGCGCTCCGGCCGGCGCCGCTCCCGCGATGGGCGGCGCGCCGAGGGTCGGCGTACCGGCGCGCGGCGCGAGCCTGGCGAACACGTCGATCGCCGCGTCGCGCCCAGCGTCGCCCGGCATCTGGCCGAATGCCGTCAAGAGCCGGCCGCGAAGGGCGCCGTCAAGCGTCGTGTCGAGCGCCGCGATGCGCGCCAGGGTCAGCGCCTGCGGGCTGAAGCCCGCTTCGCCGGCGAGCAGTTCGGCAATCTTTGCGTGGAATGCCGCGCCGCGCGCATCGAGCTGCGCGAGAAGCGGGACGGCGGCCGGCGCGAGCTGCGACGTGCCGACGAGGGCATCGAGCAGAATCGAGCGCTGCGAGTCGGCCGGCGTGGACACGGCGAGAAGCAGCGCGCGCGAGCCCGAGGGCAGCACGCGATTGGCGATGTAGGCATCCACGAGCTGGCCGAACGCGTCGCCACTGGCCGCGATGAGCGCCTGGCGTAGCACGGGCCGAATGTGCGCGCTCTCTTCCCACGTGACCGGCGCGAAGTACGGCCCCATCGTGGAGGGCTTGATGCCCCACCAGTCGCCGGTCCACTGCGCGTCGGTGCTGTGGAGGCGCGCGAGCGTCAGCAGCACTTCACGCTGCACGGCGGGATCGTGCGCCTTGCCCATCTGATCGATGAGCCCCGAGACAGTCTCCGCGTCGTGCAGCTGCTGAAGGACGAAGCGCGCGCGCGTGCGCAGCTCCGGCGACGACCCGGCGGCCGTGAGTGTGCGCGTGGCGACCTCGCGCGCACCGAGCGCGACGAGCGACTGCACGGCGAGATGCGCGAGCGCCGAATCCGGGCTCGTGAGCAGCGGTACGATGGCATCGGCCTTGTCGCGTGCCCCAAGCCGCGCGAGCCCGTTCAACGCCTGCGCGCGCACGGCGAGATTCGTGTCGGCGAGCGCCGTCACGTACAGCGCGACCGGCACGTTCTGAAGCTGGCGCTTGTCGTCCACCAGCGCACGGAGCGCCGCTTCACGCATCGTCGGATCGGCCGCAGCGCGCACGATCGCCGCGTGCGATTGCGCGCCGCTGAGCAACGTGAGCGTGAACAGCGCCGTGACGCGCGACTCGGGCGTCCGCCCGCGGTCGAGCATCATCTGCTGGAGTCGGGCTACCGTCGCCGGCTTGGAGCCGCGGTGCACGAGCTCGCGCTGCGCCCAGAGACGGTGCACCGCGTTCCCCGATACCAGCGCCACGAGAAGCTGCGCATCGGTGCGCGTGGCCGGACGGAGCGCCGTCGACGGCGTCTTGCCCGGATAGCTCACTCTCACGATCGCGCCCACCGTGTCACCCGCGTAGTTGAACACGCCGCCGATCAGGCTCGCCACGTACAGATGCGACTGGTCGTCCATCGCCATGTCGATGGCGCGCGGCACAGTCATGAACTCGTCCTGCTTGATCGAGAAGCTCGCGCCCTTCCGCGCCAGCAGGTGGTGGAAGACGCGGTTCACCGTCCAGTCGCCCGTGAACAGCGTGTTGTTCCACGCGTCCGGGAAGCCGGGGTCCTGGATCCAGAGGCCAGAGGTGCCCGAGCCCGCGCCGTAGTCGGCGATGGACGGCATGTGCTCCGCCGCGAAGTGCAGGAACTTGTCCGGGTAGCCCATGTTCGCGCCGGCCGCGAGGTAGTGGAACCGCGTGTCCCACCCGCCACCGTCGTTCGTGTTGTCGCGCGCGAAGGCGTGGCCGAATGGATCGAGGCCGATGTCGTAGATGTTGCGCGTGCCCACCGTGTACGCTTCGAGGCCCGTGCCGTCGGTCCGCACACGGGCGAGCGCGCCGCCGTGCCTGGTGATCGTCGTGCCGTCCTTGCCCTTCGCGTTCAGGAAGCCGTAGTCGCCCACGGCGATGTAGATCCAGCCATCGGTGCCGAGCGTGATGTTGTTCGTCGAGTGGTCGGAGGCGCGCACGTCGAGGGCGAACCCGATGTTCTTCACGAGGTCGTCCGACTGATCGGCGATGCCGTCGCCATTGGTGTCGTGATAGGCGGTGAGGTGCGGCGGGTGCATCACGTACACGGTGTTGCCGTCCACGGCGATCCCGCGCGGGCTGTCCGTCTCCACGAAGATGGTGTACTTGTCGGCGCGGCCGTCCCCGTCCGTGTCCACCAGGCGCATCACCCGGCCGCGCCCCTTCACCGCGCCCTGAGCGAGGTTGAGGTCTACGCCGACGTACACCGACCCGTCCGGCGCGGGCGCCACGACTGTCGGATACATCGCGACCGGCGGGCCGGCGTAGTTGACCATCGTGAACCCGTCGGGTGCCTTCATCTGCGCGACGACCTTCCGCTCGTACGCCGTGTCGCGGGCGATCGCGCCGCTCTTCGGAAGCGTGGGGCCGAGGCCCGTGTTCGGCTGCTGCTGGGCAAGCGCGGACGCGGCACTGGCCGCGGCGGCGAGTGTCGCGATGACGACGGCCAGGACCATGCGCGTGATGCGGCTCGGATTCATGTCGACTGTGGAGGTTTGGTAGGCATGCTGACTATCCGGATACGGCGACGAGGCGAGGCTCGCTGTGTCTTCAGACAGTTGGACCGGCGCGTCCGTTGGTCACGGACGCGCTCGATGCCATCGAACAGTAGAACGGCGGCGGCCTGGGAGTGGTTCGCCCAGATGCGAGATGACGCGTCGCGGCTAGCGTTCCCAGGCGTCGGCGCGGCCGTTCGCCGGCTGCGTTCCGACGGCCGCGCAGTGCAGCACGTCGGCGAGCAACGCCTCGCTCACGGCGAGGTCGAGCTCACCGGCGGCGCGCCCGATCATGCGTCGATGCTTCGTCACCGCGCGAGTCAGCGCGCCCCGGATCTCGTCGCGCGATGCTCCACGCGCCGTCATGTCTCGCACGATGCTCCGCACGGATTCTCGCACCGCCTGCGTCGCGCGACCAGATGGCCGGTTGGCTTGGTCCAGATCGCCGGCGAGCTGTTCCCACAACTGCTCGGACACGCCAAGCGCGACGGTGAGCGCCTGCCGCTCCCCCGACGATCGGTGTCCGCTCTGCCGTCCGCTCAGCGGTGTGACGGGCCCGCCGTCGATCATCGTGAGACTCGCCGACCGCGCGCGCCTCGAAGTCTGCCGACAGAAGAGAAAGACCCCAGCGCGATCGCGGTGCTGCGTCGAACGAAGTAAGCGTTCATCTAGGGGTGTGGTGAGGTGTGATCGTGAGGAACAGAACGCGCGAACCCGTCTAGATACCCCCACAGGCGCATTTGGTTGACTGCCGCCGAGTGGAAGCGTTAACCGAGAGGATCGGTCCGCTCTTTGCCCCTGCATCATCCAGCCAACCGCCGTGGCCACCGCAAGCGGCCGGCTCGGCTCAGCACCTCCACTCCATTCCTAGAGCGTCAATATGAGCGTATTCGGATCATTGATGTCCAAGATCTTCGGTCACAAGGCTGCAACGTCTGCCCCCGCCGCTGCGCCCGCTGCCGCACCGGCGGCGAGCGCGTCTGCACCGGCGGCCGCACCCGCGAGCGCCCCGATGTCGAACGTGGACGTCGAGGCGGTGTTGACGGAGATGGCCAAGGACGCCGGCCAGAAGCTCGATTGGCGTCACTCCATCGTCGACCTGATGAAGCTCACCGGGATCGACAACAGCATGGTCAACCGGCGCGCGCTCGCCACCGAGCTCGGTTACACGGGCGACCTGAACGACAGCGCGCCGATGAACATCTGGCTGCACAAGGAAGTCATGCGCAAGCTGGCGGAAAATGGCGGTTCCGTACCGTCGAACCTGACGGATTGATCGGGCGAGCGCGCCAACTCGAGCGCGCTCGCACCGCATCACGACAGCAGCCGATCGAGTAGCGCGGCGAAGGCGTACCCCAGCGCGACCATCGCCGCCGCCGCTCCGATCCACGCGCGCACGAGGCGCACCCTCGCGAACGCGGCGACGTACCGCTCGTCAACCGTCGGCATCGCTTCGGTCCGTCCTCGCGCATCGCTCCGCTT
>JBDSDB010000178.1:0-25622 GCA_039920785.1 Gemmatimonadaceae bacterium
TGCTTCGCGTAGGCGCGCACCACGCGGATCGCCTGCTGCGCGTCGTGCACCGCATCGACCTGCGCATCGTAGCCATCTCGGCGCAAGCGATTGCGGAGGATGACGGTGTTCACCCCATAGCTGTAGAAGAAGGGCACGAAATCCGCGCCTTCGCCGCCGACGTTCAGGGTATTGTGACCCCCGCCCGCCACGAGGATCACCACGGCGCCGGTGTTCAGGCTGCTCTCCACCGGATGGAACTCGATGGACGGGTTGTGGATGTTGACGACGCTGCTGATCCTGCCCGGCACCGCCCGGCTCATGTTGTAGACCTCGGCCTCCCGTACGCGGCCGGACCTGAGGTAGGGCGAACCAGCGGAGAAGAGCGGGATGACGATGCCTCCCTGCATGATCGGCTGAGGCGCGTAGGGCGCACTCGTCACGGGTCCAGGCATCGGAGTGCCCAGCGCGGGAGGGAGCGGGGGCAGTGGCGCGCTCTGCGCCATCGCCGCGCCTGACGCGATCACGAGCAGCAGCGCGGCCGTCGAGAGTGTTGGTGTCATGCGTCATCTCGTGGGTAGGGGCGCGACGAACCGCCGCGACTGTCGCTCGTACGCGTACGCCAGCGCCAGCACGCGCGCGTCATCTCCAGGCAAGCCCGTCACCGAGAGGTTGAGTGCCGGCATTCCATCCGCGCCCAACCCAGCCGGCACCGACACCTCCGGCAGGCCGAGCCAGTTGCCGTAGCCGAGCGGTGTGCGGACATCGGGCCACTTGTCGGCGGCGCGCGGTGCGTTGAAGGGCATCGTCGGGTAGACCAGAGCCGTCACGCGCGCCGCGCGCATCGAGGCGGTGAGCTCGCGCACCACCTCGGCGCGCGAGCGCGCGAACGACTGTCCCGCGGCATCCTCCGTCATCGCCTGGCCGAGGAGCGACTCGCATTCCTCGAATGTGGCGGGCAGCACATCATAGAACGAACGATATGCCGCATACCCTCGGCGCATCGCCGCGCGCGGATCATCGGTGCGCCGTGCAAAATACTGGAGCAATGCGTTCGCCGTGGGCACCGGCGAGTTCGCGTCGACAGCGACGTCTCCGCGGGCGCGCGCCGAGGTGGTGAAGGCGTCGCGGTAGCTCACGCGCGTCACCGCGGGCTCGAACGGCTCCACCGTCGCACCCGCGGCGCGAAGATCGTTCACGGCGCGATCCCACATCGCGAGCGCCTCGGCGCTCATCTGCGCGCGCGGCGCGTGCGCCTCGACGAGACCGAGCCGCGCTCCCGAGAGCGCATCGTCGCGCAGTGTGCCGAGCGACGCACGGTCGGCGGTGATCGCGAGTGCCAATGGATCCGACGCGTCAGCCCCCGCGAGGGCGGCGAGGAGGAGCGCCGCATCGGCCACCGTGCGTGCGAGCGGGCCGTGCGTGTCGAGATACGGCCACGTCGGGATCACGCCGGTGCGCGGCACGAGCCCGAACGTGGGCTTCATCCCGACCACGCCGGTGAACTGCGCCGGGATGCGGTTGGACCCGCCGTCGTCGGTGCCGAGCGCGGCGAACGCCATCCCGCACGCGACCGCGACCGCCGAGCCCGCGCTCGACCCGCCTGGTGTGCGCGTGCCTGTGGGATCGTACGGGTTCAGCACCTGGCCGGTATGGCTGCTGGTGCCATTGCCGCGATAGGCGAAGTCGTCGGCCGCCGTCTTTCCGAGCACGATCGCGCCCGCGGCGCGAAGGCGCGCGATCTCGAGTGCATCGCGTCGCACGGGCTCGGGGAAGAGCTGCGCCCACTCCGCGCTGGAGCCCGTCGTCGGCAGTCCGGCCATGTCGTAGATCGACTTCGCGAACACGGGGACGCCGTCCAGCGGTCCGCGCGTGCGTCGATTGCGCAGGCGGGCGTCGGCGGCGCGCGCGTCGGTGAGGGCCGAGTTGGACAGCGCGTCGATGGCGCGCCAGTGCGCCCCCTCGGTGCGGCAACGGTCGAGCGCGTGCGTCGTCGCCTCGGCGGCGGTCCACGCGCGGCGGCGGCGGCCTGCCTGATATTCGGCGATGGTGCCGGCGAGCGGATCGGTCGCGTCGGCCCGCAAACTCTGGAGTGGCAAGGGCAGCGCAGCGAGGGCGGCGAGCTGCGCGAGGACTTCGCGGCGCGTGGGGGACATCACACACGGTACGGCGAAGTGGAACGGATGGCCAGCGGCCGTGCAGCTGCCGTGAGTGAGTTCTTCCGTCGATGCGGAGCACGAGCCCTTTCCGGCTCGCGCGCCGCGATCGCACAGGGCTAGTACGCGACGCCGAATCGTTGGCCGACGTGCTGCGGCTGTTCCAGCTCGTCGAGCACCGCGACCGCGTAGTCCTCGTACGAAATGAAGCTCTTCCCCTCGGCGTCGAGCAGAACCTGCTCGGTAGTGGTGCGGTAGCTACCGGTCCGCTCGCCCGCCCCGATCTCGATGGCCGGACTCTGGTAGGTCCACTCGAGACCCGTGGCCTCACTGCGCCACACCGCCAGCGCGTCGCGCCCTTCGATGGCCTCGGCCTTGTAGACCTCGGGGAAATCCGGAGTGTCGAGGAGCATCGTTCCGGGTGCGATCTCCAGGCTGCTCGCGCCGCCGACGTACAGCACGCGCGACACGCCGGCGGCGCGGAGACCGGCGATCAGCGCCCGAGCATTGTCGACGAGCTTCGGGGCGGCGAGCCCGCGTGCGTTCGGGCGCGGCGAGATGGCACTCACCACTGCATCAGCGCCCGTGACCACCGCAGCGACGCTTTCCGCGTTGGTGGCGTCTCCCTGCACGAGTCGGATGCGTGGATCGGGCGATTGGGCGGTCGCCGGGTCGCGGACGACGCCGATGACCTCGTGCCCGCGGCTCGAGGCTTCCTTCGCGATGCGCCGACCGACGTTGCCGGTAGCGCCGAACAGAACGATCTGCATGGCGTGATTCTCCAAAAAGTGATTTGTAACTAAATCGGTAACACATTTGGATACAAAAATTGCGGACGCGCTATGCCCGCGCACGCCGGAGTTGATTTCGGCGGGACAGGTCGCTGGCCAGGTCGGCGATGGTAGTGCGGGCCAGCTCATCGTACATCGCCTGCTCGACGGCCTCGAACCGGCCTTCGAGCGCCCGCGCGATGTTGCGCCCTACCGGGCACTTCGGGCTCGGTGTCTGGTGTATCGGGATCACGCCCGCATCCTCGTCGATCGCGCGATGCACGTCGAGCAACCTGATCTGATTCGCCGGCCGGCCCAGGACGGCACCCCCTCCCACTCCACGCTTCGCCGAGGCGAGCCCCGCCTTGATGAGTCGTCCCATCAGGCGGCGGATGAGCGATGGATTCGTACCAACGCTCGAGGCCACCAGCTCGGAGGTGGCCGGCTCACCCTTCTGCGACTCCAGCAAGGTGAGGATGTGGACAGCGACGGCGAAGCGCGTATTCATGACGGAATGCCCTGGCGATATTGTATTTAACTTAGTAACGAATGGCGCGATGTCAAGCCACCACGTTCCTCGTTGTGGCCGGCGTCGCCATGCCGCATCTTCTGGCGGTGCTGCGAGACGGTCGTTGCGCCCGGCGGGCTGCTTCACCGTGCGTTGCCGACGGGCCGACGCCACGTCACCCCCGAGCCAGGAGAGAGCAACATGGGCGCAGTCGCGGTCATCCTCCTCATGAAGGAGCGTCAGCTCATCGAGACGTTCCGGCGCGCTGGTGCCGTCAACGCGGCGCGCGGCGTGGTACCCGAGGACATCGGTGTGGACACGATGGGGCACGACTGGCGCCGGATTCGGGAGCACGTCGTGGTCCGCGAGTCGAGCCCTGGGAGCGGGCGATTCTACCTCGACGAGGAAGTCTGGGAGGAGAGGCGCCGCATGCGGCGTCGCATCCTCTTCATCGTAGTGCTCGCGCTTGTGCTCGGGCTTGCGATGCTCTCGGGAGTGATCGCGACGTCGAAATCCCCCTAGTGCACGGCCCCTCTGCGGAATCGTGCCTCGCCACTGTCGACGTAGGTGCGGTAGCCCTCCGGGTCGATGAACGCATCGGCCGGATTCTTTGTGTTGGTGCGCGCGACGAACTTGCTGTACCTGCCGAACAATCTCCCGTGCGACGTGATCCAGATGTCGGCCGGAAGGCTGCGCAGCACGCGAAAGGTCCGTTCGAAATCGCGCCGATATCCCGGATACCCCGCTCCTTGGAGCATCACCAGACTGCAGGCGCTCACGACCTGCAGTACTCGCTCACCGTCGCGAACGGGAAACGAGTAGGAGGTGCAGCCGCGTGTGTGACCGCCGGTGACGTGCGCGACGAGCGCGGTCGTGCCGACGCGAATCGTGTCGCCGTCCTTGAACCGGTGGTCGACGCGCGCGACGGGGTACCTGAACGTCCAACCGATGGCCCGCATCGGTAGAGGCATGTCGCGGTCGTAGCCGCCGGAGGCGATGGCGGCGGCGCTCACCTCACTGGCCCACAACGCTGCACCGGACGCATTCTGCAGCTCCGCCAGTCCGCCCGCGCGGTCGTAGTGCGGCTCGGAGTTAAGCAGCAGTTTCACGTCCTTGATATCGAAGCCGAGCTCGGCGATGCTCGCCATGATCATCGGGGCGGTTCCGGGGTAGCCGCCATCGATCAGGACGTGGCCTTCGGGCCCGGTGAGCAGGAACGACGTCACGTCGTTGGCGCCGACGTAGTGAAGGTTTCCCGCGATGCGGAACGGTTTGGCCGGTCGCTGCCCTCCGAGCCGTCCCGCCTCACGCCATTTGCCGAACACGATCACGACGACGGTGGCGGCGAGTCCCACTAGCAGCAGCAGCATGCGTCGCTTGGTGAGGTACCTCAACTTTGCCCTCCGGATGTGGCTGCCGGTTCGAGCCGCTAAAGTACTCTATAACACAAAGTAAACGCAACCCGTGCGCCGACTCGCACTCGGTTGACCGGGGGCGTAGAAGTCGTGCGAAGGTCGCGACTACGTCGGCCGCGCCACGAGGATGCCCGTCGAGCGGCGGATCGCCGCAACGTACTCGGGCAAGCGGGCCTTGCTCACCTCGACGCTCCCACCGGAGAGCGGCGCGTGCAGCACGCGAAGGACCCCGGCCGGGTCGCGATAGGCGAGCGCCGTGTGCGTGACGTCCAGTCCGGGGATCGAGGTCGCGAACGCCAGTACGTCTCCCGTCTCGATGCGGTCGGACACCTCGGCGATGCGTGCGGTGGGAACCACGTGGCGCGGGCGATCGTCCAACCGCCGCTCCATCGCACCGATCGCGCGGAACGCGCCGTCATCGGCGAGTGCCACATAGCTGCCGCGATGCTCCGTCATGAACCGCAGCGGACGTGCGTCTTCCACGCCGCCGAGTGTGCCGCCGAGATCGTGCACCAGTCCGCGCCGCTCGCCGTCGGCGATCCACTCGCTGAAGTAGTGGAGCCGCGACGTGTAGTCGCCCCGCTTGCCGTCGCGGTAGCGCATGCGTTCGACTTCGTGCTCGAGTCGCTCCCACGAGGGCGCGCTACCGCCGCGTGCAACGCGCGCGATGCCGAGGCAGCTCTCCACGAGCGTCACGCAATCGAAGTGCGCGAGGGAGAGCGTCAGTGGCTCCGTGCTCGACGCGGTACCGCCCGCGCGGAGGTACGCTTCGAGCGTGTTCGCCACATAGGGCGTACCCACCGCTAGCTCGCCCACGCGCACCGTAGCTCGCCCGAGTGGCACTCGCGGCCCGGTGAGCTTCTCGGCGCGCAATGCCCCAATCCAGGCGGTCAGTCGGGCGTGATCGTCGTCGCCGCTGCCTGCTCGTTCATGGTATCCGCGCGCAGCGTCACCTTGCGAGCCGATCTTCGCAAAGGCGGCCAGCGGCGCGGGGAGGGCGACCGCCGCGGCCAGCTTCGCGAGGTCGCCGAGCATCCTTCGGCGAGAGCGAGGGGTGTTCATAGCGACGTCTGCGTGAGGCGGGTGAGCGAACACTTTCCGGATGATACCCAGCAGCGCGTCAGGGCTTCGCGGGCGCCGTCGACCTCGCCTTCTGCTCCGCTTCGGCGGTGGCGAGACGGCGGCTGGCCTCCGCGAGGAGTCGCTCGATCTCGCCTCTGTTCTCCTCGAGCGTCTTCTGCGCGAGCGTCACCGCCTTGCCCGCCGTCTGAACTGCCGCGCGCCGCACCTCGGGATTCTTTGCCGTCTCCACCACGACGGCCTGCACGCTGAGGGCAAGCGCGGAGATCGCGCGGCCGAGCTCGACGAGCGCGGAATCCGACGCGGCGCCGTGCGCGACCGCGGGTCTCGCGGCGCTCGTGTCGCGCGACGCGCTGCCGGACACCTGCTGCGCTGAGAGCGGGAGCGAAGCGAGCGGCGCGATCAGAATGCCCGCGATGAGTGAGAACCGAGATGACATGACAGCTCCTCGCGGTGCCTAGAGCGACCGCATGCGCAGGGTGAGGACGAATAGTACCCGCTGGAGCATGGGGTGATCCACCACGGCGAGCTCATTCGGGAGGTGCAGCCTTCGAGGTCTGGTGGTGTGAAGCAATGACCGCGCGTGGAATTGTCCGAACCGTGTCCGTCTACAGAGCATCTGCGCTCAGCGATCCAAGAGCTTCACGCTGACGCAACCACCTCACCCTGCGCCCAGAGGCTCCGTGCAAACTCTGGCGCCTTACATGGGAGCGCTACGCATGCAACTACCGATCTATATGCGTCGTGGCAGTCTGTTGCTGCCGTGTGTCGGATTGGCCGTACTCGCTACCGCAGGATGTATCGGTCCATTCGGCAAACGACCCCTCACCGTGGAACTCGTCGGGGAGGCGCGACAGAACCTCGCGAACGACCGCGGTAACGCCGTCGTGATACGCGTTTACCAGCTCTCGGATCGCGAGAAGTTCGATCGCACCTCTCTGGTGGCGCTGTGGCGTGACGAGACGGGAACGCTGGGCTCCGCGCTCATCGGCAAGCAGGAGTTGACGCTGTTGCCAGGCGCTCGTGAGACGCTTCGGATCAAGGTGGCCAAGGGCACGCAGTTCGTCGGCGTGGTCGCCGATTTCATCAGTCCGGAAGCGGAACAGTGGCGGCGCGTGTATCCGGTCGCGGCCGTCAGGGACAACCGGATCACGCTGCGCGTTGGACAGCGCCAACTGTCGGTCAGGGCTGGCGATCGCTAGTCGCTCGTCGGCAGTCCATGCCTTTTGCATCGAGGAAGCGGCCAGATGGCACGACCGGGCAGGGTGGTGTGGTCGGAAGGAATGGCGCTCGATCCACAGCATCTCCAGCACTGGGATCGATACCAGGCCGCCGTGGTCCAGGCGCGGATCAGGTCGATCGCGCCACTCGCCTGGGGACTGACGGAGCTCCAGGTAGATCCGGACGCCATCGCGATCGGCACGTTCCGGGTCACCCGCTGCAGCGGCATTTTCGCCGACGGTCTTGCATTCAGCGTACCGGAATCGGACGTGCCGCCGGCTCCACGCAGCGTCGAGGGGCACTTCGCGCCGACCGCTGACCGCCTGGCGGTATATCTGGCAACGCCGGTCGAGCGCGCGGATGGGGTGAACATCGTCCTCCCCACGGACACGACGACGCGCGAGGTGCGGTATTCGGCGGTATCCCATCTCGTGACCGACGAGACGACGGGGAGCGAACCGCGAGCGATCGAGGTCGCGCATCCGAATCTCGTGCTCCGCTTCGGCGACGAGCCGCTCGAGAATTACTCCACGCTCAAGATTGGACAGCTTCGTCGCACCACGGCGGGTGAGTTCGCGCACGACGAGCGTTTCGTCCCGCCCTGTCTCGCGATTGGGGCATCGCAGACGCTGCAAGCGACCACGCGGCGCGTCCTGTCGCTCGTCACCGCGACCAGCGATGCGTTGTGGACCCGTACCAGGAACCTGCCGCGCGGACAGGCAGGACTGTCCGCCGCCGACATCGTCAGCCTGGGCCTTCAGCAGGCCACGAACGCGACGCTCCCGATTCTCAACCACTACGCCGCATCGTGGAGACAGCATCCGGAGACGCTCTACACGACGCTCGCCTCGCTCGCAGGGCAGCTGTCATCCCTTCCGCATCACACCGAGCCGCATCCGCGCACATATCCCCTCTACGACCACGACGACGCGTCGCGATGCTTCGAGGTGCTGGAGACGACGATCGCCCGGATGTTGGGAGGAAAGATCGAGGCGAACTACGTCACGATCCCGCTCGTGCGGCGCGAAGACCTGCTGATCGGCGAGATCGCGGACGGGACCCTGCTGGACGAGGCCACGTTCTACCTCGTCTGCAAGGGAATTCCAGACGGGGCGGAGCGGTCGATACCGGACCAGCTGCGAGTCGCGTCACCGACCTCGATTCGCGCCCTCATCAACTCGTTCCTCCGAGCGCTTCCTCTGGAGCTCGAACGACATCCGCCAACGGGCACGCCCACTGGTGAGGATCTGCACTACTACCGACTCGCGCGGGATGGGCGCCTCTGGAGCGAGATCCAGTCTTCTGGCTCGTTGGCGGTTTCGGTACCGGCCTCGCTGAATGGCTTTTCGTTGCAGTTGATCGCGGTACGGAAGGGTGGCTGATCGGAGCGTCGTGTGTCCCGCATGAATCAATAGCAAGGAGTCGCAAGTGAGCACTACGATCGTACCCGAGGACGTCGCGCTGCCAGACGTGGCATCCCCAGTGGCCTCTACCATGGTCTCCGAGATCTGCGCGCCCATGCTGCTGCTAGGCGTCCAGCTCAGGAGTGCACAGGATGTCGGGGATCCTTCACTCCTGCGTCGCCGCACGCGGGAGCTGTCGGAGCGGATCGAGAGCCAGCTCGTCGACGCACGCCTTCCGGATACCGAGGTGAGAAACATCTCGTTCGCCCTCGTCGCGTTCATCGACGAAGCGATCAGCCAGTCGAACTGGGTTGGCAAGGCTGAATGGATTGCCACCCCGATGCACTTCGAACTCTTCCACCACTACAACGCCGGCGAAGAGTTCTTCACCCGGCTGACCGAGCTCCAGCGCGACCGGGAAATCAGGAGCGAGGGCCTGCGTGTCTACCACCTCTGCATGACCCTGGGCTTCAAGGGCCGCTATCTCGTGCAGGGCGACGACCAGTTCGCGCGCCTCGTACGCGACGTAGCTGAGCAGCTGCAGCGCATCGATGGGCGCGCCCAGGTGCCGCTCGCCCCCCATGCTCGGCAGACCGAAGTGCTCGCTCAGGCGGCGCGGCAGATCCCGGTCTGGATCGTTGCGGTGATCGCCATCGGTCTCGCGTTTCTGGTCTACGTCATTCTCACGGTCGCCATCTCATGGCGCGCCGCGGCGATCGAAGAGCTGCTTCGCTGAACGAGTCGCGTCTCGGCGCGACGACACGAACGTACACCGTACCTGGCAATGACAATGCGCACTCGGCTGACTGCAATACGACAGATGCTGACGACCCGCCAGTGGTGGGAAGTGGGTGGCGTGGTGATGCTCCTCACGCTGCTCTGGTCCATCGGCGCGTGGTTCCACTGGTCGATCACATGGCTGCTGGGCGGAACCGTCGTGATCTTCGTCGCCGCGATGATGATGCTGGTCGTGCAATACGTGCGCGCCAATCGCGATGCGGCCGCGCTCGAGCACTCGATCCGCGGGCAGGGCGAGGACGCCCGGTACGGCGTGCGGCCCGAGCGGCGAGAGCAACTCGAACAGATCGAGGAGGAGTTCACCGCCGCGGTGACGACGCTCAAGCAATCCAAGCTCGCAAAGGGGGGGCGGGGCAAGTCGGCCCTCTACGCGCTGCCGTGGTATGTGGTGATCGGTCCACCGAGCGCGGGGAAGACCACGGCCATTACCGCGTCGGGGCTCGACTTTCCACTCGGGACGAACAGGGTCAGCGGTTTCGGAGGCACTCGCAATTGCGACTGGTTCTTCTCGACGTCCGCCATCCTGCTCGACACCAGCGGTCGATACACCACGGTGAGCGAGGATCGAGAGGAGTGGTTCAAGTTCCTCGACCTGCTCAAGAAGCATCGTCGCCGCACTCCCGTGAACGGAGTGCTCGCAATGGTGAGCATCGACGAGCTTCTCAATGCCACCTCGACCGAGCTCGAGGAGCTGGCGACAGATCTTCGCAATCGCGTCAGTGAGCTGACGGAGCGGCTCGGCGTGCGCTTCCCGGTTTACGTGGTGCTGACCAAGTGCGACAAGATCCGGGGGTTCGCGCAGTATTTCGGCGGACTGACGCCTGAGGAGCGCAAGCAGGTGTGGGGATGCACCTTCGCGCCGACCATCGTGGACCGTGCCGCGCAGTTCGATACGGAGTTCGCGGTGCTCGTGCAGGCGCTCGTGGACCGGCGGCTCGCGCGGCTCGCGAGCCTGGAAAGCGACAGCGACGAGGCGCGCGAAGTTTACCTCTTTCCGCTGGAGTTCGCCGCAGTGGGTGCGACGCTCAAGCAATTCGTGTCGCGACTCTTCAAGATCGATCCGTACCAGGAGCTTCCCGACTTTCGCGGATTCTACTTCACCAGCGCGCTGCAGGACGGGGCGGTCACCAACCGGGTACTCGACCGTCTCTCCGAGCGCTTTCAGCTTGGAAGTTGGAAGGACGGACCGGCCGGAGTGCGACCGACGACGACGAGCACCTTTCTGCAATCGCTGCTCGCGGACCTGATCATCGGTGATCGCAACCGAGTCGCGCCCACGTCGGGGTCGGCCATGTCGCGTGAGCGACTCCGGCTCGGTGCCATCGTCGGCCTGGCGGCCGCGCTGATCGGCTTCTTCTGGGCGGCAGGGTCGGCGTACGCGAACAGTCTGGCGGATCTCGGAATGTTGCGGGGCGCGGTACGCTCCGCCTCCTCGGCCGCGACGGCCTCGAGCTTCGATTCGCTGTCGTCGCTGGAGCACGCGCTCGTCTCGCTCGATTCGCTCGATGTCTCGCGGCGACTGAGCAAACTGGGATTTGATCGCACCGCACAGTTCCGTCCCGGACTCGAGTCGCTCTACGTCAGGCAAACGATCCCGATCGTCACGACCCGGGCCGCGGGGGCGATCGATTCGCGCCTGCGCGCATACGTCGGCTCGGATACGGCAATGGATGCCCGCGCTCGCGCGCACGACGACCTGCATGCCTATCAACTACTGGGCAACAAGGTGGGCTTCCTCCGCGACAGTGTCGACGAGCGCGTGTTCCTGGCTGGCTACCTCCAGCATGCGTTGGGCGCTCAGGCACGCGACAGTGCGTACCTGTGGCGATTCGTCAACGTCCTCGACCATCCGGTGATCGCGACGGACTCGCTGCTCGTGGATCGCACCCAGCGGCTGCTCTACGCTCCACCAACGATGGCCGGGCTCTATCGCGAGATACGCACTGGCGGCGCGCGGCGCCTTCCCCCGCTGACGCTCCACCGGTTGATCGGGAATCCCGTGCGCTCCCCCTTCGAGCGCGGTCCGCAGGTGGACGGCCTCTATACCAAGCAGGGGTGGGAAGGGTTCGCGCAACAGGCCATCACCGAGCGGAGCCAGGCTCCCGGCCGGCGCGATTGGGTCGTGGGATCCCGACCGGAGAATCTGGATTCGACACTCGCCGATCCGGAACGCGTCGCCGGCGAGCTCACGCGAATGTACTTCGACGACTACATCGCGGAGTGGACCCGCTTTCTCCGCGCGGTCCAGTTCACGGGCGGAAACGTCGGGGCGGTGACTCAGATGATGAGCGAGCTGTCGGACGCCGAGCGGTCGCCGGTGGTCGTCCTGCTCGACAGTGTCACGGCGCAGACGCGCTTTGGCAATCCGATGTTGGCAGCTCCCAAGAAGAAGATCAACAAGATGCTCGAAGTGGTGCTGCAGAAGTTGGGGCGGCAGCATGTGGATGGCGCGGGCATTCCTTCAAACCCGGTCGATGTCGCCTTCGCGACGGTTCACGCGCTTCGTGGGAGCAATGCCGCGGCATTGGGCCAGGTGCTGGAGCAATACCGGACTTTCGGCAACACGATGTTGGCGAAGGGGGCGGGCACACCCAACACGTCGACGGCCGACGACCTCATACAGGACGCGAAGACGGCGGTGGTCAACATGCCTCCGTCGATCGAGAAACTCGACCCGGCCATTCGAGCCGCGCTGCTCGAGCGCCCATTCGCCATCGCCCAGAAGGTGATCGGTGACGCTGCCGTCGGAGTGCTGAGCCGCGAGTGGTCGGATCAAGTGTGCATGCCGTTCCGGAAGACGCTGGCGGGGAAGTACCCTTTCGCGCTCACCGCCACAGACGCGTCGCTCACAGACGTAGAGAAGTTCTTCCAGCCGCAGACCGGTACGATCTGGACTTTCTTCGACAGGACGCTCGCCGGATTTCTGAGCGCCTCGGACTTCCAGACCCGGGCCGGCTCGCAGGCGGGCATCAACATCTCGGCCGCGGCCACGAACAGCTTCCGCCGGGCGCGAGCGATTCGCGAGGGGTTGCTGGGGATGGGCGGGGCCGCGCACGTGGAGTTCGAGCTGCAGCCCGAAGCGCCCATCTCCCAGACCACATCCGGCCAACCGCCGACTCCGACCGAGATGTGCATGAGCATCGATGGGAAGCGCGAATGCTACCGGATGGGCAGTCCATCTGGGCAGGCGTTCGTGTGGCCGTCGAAAATCAGCGCGCCTGGCGCAAAGCTCACCGTCTCACTCAAGGAGAGCGGAGGAAGGATCGTGGAGCTGAGCCGCGAAGCGTTCGGCGAATGGGGATGGCTCCGGCTCCTCGAGCAGGCCAGCGTCTCGACTCAGCCGGGGGGACGGACCCGCATGGAGTGGCTGCTCGAGAACCCGCGCGTCCAGGTGCGCGTGGCCTACACGCTCTCCGTCAGACAGAGCCAGAACCTGTTCAACAATCTGGCGATCTTCCGGCAGTTCGACTGTCCTTCGCGCCTCCAATAGCATGTCCACGCTCGTGAACGCGGGAGCGTCCTTCCCTGCGCTCTGCTTCGGCAAGCTTCCGGCGTGTGCCGACTACCTCCGGCACAACGCCAGCGGGCGGGACGTGCTCGCGTTCGATCAATGGCTCCAGCAAGGACTCTTCCACGCGCGCACGGAGCTGAGGGAAGAATGGCGCGCGTCCTACGACGCGTCACCGTCCTACCACTTCCTCTTTTTCCCGGAGAACTCGGAGAGCTTTCTCCTTGGAGTGGTCAAGGCGAGCCAAGACCGCAGTGAACGCAGGTATCCCTTCATCGTCTCACTGCGTGTCGACCGGCGCTTTCCACCGACGCTCATCCCGCTCGCACCGGTGATCTTCGCTTCGTTTCTCGAGGGTGCGCGCCAGCTCGTGGAGCATGCGTCAGAGGGAATGTCGGTCCAGGAGGTCACCGATGCGAGCGATCAGCTCCAGACACCGGTGGAGCGCTCGTACGACACGGCGAGACACGCATACGGCGAGCATCTCGCGTCGACGAGCGCGTCGCGAATGTTCGAGCGTCTGTGGGGCGCACCAGAGGACGAGCGCGTGTTGCTCACCTTCAAGAATCTCCTCGACGTCCTGCTCCCATTGCGCGGACGCAACGCCGCCCGGTTGGCTCCCGGTCTTCGCTTCCCGCTCCTGACCACACGACCGGAGCTGCAGTACACCACGAGCTTCTGGCTCGACGCAGCGTTCATCCTGACGAGGGCGAGCTCGTCGCGGCCGTTCGCGTTCTGGACGGCGACGAGCGAAGTCACTTCCCACGTAGTGGCCGCGAACGGCAACGGCAGTGGGGCGATGCCGCATCACGCGTCGCAGGCCCACCTGTTTCTGTTTCTTCGCGAGCCGTCATCGCGAAGTGTCCTGCACCTCCTCCGTCCTGACATCAACAGCGACGTCATCTGCGAAGTCGACGTGGATGGCATCGAGCAGATCGTGCGCGCCCGTGCGAGTCTCCCTTCGTCGCTGGCGCGCGCGCTGGTCACCGAGGACACGAAGCTTCGCGCGCTGCTGGACATGCTCGCGAGTCCCCGGGTTCACGCTGCCGCGAACCAGGAGTCGAGATGCTGAGGCGACTCTTCGGTCTCGGGAAGGACGAACCGGTCGACGCGCCGATCGGAGGCGCACGCACGGTGCTGCTCGAGGATATCGCCCGACCATTTCCCGAGCCGACACCATGCGGGAGCGACATCACGTACGACACCGACTTCATCCGGCTCAAGGACGAATTCGACAAGCTCAGCGGCGTGGGTCCCGACGGTGCGCAAGCGAACAATGGGCCAGGGCGCGCCAGCTTCGACGGCGACCTGATCATATCGCTCGCCCACGGCCTTCTCCGAGACCGATCCAAGGATCTGCGGACTGCGAGCTATCTCGCGTTCGGATTGGCACGCCGCGACGGACTCTCCGGTGTCGCCGAGGGGATCGCCGCGCTACGCATCCTGGTAGACGGCTTCTGGGACGGTCTCTTCCCGCCTCTCTCACGAATGAAGGGGAGGATGAACGCGATCGAGTCGTGCCTCGGATGGTTGACTGAAGCCGTCGAGCGCGAACGGGCCGCACCAGGCGGAAGGGACCTCCTCGAGCGAGCGTCGAAGGACGTGGCACATCTCCAGAGCCTCGCCGCGGGGTGGGAGCAAGAGCGCGTCGTCTCGCGCGTGACGTCGCTCGCACGTGCGCTCACCGACGCACTCGCCGCGCAAGAGCGCGCGGCGGAGGTCGTGAAAGTGCCCGAGCGCATCGTGACAGCGAACGGCTCGTCTACCGCCAACATCGCATCCACCGGAGCGACGACGACGAGCCCGAGCACGCATCCGAGCTTCGGCAGCACTCCGCTCGACGACGTGCTGCGCTCAGCCGCAGCGCTTCTCCTGGAGGACGCTCGGCGCATACTGCCGTACCGGCTCACCCGTGCGTGTCGCTGGGACGTGCTCACCGGCGAGCCCCCCAATGAGCGCAACAAGACACGCATCGAAGCGCCGCCCATCAAGCGGCGCGAGTATCTGGAGCGACTCAGGGATGACCGGGAGTGGACCAAGTTGCTCGAGGCGGCGGAGTCGTCGTTCACGCAGCAGCCGTTCCATTTCTGGCTCGACCTTCAGCGCTATACCATCGACGCCCTCGAGGCGCTCGGCGCCGACTTCGAGCCCGCTCGCGACGCCGTCGTGCGCGAGGTGCAGGGACTGCTTACACGACTGCCGCGGATGGCGGTACTCGGCTTCGCCGACGGTACGCCATTCGCCGGCGCCTCGACCGCGGTCTGGCTGGAACAGCTCACGCGGCGTTCGCCGAGCGCGAGCACGCCGCGCGCGTCGAAGGTGGCGGCGGAGAGTGATCGGTTCGCCGACGCCAAGAAGCGACTTACCGGCGGCGACTTCGGAGGAGCGTTGGCGCTTCTTCAGCGTGCATCCTCCGAAGACGTCACACGTCGGCAGCACTTTCTCCGGCGATCGTACATGGCCTCCATCTGTCTCGACGCCGGGCAGCTCGCCATCGCGCGCGCGGTGTTCGAGGAATTGTCGGAGAGCATCGAGCTGCACCGCCTCGAACAGTGGGAACCCGACCTCGCCCTCGCGGTGTGGACGCGCCAGCACGCGTGTTACTCGACGCTCGCGACGCGCGCGGGACGGAACTCGGACAATGCGGAGATCGTGGACTCGATGGAACGCGTGTTCGCCAGGATCTGCCGCGTGGACTCGACGCGCGCACTCACCATCGCGCAGGAGGTCCGGCGTCCGGCGTAGTCCGCTGGCGACACGACGGCTGGACACGTGTGTGGAGGTGCAACGACCGGAGCCGAGCGCGACTCGCGCCCCATGTGAATCCCCAAATAGAGGAGCAATACCATGACCGACAACATCCAGCAGAGCATCGTCAAGTCGAATCCAGGGCGGATCAACTTGATGGTCGAGGTAATGACAGACGGTGCGATGCGGAAGACCGAGCTTCCAAACCGTCAGATGGCACTCGGCGACTACGCCGGCCGGACCACGGACACGCCGATCGCCGAGCGCGAGCCGATCAACATCAACAAGGACAACTTCGACGGCGTGATGCGGAACCTCGACGTGAGCACCGAGCTGCTCGTCCGCGATCGCAACGCGGGAGGAGACAACGAGACGAAGGTGAAGCTCAAGTTCGAGAGGCTTCAGGACTTTCACCCCGAGCAGGTGGCGAAGCAGGTCCCGCAGATCGTCCGGCTCGTGGCCACTCGAAAGCTCCTGGCCGACCTGAGAAATCGCGTCATCAGCACGGCCGAGTTCCGGAAGCGGCTGGAGCAGGTGGTCCGCGATCCAGAAGCGCTCAAGCAGCTCGCGTCCGAGCTCGACCAGATCATGGGCGGAGTGGGAGAGCAGACGCGGAGCATTCCCAGGACCACAGAGCCGGCACGCTAGATCGTCCCAGCGCGGTCGTCCGCGCCGACCCTTCATAATCGAGGAAGTTCTGATGACAAACCCCGCACTACAGGTAGATGCTCCCCAATCGACGGAGCTGAGCGCCGACGTGGCGCCTCCGAGCACTCCGCAGCTCGAGCGCATCCTCGGCCTGATCAACGTGGACGCGCCGGTCGCCAGGGATCCGGTCGCGATCGACAGGCTCGACGACGCCATGCCCGCAGGAGTCGACAACAGGGGCTTGCGCGTCGCTGCCGCCCTCAAGGTCTTCCTCGACGCGGCCGCGGAGTTGGACCACCCGCTCGAGCGCATCAACAAGGAGTTGCTCGATCACATGCTCGCTCAGGTGGACGAGCAGATCAGCCTTCGCCTGGATGACGTGATGCACCACCCGTCCTTCCAGACGCTGGAGTCGAACTGGAGAGGGCTCAAGCTCCTCGTGGACCGAACCGACTTCCGCCGCAATGCCCGGGTGGAGCTCCTCCAGGTCACGAAGGGCGAGCTGTCCCAGTCGTTCGAGGATGCACCCGAGCTCATTCAATCGGATCTGTACGAGCGGATCTACAGGCGCGCATACGACCAGCCGGGCGCGTTCCCCTACTCCTCGATGATCTCGAACTTCGAGTTCGAGAACACTCCGCAGGACATCGCGCTGCTCTCATCCGTCTCCAAGGTCGCCGCCGCGGCGCACTGCCCATTCATCGCGGCAATCGGTCCAAAGTTCTTCGGGAAGCCGACGATGGAGGAGTGGCGCAAGGTGCCCGACCTGAAGGAGTACATGAAGAGTGTGGACTTCATCAAGTGGAACGCGTTCCGCGACACCGAGGAATCGCGCTACGTGGGCCTCGTGTTCCCACGCTTCCTGCTGCGCCTTCCGTACGGTGAGGAGACCACCCCGGTCAAGAGCTTCAACTACGCCGAGCAGGTGTCGGCGAAGGACGGCGCGAACTACCTGTGGGGCAACGCGACCATGGCGTTCGCGGCGAATCTGAACCGTGCGTTCGTGGAGAACGGGTGGTGCGTCCAGATCCGTGGACCTGAATCCGGGGGAAAAGTGGGGAACCTGCCCGTCCATCTATATGACGTCGGGCATGGCAAGCAGATGAAGATCCCGACCGAGCTGCTGATCGACGAGACCCTGGAGCTCGCGTGCGCGAATCACGGCTTCATTGCGCTCAGCATGTACGAAAATCACGACTTCGCCTGCTTCTTCTCGGCCAATTCCGCGCAGCGGCCCATCGAGTACGACACGAAGGAGGCAACGGCAAACGCGCGCATCAATACCCGGCTGCCGTACATCTTCCTCGCCTCGCGCATGGCCCACTTTCTCAAGGTGATGCAGCGCGAGAACATCGGTGCCACGAAGGACCGCGTGATGATCGAGGGCGAGTTGAATCGTTGGCTCAAGGGGCTCATCACGGAGACGCCGAATCCTCCCGAGAACGTGATCGCCAAGCATCCGCTCCGGGCGGGGCAGGTCACGGTCCAGGACATCGAGGGGAATCCGGGCTTCTACAGAGTCGGCATGAGCATCATGCCGCACTTCCAGATCGAAGGGATGGACATCACGCTGTCGCTCGTCGGCAAGATGCCAAAGGGCAAGTAGGGCACGAGGTCAACCACGTACTGCGAGGATAGAGAAATGCCAATACCGGCCTATGTGAAGTTCAAGGGGAAGAAGTCGGGCGAGATGAAGGGCTCAGTGGCGATCAAGGGTCGCGAGGGAACGAGCGAGGTGATCGAGTTCGATCACAACGTGTACCTGCCGAGCGACAAGGGAACGGGTCGGCCGACGGGGACGCGCGTGCACGGACCGCTCAAGCTCACCAAGGCGTACGACTCCGCGTCGCCACTGCTCTACGCTGCCTGCTGCAACGGCGAGACGCTCACCGAGGTGACCATCACCTGGTACGCGATCGACGAGACCGGCGCCGAAACGGAGTACTTCACGCACAAGCTCGAGAACGCGAAGGTAGCCGGCGTCCGCGCGCTCATGCCGAACACCAAGGACCCGGAGAAGGAGCGCTACGTCCATCAGGAGGAAGTCCTCCTCGTCTACGAAGCCATCGAGTGGACGTACAAGGACGGCAACATCATGGCGCGCGACGCCTGGCTCGAGGCGCACTAGTGTCTTCACGCTCGAACTGGCCGGCCGGTGCGGCTCGTGCGGTCTCGTGAAGATCGCACTGTTGGACGCACTGACCGGCCGCTTCGAGGGGGGCGAGCAAGTGACCGACGTCCCCGAACGGGAGCAGCGAATGAGAAGCGTGCTCGGAAACCTGCGGCGACTGTTCAATGCGCGACAAAAGGGAATGGCGCACGTGCCGGAGTATGGGCTCCCCGACCTGTCGGACATATCGCCAACGGCGCATGAAAAGATCGAGGCGCTGCGAGGGGCGATTCGTGATGCAGTCGAACGCTATGAGCCGCGGCTACGCAACGTTCGCGTGCAGCGAGATTCCAGCGAAGGTGACTCGGCGCAGTTGGTCTTCCTGCTCGTCGCCGAGATGCACGAGATCGGACGAGTGCGCTTTCAGACGACGATCCGGTCCAGCGAGCCCGTCGAGATTCATACCCGAGGCGTGGCGTGAGATGAGCACCGGGATCCTGCAGTACTATCAAGAGGAGATGCGCTATCTCCAGGAGGCAGGTGAGCTCTTCGCCCAGTCGCATCCGGACGAGGCCAGCCTGCTCAATCTCGGGAGCCTCACCGATCGTGATCCCTACGTGGAGCGCCTGTTCGAAGGCTTCGCCTTTCTCACCGCGCGCATCCGCGAACGTCTCGACGACGAGCTGCCGCAGTACACCGAAGGGCTGCTCAATCTGCTCTGGCCGCATCTGCTGCGTCCCGTCCCGTCCCTGTCCGTGCTCGAGTTTCGGCCCATCGCCGGACTGGTGTCCACGTCGACGACGATCGCACGCGGCGCCGAGGTGCGCTCCGCCCCCGTTGGCGACGACGGCACGGTCTGCCGATTCTCGACGACGCAGGAAGTGCGACTCCAGCCATTCCAGCTGGTGAGCGCCGAGCTGGGATGGCCGAGGAGCGATTGCTCCACCATGACGCTGCGGTTCCGGATGGGTAAGGGCAGCGAGTTCGCGCGACTCTCGCCGAGTCCACTCCGCATGTACCTGCATGCCGACCGGGCGCTCGCCTCGCTCCTGCATCTGCATTTGACACGACACGTCACACAGATCCAGCTGCGGGCCTCCGACTCCGCGACTGTCACAGAGCTCACAGGGCAGCAATGGATCACCCCTGGCGGATTCGGCGAGCCGGATGGAGTGGGCGACGATGCGCTCCTCCCGTATTCGCCCCACACATTCCACGGCTTCCGCCTGCTCCAGGAGTATCTGGCCTTCCGCCAGAAGTTCTGGTTCGTGGATCTGCTGGGGCTCGAACAGCTGCAAGCGACGCCAAAGATGACGAGCTTCGACGTCGAGATCCGCTTCGATCGCGCACTTCCGCAGGGGAAGCAGATCAAGGCCGAGCAGATTCGCCTGTTCTGCACGCCAGTGGTGAACCTGTTCTCGCAGGACGCGAATCCCATTCGCGTCGACCACCGGTCGTCGGAGTATCGAGTGATCGGCGATCTGGAACAGCCCAGGGGTGTGGAGGTCTACGACGTCCTGCGCGTCACGGGGGAGGAGGACGGCACTCGGCGGCGGCACACGTACCAGCCCTATCTCGCCACGGGGCGCGAGCCGACGAGAGAGCGATGGTTCACCACCACCCAGCGCACTCGCGCGGATGGGCGACGCGACACCTTGCTGACGCTCGGCGGCGCCGACGCTGCAGCGCTGCGGCCGGAGACCGTCTCGCTCGAGGTGCGATGCACCAACGGAAGCCTGCCGCAGGAACGGTTGCGTGAGGGGATGATCCGCGAGCTCGGTCCAAACGTTCCGCGCGTGGCCACGGTCGAGATGCTCGTCCAACCGACGGGGATCCTGCGCGCCCCCGTACAGAATCAACGTGAGCTGTACTGGCGCCTCATCTCCCATCTGTCGCTCGGCCACCGCTCGCTCGGCTCACGCGACGGGCTGGCCGACCTTCTGACGCTCTACGACTGGAGCGACGACGCCGCGAACCGGCGTCGCATCGCGGGCATTCGCAGCGTGACGACGCGTCCCCGCGAGATGGTCCATCGGCGCGCGTGCATTCGAGGGAGCGAGACGGAGCTCGAAATCGGCGAGGAGCACTTCAGCGATGAAGGCGACGTGTGCCTGTTCGGCCTGGTGCTGAGCCACGTGTTGCGCGCGTACACCACGATCAACTCGTTCGCGCATCTCGCGATCGTGCAGGTTCCCTCGCGATCGCGGTACGTCTGGAACGCACACCGGGGGGCACAGGCCGTCCTGTGACGAACACCGTGACGAACGCCGAGACATGCACCGCGCCCGAGGGGGCGATGGCGCCGACCGGACCGCTGGCCGCGCTGTTGTCCGGCGGCGACGACGGACGGGGAGGATTCCAGTTTCTCCAGGCGATGCGACTCCTCGAGCAGCACTTTCCCGGTGGGCTGGCCCCGCGAGGCATCCGTCCGGGCGCGCCGCGCATCAGCGTCCGGCCGCACGAAGGGCTGGGTTTTCCGGCGGCGGACGTGCGGTCGGTGGAAGCGCGAGATGGGGGAGAGCCCGGCGCGCAGTTGGTCGTCACGTTTCTCGGTCTGTACGGTGTCGATTCGCCGCTGCCGTCGTACTTCGGCAAGGTCGCGCTGGGCGACGCGCACGACGACGGTCGGGGCGTGCGCGACTTCCTCGACATCTTCGGCAACAGGATCTACGCCCTGCTGTACGAAGCGTTGCGCAAGTACCGCCCTTCGCTCGCGGCTTCTGAAGCAGCCAGGGGCACTGATGCCGAGCGCGCGCTCTGTCTCGCCGGCCTCGGCGCGCCCGGTCCAGCGGGCACGGGGTCCCGCGAATCGTTGCTCCCCTTCGCGGCCGTGCTTCGCAACGCCGTCCGAAACGTCGATGGCCTGACGCGACTCGTCGCCACGCTCATCCCGGCGATCGCGGTGCGCGTTCAGGAGAACATGCCACGGTGGATCGAAGCGCCCACACGGCCGCAGCTGGGACAGCGCGGCGAACGGGCCGTGCTCGGCGTCACGACCTGGATAGGCCGGCGCCTGCTGGATGCCTCCGGCAGCTTCCGCATCGTGTTGGGGCCGATGACGTGGGAGCAGTTCGAACAGCTGCGACCTGGGAAGAGAGATGCACAGGCGCTGCACGAGCTCGTGACGCTGTACGCGCCAGATGGGCTGGCGTACGACGTGGAACTGCTCATTCACTCGTCTCGACTTCCCATGACCCGACTCGGAAGTCCCACGAACCGCATCGGGCGTACGACGTGGGTGGGACGAGCTCACGATACGATGGTTTCCGAGGTCGTGGCGTATGCGTGAACTTCATGTTCGATCGACGCGATCGATCGACTTCAGGAGTGCCGGCACATGCTGACGAAAGATCCGCGCAGGCTGCTCGCCAAGTTGGACCCCCGGCTGATGGAATGGCTGGAGAACGCCATCCGATTCGCCAGCGTGCGTACGCACTACGAGGTCTCGCTCGAGCACCTGTTGGTGAAGATGCTGGAGGATGGATCGGGCGACATTCCGCGCATCCTTCGTCATTTCGGCATCTCCGACACCGACAGCTGGGATGCATTGCTGCTGCGTCTCGAGCAATTTCGCACTGGCAGTGCCGGCCGGCCGACGGTCTCGCCCACACTGCTGCAGCTCATGGAAGAAGCGTGGCTCATCGCCTCACTCTACCATGGCCAGGTGGAGGTGCGCTCCGCCAATCTGCTCGAGGCGATGTTGGCCGCTCCAGCGCTTCGCCTGGAGCCGTACATGCTCTCGATCGTGGCGCTGTCGGAGGACGACCTGCGCGCCCGGTACCATGAGATTCTCGATGGCTCATCGGAGACACCGGCCGCCACGACCGCGGGCAACGCCGTACAGGCCGAGGGGAAAGCCGGTGTCGACGTGGCCGAGGGTGACGCGCGAGAGACGGCACTGGCGCGCTACACCCTGGACCTCACGGCGCGGGCGCGCGCCGGCGAGATCGATCCCGTGTTCGGTCGGGATGTGGAGATCCGGCAGATCATCGACATCCTGAGCCGGCGTCGCAAGAACAATCCGGTGCTGGTGGGTGAAGCCGGCGTGGGGAAGACAGCGGTGGTGGAAGGGCTGGCCATGCGCATCGCGCACGGCGACGTCCCCGAGAGCTTGTCGTCGGTGGCGATTCATTCGCTCGACCTCGGGTTGTTGCAGGCGGGAGCGGGAGTCAAGGGAGAGTTCGAGAACCGGCTCAAGTCGGTCATCCGCGAGGTGCGCGAATCTCCCCGACCCATCGTCCTGTTCATCGATGAAGCGCACACCCTGATCGGGGCCGGCGGGGCCGCCGGCACCAGCGACGCGGCCAACCTGCTCAAGCCGGCGCTGGCCCGCGGCGAGCTGCGCACCATCGCGGCGACAACCTGGTCGGAGTACAAGAAGTACTTCGAGCGCGACGCGGCACTGGAGCGCCGGTTTCAGCCCGTCAAGATCGAGGAGCCGTCCATCGAAGTGGCGACGACGATCCTGCGCGGGATCAAGGCGATCTACGAGCGGCATCATCACGTGCAGATTCCCGATGACGCGGTGAGCGCAACGGTGAAGCTTGCGGCGCGGTTCATCAGCGGTCGTCAGCTTCCCGACAAGGCGGTCGATCTACTCGATACGGCGTGCGCGCGTGTTCGCATGGCCCAGACCACCAAGCCTCCGTCGCTGGACGATCTCGAGCGTCGCATCCTCGATCTCGATACCCGCATCGCCGCCGTGGAGCGCGATTCGGTGACCGGGTTGCTGGCTGACGAGCACACTGTGGTGCCGTTGCGTCAGAAGCGTGAGGAGCTGCTTGCCCAGTGTGTCGTGCTCAACGACCGGTGGAAGGCCGAGTCGGCGTTGGCGCAGCGGATCATCGATCTGCGTGAACAGCTTGGGCGACAGTCCGGGAACGGCACCGATGGCGACCTCATGTCGCTGATGCATCTGCGCGGCGAGCTAGCCGCGCTGCAGGGCGACACGCCGATGGTGCCCGTGACCGTGGATGCGAGCACGGCGGCGCAGGTGGTTGCCGATTGGACGGGCATTCCCGTTGGTGCGATGCTCAAGGATGACGCAGCGCGCATCCTCGATCTCGAGACCCACCTGCGGCCGCGCGTACTCGGTCAGGAGGAAGCGATCGGCGAGTTGGCCGACCTGCTGCGAATCGGCAAGGCGGGCATCGCCAATCCCGACGCGCCGTTGGGCGTGTTCCTTCTCATTGGTCCGAGCGGGGTGGGGAAGACCGAGTGCGCGCGCGCGATCGCCGAGCTGCTGTTCGGCGGCGAGCGCTTCCTGGTGACGATCAACATGTCCGAGTACCAGGAGCCCCACACCGTCGCGCAGCTCAAGGGATCGCCCCCCGGATACGTGGGCTACGGCGAGGGGGGCGTGTTGACCGAAGCGGTGCGGCAGCGTCCGTACAGCGTCGTACTGCTCGACGAGGTCGAGAAGGCGCACGGAGACGTGATGAATCTCTTCTATCAGGTGTTCGACAAGGGCTTCATGCGTGACGGTGAGGGACGCGAGATCGATTTCAAGAACACCGTCATCATGCTGACGTCGAACGTGGGCGCCGACGAATTCCACGAGGCGTGTGCCGGCGACGACGGCCGGCCTGATCCGGACACGATGCGCGAGATGGCGCGACTGCTCCTCCTGCAGCGCTTCGCCCCGGCGCTGCTGGGCCGGATGCGCATCGTCCCCTTCTATCCCCTCGATGGCGCGACGATGCAGAGCATCGTACGGCTCAAGCTCGATCGCGTGGCAGAGCGGATCCGCCAGGCACACGATGTGGCGCTCGTCTACGACGAAAGCGTCGTGGAGTGGATCGTCGCGCGCTGCACGGAGGTCGAGGCTGGCGCTAGAAACGTCGACGCCATCATCGATCGCTCCATTCTGCCCCAGGCCTCGCGAGCCCTGCTCTTCCGGCCCGCCGATGATGCAGCGTCTGACATCCTGACCCTCGGGCTCGGCGAAGGAGGGGCACTTACGTACACCTTCTCCGATTTCGCGGCGGTGCCGAACGTCGACGAATACGTACCGCTGGTTGAAGCGTCGTCGCCGATTGCCGAATACGCCGTCCATACCTGAGGAGTAGAGACATGTCCGCCACCATGATACCGACCAACCAGAGCCGCTTCTTCTTCGAGTCCAGCGCCGCGGCGAAGGACGCGTGGCAGGTTGCCGAGTTCAGTGGCGCCGAGGAGATCTCGCGGACCTTTCGATTCGTGGTGCATCTCGTGTCGACCGATGCCGAGATCGACCTGGATGCAGTGCTGGGCAGTCCGGCGACACTTCGCCTGATGCAGCGGGACGGCGAGACCGTCTCCGTGCAAGGTGTGGTGTCGGATTTCCGGCAGGGCGCGTACACGTCGGGCCACTACTCATACGAGGCCACGCTCGTTCCTCGGCTCTGGCTGCTGTCGCTCTCGCAGCAGTGCCGGGTGTTCCAGAACCTGCGCGTCGATGAGATCGTGGGGGAGGTGCTCAAGCAGGCCGGCCTTGCCGCGCGCGACTTCCGGTTCGCGCTGCGTGGCAAGCTCTCGCCGCGCGAGTACTGCGTGCAGTATCGCGAGAGCGATCTCGACTTCGTGCAGCGCCTGCTGGAGCACGAGGGGATCTACTATTTCTTCGATCACTCCGACGATGGCGGCGAGGTGATCGTGTTCACCGACGACCGCGGCGAGAGCCCTGACATCCCGGGCGAGCGTTCGCTCGAGTACCACGCGGGGGCCGGTCTGATGTCGGCCGAGGACATCGATGCCGTGCACGAGTTCAGGGCCCAGCGGCAGCTCGTGACGGGCAAGGTGATCCTCAAGGATTACAACTACCGCACGCCGGAAACTCGGCTGGTGGCGAAGGCAAAGGTCGAGGGCAACATGCCTGGCGTCTTCTACGATTACGGCGAGCATTTCAAGGATGCGAAGCAGGGCGATCAGCTCGCGCGGGTGCGCAGCGAGGAGTTCGACGCGAGCCGTCGCGTCTTCTCGGGCGAGACCAGCTGTCCCGCCCTCGGCGCCGGCTGCGTGTTCGCGCTGGCCAAGCACTTTCGACCGGACTTCAACGCCGACTATCTGCTGACCAGAGTGGAGCACGAGGGCTCGCAGCGTGCGGCGTTCGGGAGCGGGCTCGATCGAGAAGTCACGCCCACCTATCGTGCGCGCTTCAGCAGTATCCTGGCCGGCACCCCGTTCCGTCCGCCGCGCACCACCGCCATCCCCAAGCTCGCCGGCATCATCACGGCGCGGCTCGAGACCGCCGGCGGCGACTATGCCTACATCGACGATCAGGGGCGCTACCGCGTGAAG
>JBDSDB010000179.1:0-4582 GCA_039920785.1 Gemmatimonadaceae bacterium
CGCTCACCGGCTATGATGGAGGCGAGATCCGGCGCGACGGCCGCGCGGACTTCTGCTTCGTGGCGCGGCACGAGTTCGTACCGCGCATCCAGGAAGGCCATGCGACGCTGTGGCACTCGCTGCTCGAACTCACGCAGGCGGCGCTCGCGGCGCGACGGGAGGCGTCCGCGTGACGATGCGCTTCGTGGACGAGTACCGCGAGCCAGGTGGAATCGCGAAGCTCGGCGCCGAGATCGAGCGGCTCGCGGCAGGGCGGCGGGTGAAGCTCATGGAGGTGTGCGGCGGCCACACGCACGCCATCTACAAGCACGGCTTGCAGGACCTGCTGCCGGAGAACGTGGAGCTCGTGCACGGACCGGGGTGTCCGGTGTGTGTGATACCGATGGGGCGCATCGACGACGCGATGGCGATCGCGCGCACGGCCGGCGTGATCTTCGCCACTTATGGCGACATGATGCGGGTGCCGAGCTCCAATGGCAGTCTGCTCGACGCGAAGGCGGACGGCGCGGACGTGCGTTTCATCTACTCGCCGCTCGACGCGTTGACGCTGGCGCGGAACAATCCGGGGCGCGAGGTCGTGTTCTTCGCCGTCGGCTTCGAGACGACGGCCCCGTCCACCGCCGCCACGCTGCTCCGCGCGCGCGACGAGGGGCTCACGAACTTCTCCGTCTTCTGCAACCACGTCACGATCATCCCGGCAATCAAGGCGATCCTCGACTCACCGGGGATGGAGCTCGACGGCTTCATCGGCCCGGGGCACGTGTCGACGATCATCGGGCTCGCGCCGTTCGAGTTCATCCCCCGCGACTACGGGCTGCCCATCGTCGTCACCGGTTTCGAGCCCGCGGACATCCTGCAATCCATCGTGATGCTGCTGCGCCAGCTCGACGGCGGCCCGATGCGGGTGGAGAACCAATACGCGCGCGTCGTCCGCCCCGAGGGGAACCGTCGCGCGCTCGAGATCCTGAGCGAGACGATGATGCTGCGCCCCTTCTTCGAATGGCGCGGACTCGGCTTCATCTCGCAGAGCGCGCTCACGCTGCGTCCGGAGTTCGCGTCGTTCGACGCAGAGCTGCGCCACGCCGTGCCCAACCTGCGCGTGACCGACCCCAAGGCCTGCCAGTGCGGCGAGGTGCTCAAGGGCGTCATCAAGCCGTGGCAGTGCAAGGTGTTCGGCGCGGCCTGCACGCCCGAGACGCCGATCGGCTCGTGCATGGTGTCGCCCGAGGGCGCGTGTGCCGCGTACTACAACTACGGGCGGTACTCGCTCATGCGTCGAGGGGCGACAGACTCCGCGACGGCGGTGCCCGCATGACGGGCGGACGCATCGAGAGCTCGCTGCCCGTGCAGTTGAGCCGCATGGAGCGCGCACGCGTGGTGCGCGACACGGAACCGCGGCTGCGCGACGCGCACATCACGCTGAGCCACGGCGCGGGCGGAAAGGCGAGCCATGCCCTCATCGAGTCGCTCATCCTGCCGGCGTTTCGCAATCCGCTGCTCGACGGAGATGCCGATGCCGCCGTCTTCGACTCGAGTCGCGGCGGCGCGCGGCTGGCCATGACCACCGACTCGTACGTGGTGAGCCCGCTGTTCTTCCCGGGCGGCGACATCGGCACGCTGGCGGTGCACGGCACGATCAACGATCTCGCCGTGTCCGGTGCCCGTCCCATCGCGCTCTCGGTCGGACTGATCCTCGAAGAGGGGCTCGACATGGGCGTCCTGCGCCGCGTCGTGGATTCCATGGCGCGCGCGGCGGCGGCGGCCGGTGTGCCCATCGTCACGGGCGACACCAAGGTCGTGCACCGCGGCAAGGCCGATCAGCTCTTCGTGAACACGACCGGCGTCGGCGTGATCGACGACGGGATGCGACTCTCGATCGACGACGTGGGCGCGGGCGACGTGGTGCTGGTGAGCGGCTACGTCGGCGACCACGGCATGGCCGTCATGCTCGCGCGCGAGGCGCTCGAGCTGGAGGCGGACATCGAGAGCGACAGCGCACCGCTGCACACGCTCGTGACGGCGTTGCTCGCGGCCGCGCCGAACACGCGCACCATCAAGGATCCGACACGGGGCGGCGTGGCGACCACGCTCAACGAGATCGCGAGCCGAGCGCGCGTCGCCATCGCCGTCGACGAGGAGCGCGTACCCGTGCGCCAGCCGGTGCGCGGCGCGTGCGAGATCCTCGGGCTCGACCCGCTGCACATCGCCAACGAGGGCAAGCTCGTCGCGATCGTGCCCGCCGCGGAGTCGGACGCCGCGCTCGCGGCGCTGCGGGCGCATCCGCTCGGACGCGACGCGGCGATCGTCGGAGTGGTGCAGTCGGAACCGGTGGGGATGGTGCTGTTGCGGACGGGGATCGGCGGGTCGCGCGTGCTCGACATGCTCGTGGGCGACCCGCTTCCGCGGATCTGCTAGCCATGCGGCAATACTCAGGAGTACCTCGATGACGGCAACGGGCGAACAGATACGCGGCGGCCAGCCTTCGATCGCGGAGACGCTTCCGCAGGAGAAGCGCGAACGACTCCCACTCGGACCGCTCAAGACCATTCACGTGTTCTGGATGGCGGGGATGTCGTGCGACGGCTGCACGATCACGGTGGCCGGCGCGACGAATCCCGGGATCGAAGGGCTGTTGACTGGCACGGTCCCGGCCATGCCGAAGATGCTGCTGCATCATCCCGTGCTCTCGGTGGAGGCGGGCGAGGAGTTCATGCAGTCGTTCAAGGACGCGCACGCGGGCACCCTCGGCGACCCGTACGTCGTCGTGTTCGAGGGCTCGGTGCCGGACGAGCGGATCGCCGCGCGCACCGGCGGCTACTGGTCGGCGATGGGCTCCGAGGTCATGCCGGGCGAGGCGGAGGATGGGCCGCGTCACCTCGTGCCGACGACGGAGTGGCTGAGCCGCCTCGCGCCCGGCGCGGCGGCGACGATCGCCATCGGCACGTGTGCCACCTGGGGAGGCATCCCGTCCGCCGAAGGCAATCCCACCGGCGCGATGAGCGTGATGGACTTCCTCGGTAAGGACTATCGCAGCGCGTTCGGCCTCCCCGTGATCAACATCCCCGGCTGTGCACCGCAGGGCGACAACTTCACCGAGACGGTGTTCGCCATCCTGCTCTTTCTGCAGGGGCTCGGACCGCTGCCCGCGTTCGACGAGCTCGGTCGACCGTCGTGGCTGTACGGCGAGACAGTGCATCGCGGCTGCACGCGCGCCGGCTATTACGAGGAGGGCGTGTTCGCCACCGAGTACGGTGGACCGGAGTGTCTCGTCGAGATCGGATGCTGGGGACCGGTGGTCAACTGCAACATCGTCAAGCGCGGCGCGATCAACCACATGGGCGGCTGCATGGAGGCGGGCGGCGTGTGCATCGCGTGCACGATGCCAGGCTTTCCCGACAAGTTCTCACCGTTCTACAAGGCACCGCCTGGCGGCATCATCTCCACGACGATGTCGCACGGCGTCGGCGGCGTGATCCGCCGACTGCGACGACTGAGCAACCGGCACGCGAGCCGCGAGCATGTGTGGGACGTGAAGAACGAAGTGCCGAGCGGGTGGGCGAACCTGCCGGGCGGCACGATGGGGCTGAAGGCGATGGAGTTCTTTTACCAGAAATGGCAGCACTGGGGCGCGCGCAAGCCGGGCCGACGTCCCGGTGAGGAAGAGTGGTTGTGGGGCGGCACTCGGCCCGGCAAGCCGAGCGACTATCACGACACGAGCGTCTCGGAGGGCAAATGACCGATGCCGAGCTGTGGTCCGCGTGGCGGATCTGGATGGGAGTCGCCACGGCGATCATCCTCGTGGCCGCGGTGCTGCTCATCGTCATCTGGCGAACGGCGCGCGGCATTCATGCCGAAGCGGTGCGCGCGCTGCACGCGGCGCAGCGCATTCGTGAGAGCACCATGCCCATCTGGGCGCTCGAGACCACCAACGAAGTCGCCGGCGAGATGCTGGCGACCGTGCGGCACATCGAGCAGAACGGGGGCGCGCTCGCCGCCGCGCTCGAGTCGCATGCTGGCGCACGCTGACCGGGAGGCCGCGACATGCAAGTGACCCATCCCTCGCCCGACACCATCAAGACCATCTGGACGGTCACGCTGGTCGTGTTCACCGTCGTGCTGGTCGTCGTGGCGACGTTGCTCACGCTCATCCTGCGCGCGGCGCACGACATCGAGGCCGGCGTGTCGCTCATCTGGAACGTCGGGCAGCGCATCGCCAACAACACCATCCAGCTCGTGCTGCTGGAAAAAACGAATGCCGGCGCGGCGGCGATCCTGACCTCGGCGGTCGGCATCATCGGCGCCACGAGCGCGATCACGGCGCACGCAACGGACTGCCCCGGCTGTCCCGCCTGCGTCCTCGGACCTCGGTGGAACCGATGAACGTCTTCACGGTTCTGATGCTGCTGTCCGTCGTCGCCGCGTCGGCGCTGTTCATCGCGCTCGCGCTCTTTCTCAACGCGATCACCATGGAACTCGAGAAGATCGGCGGAGAGGAGAAGGGCTATGGTGTTCGGGCGAGCTATCTCTCGAAAATTCGCGTCGGCGTGCGCGCGATCGAGGTGGAGACGGGGATGATCCCGAC
>JBDSDB010000180.1:0-4524 GCA_039920785.1 Gemmatimonadaceae bacterium
GCCCGCCGAGTAGCCGCACCGATCATCTCCGACCTCCGCCACGACGTTCTCCAGAGCTCGTTCGTCGCCATCAGCACGCGGAGCAGCACGAGCGCGGCGAGCGCCACGCTGCCCAACACGACAAAGCCGATCTGGAACGATCCGGTGGACTGCTTGATCTGGCCGAGCAGTGTGGGCAGGAAAAATCCGCCGAGGCCGCCGATGGCGCCGACCATCCCGGTGGCGATCCCGATCTGGCCGCGGAAGCACTGCGGCACGAGCTGGAACACCGCGCCGTTGCCGAGTCCGAGACACACCATGGACGTCACGAGGATGGCGACCATCGATGTGATCCCCGGGATCCGCGAGGCGAGGAGGTACGTTGTCGCGATGCCGATGAGCAGCACGGAGAGCAGCCGCACGCCCCCGATGCGGTCGGCCACGTATCCACCCACGGGTCGTAGCGCGCTCCCCGCGAGCGCGGCCAGCGCGGTGAGATAGCCAGCCGTCACGGCCGCCACGTGGTACTGGTCGCGCAGCAGGATCGGCATGAAGCTGCTCAACCCGACGTAACCACCGAACGTGACGCTGTAGAACAAACAGAACCACCAGAGCTCCGGCACGCGCAGCGCCGTGAGATAGCTGGCGACCGTCTGCTTCGGCGCGCGATTTGGGCTGTCCTTCGCGAGGAGCGAGAAGACCACGAGCACGAGCGCCAACGGGATCATCGTCAGGCCGAGCACGTTGTGCCACCCGACGTGCGCCGCGACGCGGGGAGCGACGAGGTTGGCCACGACCGTGCCACTGTTCCCCGCCGCGGCGATGCCCATGACGAGGCCCTGCCGCTCTGGCGGATACCAACGGCTGGCCAGTGGCAACACGACGGCGAACGACGCACCGGCCACGCCGAGCATGAGGCCCACGCTCAACAGCGTGGTGAGTGACGTGCCGGACTGCCATCCGATGACGAGTGGCACGAACAGCAGCAGGAGCATCGCGATACCGATTCGTCGCCCGCCGAACCTGTCGCTGAGCAGGCCGAGTGGGATGCGCATGAGCGAGCCACTCAGGATCGGCGTCGCTACCATCAGGCCCTTCTGCGCCGCACTGAGCCCGAGCCCTTCGCTGATCGACACGCCGAGCGCGCCGAGCAGCACCCAGATCATGAAGCTGAGATCGAAGTGCAGGAACGCGGCGAACACGGTCGGCTTGTGACCGTTCACTCGCGTCGGCTGGCTCGCGGAAGTCCTTGCTGCGGGCTTCATGACGTACCCTCGATGATGGTGTGTGGTTGTCTGGCCGCCAGGTACTCTCCGATCGCGGTGATGAGTGGACGCATCCTCGGCGGCGAGGCGATGACGTGCGGCGGCACGCCCAGCTCGGAGAGCGCATTGGAGCACGTGGGTCCGATGGAACCGACGACGGTGCGATGTCGAAGCGCGTAGAGCAGCGCGGCACTGCGGTTCAGTCGCGCGCCCACTTCGAACAGATGACGGATCTGCACCTGGCTCGTGAACGCGATCGCGTCGACGCGTTCGTCGATCAGCTCCTCGACCAGCCGCTCGATGGGCGCGATGTCGTCGGGGAGGCGCCACTCGTACGAGCGCACCTCCTCCACCCACGCGCCGCGCAGGCGCAGCGCGTCGACGAGGAGCGGGTTGCCGCCGCCGTCGTGGAGCAGCACGACGCCCTTGCCGCTCACCGCGCTGGCCGGCATCACCGCGAGCAGCTCGGCGGTCGTGTGCGGCGCTGCAGCGTTCACGCTAACCGGGACGCCAATGCGCCGCAGCACCGCGGCGGGCTTGGGTCCGCGACAGACGGTGGTGACGCGCGTGAACGCGTCCGTCAGCGCCGACAGTGTGCCTGTCTGCTCGGCCTGTTCGATCAGCGCGTTCAGTCCGGCGCCCGTGAGGAAGACGACGATCTCGCTCTGGCCGCGCCGGATGTCCTCGATGATCACCGGGATCAGCGCCGTCACGTCGACCGGCGCCTCGGTGACGGCGGGCGCGCACACAGGTTCGCCGCCCTCGCGGCGCACGAGGTCGGCGAGCTCGGAGGCGAGGCGCGCCTCGAGCAACGCGATGCGCGCGCCGCCGAGGCGGCTCATGCGCCGGTGTTCCAGTCGCTGCTCGTTGGCTGCATGACCCACACGATGACGCGTCGCTCGACCGTCACCTCGGAGCGATACGTGCGGAGCGATGCGCAGTTGTTGCCGAGCGGCGTGCCCGTCGCCAGGTCGAACTTGTACGAGTGCAACGGGCAGATGACCTTGCCCCCGCCTACGAGTCCGTCGGCGAGCAGTCCGGCCTTGTGCGGGCACCGCGCCTGCGTCGCATATACGGTGTCCTCGCGCGTGCGGAACACGGCGATCTCGCGCTCACCGACGAGAAAGGTCTGGCCCTCGCCGGGTGGGATGCGGTCGATCGGACCGAGGTCCACGCGCGCGAGCACGAGATCCGTCGAGGTGGGGGTCGCACTCATTCGGGCGCCTTCCACGCCGGACCGGCCACCGCGCCAACCGGCTCGAGCAGGTCGGCGAACTGCGACGGATGCACGGGATCCACCGCTTCCTGCCACGGATCCACGTACGCGTCGACGGCCGCCTCGATGGCCGCGTCGAGCTGGGCGCAGATCCCTTCCGAATCGTCGAGGAGGATGCTGCGCAGCTTGTCGATGCCGACGCGCGGCACGAAGTCGTACGTGCGCTCCAGATACTTCGCGTGCTCGCGATAGTATTGCATGAAGCGACCCATGTACGTCAGCACCTTGTCGTGCGAATCGACGACGACGAGGATGTCGCCCTTGCGCACGTGAACGCCCGCCGCGCCGCCGACGTAGATCTCCCACTTGCCGCCCTCGATCGCCACAGCGCCCACGTCCTTGGTCGTCGCCTCGGAGCAGTTCCTCGGGCAACCCGCGGTCGCGAGCTTGAGCTTCGCCGGCGTCTCGATTCCCTGATAGCGCCGCTCGATCTGCACACCGAGCGTCGTGCTGTCGCCAATACCGTAGCGGCAGTACTCGGAGCCGATGCACGTCTTGCACGTGCGGAACGACTTCGTGTACGCGTGGCCCGAGGGCATGCCGAGCTCGCGCCACATCGCCGGCAGCTCTTCCTTCTTCACCCCGACGAGGTCGATGCGCTGGCCGCCCGTGATCTTCACCATGGGCACGGCATACTTCTCGGCGACGTCGGCGATGCGGCGCAGCTCGGCCGCCGACGTCACACCGCCGAAGATGCGCGGGACGACCGTGAACGTGCCGTCCTTCTGCACGTTCGCGTGCACGCGATCGTTGATGAAGCGCGCATCACGCTCGTCGTCGTACTCGGCGCTCCAGATGGTGCGGAGCAGCGACGAGAGCCCCGCCTTGCTCGCGGGATCTTCGTGACCGCCCGCGAGATGCGCGAACACCGCGGACACGCTCTTGAGGTTGCGCTCGCGCACGGCCTTCACCAGGTCCGCCTTGCTGAGCGGCACGCCGGGCACGTAGAAGTGCACCGACGGATCCTCGCGAACCAGATCGCCCGCCGCGAACTCCAGCACCTGTTGCACCTGCGGCTTGCACGCGCCGCAACCCAGGCCGGCGCGCGTCGCTTCGCACAGCGACTTGAGCGTGCAGTGACCCGCTTCCACCGCGGCCACGAGCGCGCCCTTCGACACGCCGTTGCAGTTGCAGATCTGCGCCGAGCTCGGAAGGTCGATCACGCCGGTGGCGCTCTCCGCGGCGCTGAGCTGGAAGAGCAGCTCGGCTCGATTGTCGGGCAGCTCGGACCCGCGGTCGAATGCCTGCAACAGCATCGGCGCCGCGCCGGCGTCGCCGAGCAGGATCGCGCCGCCGAGGCGTCCGTTGCGCACGATGAGCTTCTTGTAGATGCCGCGCGTCGGCTCGCTGTAGGTCACGACCTCGTCGCTCGCGTCGGACGGCTCCTGATCGCCCATCACGGCCAGATCCACGCCCATCACCTTCAGCTTCGTCGACACGCGCGAACCGGTGTACACCGCGTCGGGGATACGGCCCGACAACCGGTCCGCGAGTGCCTTCGCCTGCTCCCACAGCGGAGCGACGAGCCCATAGAGCTGACCGCGATGCTGCGCGCACTCTCCGATGGCGAACACGCTCGCGTCGCCCGGGCAGCGCAGCTCGTCGGTGACGACGATGCCACGCTCCACGAGGAGGCCCGCGTCGATGGCCAGCGCAACGTTCGGGCGGATGCCGGCCGAGACGACGACCATGTCGCACGGCAGCGTCGTGCCGTCGGCGAAGGCGAGCCCCTCGACGTTGTGCTCGCCTAGCACGGCCGATGTCTGCTTGTCGAGATGTACCGTGACGCCCATGTCCTCGAGCGTTCCCTTGAGCATCACGCCCGCGGGCGAGTCGAGCTGCATCTCCATGAGGTGCGAGCGGATATGCACCACGTGCACGTCGAGCCCGCGCTCGAGCAGCCCACGCGCCGCCTCGAGCCCGAGCAGTCCGCCGCCGATCACCGCCGCAGTCTTCGCCTTGGGCACGTACGAGATCATCCGGTCGCAATCGTCGAGCGTGCGG
>JBDSDB010000181.1:0-2064 GCA_039920785.1 Gemmatimonadaceae bacterium
AGTCGAGCGTCACCACCGGGTTGATCAGGCGGCTCATCACGACTCGCCTGGTCCGGCAGGCGGGCACGCCGAACGATGGAATGACGGCGATGCCGTGCTCCGCCTCCACCATCGCGATCTGCGCGTCTGTCCCGAGCTGCCCATCGCGAACCACAACGGTGCCGTTCACCACGACGTCTGGGATGCCCACCGGGGGAGGGTAGGCTCACGATAGGTCGCCCGGTCGATGATGTGCACCGGGTCGAACATGACGATGTCGGCATCCGCCCCTTGCTGGAGCCGTCCTTTGGAGCCCAGTGCAGGGACACGGTGCTCCACTCGTCGCGCGGGACTGATCGTCATCTTGCGCAGCGCGTCCATCAGGCTGAGCGCATTCACGACACGCACGTAGTGACCGAGTACGCGCGCGAACGTGCCGGCAACCCGAGGATGACCGACGCCGTCGTGCGCTTGGCATCGTGGTCAGCTGCGTCACCACCGGATTCGCTTTGGCGGCGCGCTCGACGTCGCTCCCCGGCGCGAGCAAGTTCTCCGCGGTCAGATGGCCGTGGATCCGGCTCTTGAGCCGCGTGCGCTCTTGCACCAGAAAGGCTCGTCCCCGCAGGAGTCGTCGCCGCCGTCGTGTCTCGAGGTCCGGGAGCCAGATCGCCGGGAACAGCGACACGCGCAACAGTTCGGCGAGTTTCCGCGCATCGATCGGATCGGTCTTCGCGCGCGCCTGCCAGATCAGGTTGACGTGGAACGCGTGGGCGACCTGCACCGCGTGTCCCGCCTCGCACAATGGCATCGCGAGACACTCCCACTACAACGTGGCTTCCATCCCAACGGTCACGGGGCCCGGCAGCGCGCCGAGCCACGCGAGCACGGCCTCGACGGCGGTCGACAACTGCCGGACCTCGGCGAGCATGACGCCGGCCTCGTCGAGGGCGCAGGCCGTGATATAGCGCTTATATACATCGAATCCGACGAACGTCATGACAGCCTCCGCAAAGAGATGCGGTGAAGCTGTGCTCAGCGCGAGGTCTCAGCGAGCAATCAAGAACCCCCAGCGCACATGACTTTCAATCTCATAGAGTCGGGTTAGACCGCAGGCGCAGAGTCGGCCGCGTGCGGGTGCCGGCGCGGCCACGGCTGCCACGCCATCCGGCGGGCGCCGCTACCGACGAGCGTCCGGGCGAGGTCGCGCGAGATCGTACCCCAGCCCTCCGCGTGGGCGCCCTGGCGCGTGGTGCCGGCCAGGGGACCGAACGCGTACGAGAGGCGCGCCTCGCCGAGGAACGGGAAGCGAACCTCCTCAGCGAAGTGTCCCGCAACGAGGTGTCCGACCAGCTCGTCGAGGCGGCAGGCTTCCTCGGCGGCGCCCCCGCCGCAGGCATCGCAGCCGCAGACGGGGAACGAGGTGCCGTACCAGCGACCGGCGCGCACAAGGAGGCTCGGGAACGCGGTGAACGCCACCGAGAGCGGGCCCGCCCCCGGCACGGCTGGCGTGAGCGTCACCGGCGGCCGGGCGTGCTCGAACGGCTGCATGATCCCGGGAAGGAGCTCGAAGGTGGGGCTGGCAGTCACGTTGTAGGTGGATTGCAGCCGCGCGAGCAGGTCCAGCGCATGCCCGTGCACGGGGCGGAAGCGCTCCGGATTCGTCACGCGGGAATACGCCTCGGGCGGCGGCTCACACCAGTCCATGTGCCCCACGACCATTCTCAGTGCGGTCAACGCCAGAATTGAGCTGCAAGCGAACATATAAGAGCGGCGGCGAAGCCGCCGCCATCATTGGCTCGCTTGACTGCTCCAATGACTCGTTAGCTTGCCCGCTCGAGGATGCGGACTTCCTTGATGAGTCGCGCCCCCAACAGATCGCGCTGCTGCTCCAGATCAAACCGCGCCTGCAGGTTGAGCCAGAATCGGTCGGTCGTGCCGAAGTACCGCGCCAGGCGCAGCGCCGTGTCCGCACTGATCGCCCGCTTGCCGTGCACGATCTCGTTGATCCGGCGCGGCGGCACGGTGATGTCCTGCGCCAGCCGGTACTGCGAGAGGGCGAGCGGCTCCAGGAAATCGGCCAAGAGG
>JBDSDB010000182.1:0-9215 GCA_039920785.1 Gemmatimonadaceae bacterium
GCCTTGAGCCGGCGCGCCTTGGAGCGCATCTCGAGCAGCGTGATCCCAGCGCTGTCGTCGATCCAGATCGGCGCGTGCGTGAGGATGCCCGCGGCGCGCGCGAGGCGTGGGAAGTCGTCGTCGCGCAGCATCCCCTTCCGCAGCTTCTGCGCATCGATGCGCGCTTCCGAAGTGAGCATGCGCTGCACGAGCGACTCCTTGCTCATCTCGAGCGAGAAGAACGCGACCTTGCGATCCTTCTCGATGGCCGCATGCTGCGCGATGTTGAGCACGAACGCAGTCTTGCCCATCGACGGACGCGCCGCGACGATGATCAGGTCCGACGGCTGGAAGCCGGAGGTGAGATCGTCGAGATCACCGAAGCCGCTGGCGATGCCGGTGATGGACTCGCCGCCGGCATGAATGGCCTCGATGCGTTCCATCGTCGGCCACAGCAGCTCCTTGATGCGCGAGAAGCCCTCGCTGGTCCGCTGTTGGGCCACCTGAAAGATCTTCTGCTCGGCCAGATCCAGCAGCTCGTCGGCCGTGTGCCCGCCGCGGAACGCTTCGCCGACGATCTCCGTCGATACCTCGATCAGCCGGCGAAGAAGCGCCTTCTCCTTGACGATCTTGGCGTGGTACTCGACGTTCGCCGACGTCGGCACCGCGTCGACGAGGAAGCCGATGTAGTCCTTGCCGCCGCCGCCGTCGAGATCGCCGCGGCGCTGCAACTCGTCGGCGAGCGTGAGCGGATCGACGACACTGCCGCGCTCCGTGATCGATACCATGCCGCGGAACAGCTTGCGATGCCGCTCGGCGTAGAACATGGAGTCGTCGACGACCTCCATGGCGCGCATGACCGCATCCTGGTCGATGAGCATCGCCGCGAGTACCGCCTGCTCGGCGTCCTCCGAGTAGGGAGGACGCCGGTCGCGGTAGGGGTCACGTCCGGGTGGGGCCGGCGCGATCGAGTATTCGGCGGGCGAGCTGGACATCTTCCCAGGTGGGGCGCTTCCAGGCGGGGTTCCTGAGCAGCGCGGCGGGGTGATACGTCACGATGAGCGGCACGCCGTGGTAGCGGTGGATCTGGCCGCGCAGCTTGCCGATCGTGAGCTTCGTCTCGAGGAGAGTTTGGGCGGCGAAGGTGCCCAGCGCCAGTATGACTTTGGGTCGGATGAGCTCGATCTGGCGGACCAGATACGGCGAGCACGCCGTCACCTCTTCCGGCAGCGGATTCCGATTACCCGGAGGACGATGCTTGAGGACGTTGGCAATAAACACGTCCTCGCGCCGAAGATCGATGGCTTCGATGATCTTCGTCAGCAGCTGGCCAGCCTGGCCGACGAACGGCTTGCCCTGCTCGTCCTCGTTGGCCCCGGGCGCCTCGCCGACGATCATGAAGTCGGCGTCGGGGTTCCCGTCACCGGGGACGGAGTTCTTCGCCGTCGCGTAGAGCGTGCAGCGGCGGCACGCGGCGACGACGTCGGCGATCTCCCCGAGCGACGTGAGATTGGCCGCGGGATCGCCGAGCAGCGCGCGGCCCGCTCCGCCGATGGTGATCCCGGCGGGCACGTCATCGAGTGGCGTGGCCGTGGCGTCTGGCGCGCGTTGCGTGTCGGGAATGTGCGCCGCATCGCCCGACGAGGCCGGGCTCGAGGCAGGCTGCGGATCCACTGCGCGTCTGGGCACGCTCTCCTCCGGCGGTTTCGGCTCTGCAGCGGATGGCTTCGGGGATCGTTCCGGTCCTCCACCAGCAGCGCGGATCGCCTCGCGCCAGTCCGCCGTCGCGGGGGGCTCGCGCTGGGCGGACACGGGCGGTGGCGATGCGGACGCGAATCCGCGTGTCGAGCCGCGCTCGGTCGCGCGCGCTGGCGAGCGCGCCTCTGCCGCGCCAAGGAGCGCCATCGTCTCGTCCACGGTCATCGAGTCGAGCACGAGCTCACGCTCGCCGAGCTCGCGGCGCTGCTCCAGATACCGGCGCAGCATCTCCCTACCGTCCATGCAGCAGTGCCTCGATGCGGTCCAGGATCACGTCGGCGACCTCGTGCTTCGTGAGCAGTGAAAGGTGCTCCGCCTCCTCGTGATTCCTGCTGATGATCGTCACGCGGTTCGTGTCGACGCCGAAGCCCGCACCGGATTCCGTCGCGTCGTTCACGACGATCATGTCGAGCTCCTTCGCCGACAGCTTGCGGCGCGCGTTCGCGAGCACGTCGTCCGTCTCCAGCGCAAACCCCACGACGACCGCGCCGGCGCGCCGAGCGCCGCGCGTGCCCATGAGGATGTCCGGGTTTTCCACCAGCTCGATGGTGCGAGTGCCACCGGACTTCTTGAGCTTGTGCGCGGCCACGGTCTCGGGCCGATAGTCCGCCGGCGCCGCGGCCATCACCATCACGTCGGCGTCGGCGAGCGATCGCTGCACCGCGTCGTGCATCTCCTGAGTCGTCTCCACCGCCACATGGCGAACTCCAACGGGCACGGGCACCGAGAGCGGACCCGCGACGAGCGTGACCTCGGCGCCTCGCCGCCACGCGGCCGCCGCGATCGCCACTCCCATCCGTCCTGAACTGTGGTTGGAGATGAATCGCACGGGATCGATCGGTTCTCGCGTCGGTCCCGCCGACACGACGACGCGACGTCCCGCGAGTTGGGCGCTGTCGCTCTCGAGCAGGCGCCCGGCGTGCGCGAAGATGGTCTCCGGCTCCGGCATGCGTCCAGGGCCGCTGCCCTCTCCGGCCGCGAGCTCGCCGTGATCGGGATCGAGCAGGTGATAGCCGAGCGAGCGCAGATGCGCCGCGTTGGCCCGCGTCTGCGCGTGCGCCCACATGCGATCGTTCATGGCGGGCACCATCAACACGGGCGACTCGGTGGCGAGCAGGCACGCCGTCAGCAGATCATCTGCCTGGCCGGTTGCGGCGCGCGCCATCAGGTCCGCCGTCGCTGGAGCAACGACGACCAGCTCGGCCGATTTCGCCAGCTTGATGTGATCGAGCGCGCGGCCCGCTTCGAACAGCCCAGTATGCACGGGCCGGGCGGTGAGTGCTTCGAACGTGACGGGTCCCACGAACTCGGTCGCCGCGCGCGTGAGCACGACGTCGACCTCGGCGCCCGCCTTGGACAGGAGTCGCGCCAGCCAGGCGATCTTGTAGCTGGCGATCCCACCAGCGACGCCGAGCAGCACGCGCCGGTGAGCGAATGGACGGAGGGTGGGGGTGGGCTCGGTCACGGATGCCGAGGAGACGGGTCGCGCGACGTGCGCGCGGCCCGGCCGGTCACTCGGAGGTACGACGGCGGGGTACGACGCGATAGGCGATGTCGCCCTTCGCCAGCTCCTCGAGAGAGCGGGTGGTGAGCTTCTTGTCGCGCGACGCCGACCCGCCGGGGAACTCGTTCAGGGCGCGCGCATACTTCGCCGCCACGAGGACGCCGAGGTACTTGTTGGCGGCGTGCTGGGCAATCTCGACCGGTGTGAAGACTCGCATGACTCGTGGGTCAGGGTGTGGTGTTCTCGATCTCCTGCTCGAGCCGCTCGATGAGCAGCCCGACCTGCTGTCGCAGGTTCTTGACGCGTTCTCGGCTCACGACCTCGGCGTCGACGATGGACTCGACGCTCGAGACGGCCCGTTCCAGATCATCGTTCACGACGACGTACTCGTACTCGCCGACCTGCTGCAACTCCTGGAGCGCGGACTGCAATCGGGCAGCGAGCTGCGCCGGGCTCTCCGTCTTGCGAGAGCGCAGGCGTTCCAGCAGTACCTCGGCCGACGGCGGCAAGATGAAGATCGTCACCGACTGCGGGAACGCGCGCATGAACTGCACGGCGCCCTGCACGTCGATGTCCATCACGACATGCTGCCCGCCTCCCAGCACACGCTCCACCTCGCGTCGGAGCGTGCCGTAGAGATTGCCGTGCACCTCCGCCGACTCGGCGAAGGCCCCCTGCTCCCGCATGTCCAGAAACTCCGCACGGGAGATGAAATAATAGTCACGTCCCGCCAATTCGCTTGGTCTGGGTGCTCGCGTCGTACACGAGACAGAATACCCCAGGTCCGCCCGGCGCTCCAGCAGCATGCGGGCGATCGTGGTCTTTCCACCTCCGCTGGGAGCGCTCAGAATGAGGGGAAAGGGGCTCATTCGAGGTTCTCCACCTGCTCGCGGATCCGCTCCAGCTCCTCCTTTACCTGAAGGACGTCGGCGACGATGGTGGCGTCGTTTCCCTTGCTCCCGGTCGTGTTGGCCTCGCGCAGCATCTCCTGCAGCAGGAAGCCGAGCCGCTTGCCGACGCCATCGGGCTGTGCCGCGCCGAGTGCACTGCGGAACGCCGCAATGTGCGCGCGGAAGCGTGACAGCTCCTCGTCCACGTCGAGCCTGTCCGCGAGGACGGCGATCTCCTGCGCCAGACGAACCTCGTCGACGGTGAGGCCGTCGGTGAGCTCGCGCACGGCTTCGCGAAGGCGGTCACGTTGCTCCACGACACGCTGGGGCGCGCGAACGGCGACGCGGGCGAGCGCCGCCTCGATCACCGACACCCGCTCGTCCAGATACGAGATGAGCCGTGCGCCCTCATCGCTGCGCATGGCCAGCAGGGCATCCACCGCACGATCGACGATGGCGATGAGCTCGGGACCGGCCTCTGGCGGCAGATCCTCGCGCGCGCCTCCTGCAAACACGTCCGGAAGACGAAGCACCGTGCCGACGTCGAGCGTGTCGGCAAGCCCATACCGCTCTTGCAACCCTCGAAGTTGAGTGACGTACGCGGCAAAACGCGGCTCATCGATCGGGCTCGTGTCCGCCTCGCTCTCCCGCTCGAACCTGGCGCTCAGCGTGACATGGCCGCGCGTGACCTTGCGGCGCATGGCGTCGCGAACGTCGCCCTCCCAGCGCGCCAACACCCCCGGCAGCTTGATGGACGGGCTGAAGAAACGGTGGTTCACCGAGCGAACCTCGACGCCCACGCGACCGCCGCCAACACTGCCATCGGCTGCGCCGAAACCCGTCATGCTTCGTATCATATCAAGCTGCGTAAGTAACGGCGCGACAACGAGATTGTCAATTCCAGAACTCCCATCGCACGCCGTAGAACTGCGTCTGCCGAGGCATGTTGAAGCCCGGCACCAGCGAGTACCGCTCCTGCAGCACATTGCGGAACTGGTATGACACGACCGCAGTCTGGATGCGGATCTCGAGCCGGAACGCGATGGTCCGAGAATCACCGACGGTTACCACCGAATCGCCCCGCAGTGGGAATCGCGTGCTCGACCGGTACTCGTGCGCCAGCGACGCGAGCAGGCCGAAATTTCCCTTCGGGAATCGATCGAGCAGACTGGTCTGGATGTACAGCTCGCTCCGCGCCTGGTAGCGCGGACGATAGAGACCAGTCGAATCGGTCCAGGCGATCGCCCACGCGTCGGCGTTGATCGCCCTGAAGAGGCGCCCACGAACGCTGACGGTTCGGGCGGTCGCCTCACTTTCCGTGCGGACCGCGGTACCCGAGCTCGTGGAGTCGGGAAAGCCGGTGACGAGATCCGCCGGCGGGAGCAGCGTGGTGCCGCCGCGCCGCATGAGTCCCGCGCTCAGCCAGAGGTCTCGCAATCGAATGCCGGCTTCGGCGCGGAGGTTGTTGCGCGACGCAACCATGTACCGCGAGACCTCGCTGCTGTCGTAGCCGGGGAAGAAGTAGAGAAGGCCCGGTTGATACGCGCCGGCTTCGTTGATCGTGCGACCGCTCACCGTGTCGCCCAGCACCCGCTCGATCAACGCGCTTCCGGTGTGCGACGCCGAGCCCACGAGGGTGATCCAGCTGAGTGGCGCGAGGCGCACCGTGCCGTCGATGCGCGCCGGATTCAGCGGGCTCGTTCCCTCGGCGAACACCGATACGCCCAGCCGCGTCGACTCGAGCGATCCGCGCGCCGATGGGACAAAGGACGTCCGCCCCCCCGCGACTCGGAGGCGCTCGGCGGCGCTCACGCGGAACAGGCCGTAGGTCATTCCGCCGGTGAACAAATACTGGTTCACGTGGACGGTCGTGTCGGGCGCCACCGTTCCTGAGTCGCGCGCCGATGGGTTTGCGTCGGCCAGGAAAGCATTGGATTCGCGAGCCGAGACGGTATAGTCGTGCGTCGACGCGACGAGTTGGAACCATCGGCCGCGATCCGGATCGCCATTGGCGATGCGCGCGTACGCCGTCGTGCGCCGCGACTCCAGACCCGGGAGCGTATCGACGTTGTCCGCGTTGTTGCCGCTCCCCACCCACTGTGCACGATTTCGGTCGCTTCGCTCGGCGAACAGGTCGCCGGACCACGGGCCATGCGTCGTGCCGAGCCGCAGCATGAGATGCAGCCCGTCCGACGATGGCAGCACGCGCTCGGGCTGCGTGTTGTACTGCTCCGCGGCGAGCTGGAACGCCTCCCCGTGCGCGAATCGCTTGCCGAAAAAGGCGCGATAGAGGTTCGTGTTCTGGTCGCCCGTGGCGATGTCGGCGCGGGTGTACGGAATGGTGCGATCCACTCGCCAGCTGCGCGCGTAAACGCGCACCTCCTCGGCGCCGCGCTCGATGCGGACTTCCTCGAGCGCGTGGATGGGCAGATCGTTCGGCGCGGCGATCCCCTTCGGCCGCGGGTTCATCGGGTCCAGCTCGACGCCATCGAGAAAGAGGCGAACTCTCCGCAGGTCACCCATCGAGGCGACTGCCGACGGCGCGCCGAGCCAGCCAGTCGTGAACTCCGTGAGGCCGGGCACGCGGCCGAGCAAGTCGCTGAGTGAGAGCGCGCCGGTGGCGAACAGTGCCGCGCGGTCGTAGATGCGCCGCGCTCCGATCTCGAGGATGGTCGGCGCTTCGGCATGGGCGAGCGGGGGCCTGATCGTGTCCGCCTTGGCCTTGGCCGAGTCGGCGGCCGCCTTGGTCCTGGTCGAATCTGACGCCGTCTTGGAAGGAAGCGGAACCGCGCCGACGCGACTCGTGTCGCGCTGCACGGCCGCGGTGTCTCGTCGAACGGGAAGCTGCGCGCGGAGCGAGGCGGGCAAAAAGGCCCCGGCAACTGCGCCGAGGCCGATGAGATGGAGCAGATGGAGCAGTCGGAGCGAGTGGCGTACCCTCACCCGGCGCGGCCCCTCACGAACTCCACGAAAGTTCCGACAGGTACCCCGGTAGGTCCGCGCGGCACGGTGGCGAGATCCGATTCGGTGTACGCAGTGCCGGCGATGTCGAGATGCACCCATGGGTACCCCTCGGCGAACTCCTTGAGGAAGAGTGCCGCCGAGATCGTGCCGGCAGGTCGGCCGCCGGAGTTCTTGATGTCGGCCACGTCGGACTTGATGAGCTCCTTGTAGTCATCCCACATGGGAAGCTCCCACCCCGGCTCCCCCGCCCGTGTTCCCGCGGTGAGCACTTCGGCCACGAGCGCCGCGTCGTTTCCCATCACGCCGGACGCGGTGTGTCCAAGCGCGATCACGCACGCCCCGGTGAGCGTCGCCGCATCGATCACGGCCGCCGGCTCGAAGCGTCGGGCGTACGAGAGCACATCGGCGAGGACGAGCCGTCCCTCGGCATCGGTGTTGATGATCTCGATGAACTTGCCCGACATGCTACGCACGACGTCGCCGGGCTTCACCGCGGTACCCGAGGGCATGTTGGTGGTGGTTCCGACGAGACCGACGACGTTCACCGGGAGCTTGAGCCGCGCGATGGCCTCCATGGCCCCGAGCACACCGGCGGCGCCGCACATGTCGAACTTCATCCACTCCATGCCCTGCGCGGGCTTGATCGAGATGCCGCCCGAATCGAAGCACAGTCCCTTCCCGACGAGCGCGATCGGTGCCGTGCCGGCAACGCCGCCGTTGTACTCCAGCGTGATGAGCTTGGGGTCTTCGGGAGAGCCCTGCGCCACGCAGAGAAAGCTCCCCATTCCTTCTCGCTCCATCTCGGTGCGACCGAGCACGGTGATCTCCAGCCCGTGCCGGGTGGCGATGTCGCGCGCAGTGGCGGCGAGGAAATCTGGTGTGCAGAGATTGCCCGGCATCATGCCGAGCGTTCGCGCGAGGCCGTGCCCCTCGGCGATGGCGCGTCCGTTGTCGAGACCGAAGGCGTCGGCGCCGAGGATGCTCGCGGACGTGAGTGGCGCACGTCGCTCGTCTTCCGGAGGTGGAGTCTTGGTGTCGAGGTAGTCCCATGCGCCGACGCTCAGGCCGAACGCGATCGCTTCCGTTTCCGCCGCGTCGAGCGTGCCCGCGTAGAAGGCGAGCTGGCCTGCCCCCATGCGCCCCGCTTGTCGAGCGACGAGCGCACTGGCGCGGCGAAGCGGAGAGACGCGGTCGCCAGGCTTGCCGAGTCCCACGAGGAGCACGCGCGCCGGACCCGTGGCGCCGCCAGCCAGATGCAACGTCTCGTCTCGTCCCCCGCGGAAATCCCTGCGGTCGAGCAGACGAGCGAGCGGCCCGCCCAGGCTCTCGTCGAGCGCGGTCAACGGCGCGTCGAGCGACGCACCCGAGAACAACGCGACGACCAACAGCGGAACGTCGAGCGCGCCGAGGTCGGCGCGCCCCGCGGAGAGAGTGAGCGTCATGATGCGTGAAGAAGAAGGCGGTGAAGAGATGCGCGCCTCAGGCGCGCATCCCCTTGATGATCTGATCGCCGAAGGCGCTCGTGCTCACTTCCGTGGCGCCAGGCATCTGGCGCGCGAGATCGTACGTCACGCGCTTGCTCTTGATTGCGTTCTCGAGCCCCGACACGATGAGCTTGCCGGCTTCCTTCCAGCCCATGTGCTCGAACATCATGACGCCGGAGAGCACCATGCTGCCGGGATTGATCTTGTCGAGGTTCGCGTACTTGGGCGCGGTGCCGTGGGTCGCCTCGAAGACGGCCACGCCGTCGCCGACGTTGCCGCCAGGCGCGAGACCGAGTCCGCCGACTTGCGCCGCGGCGGCGTCGGAGATGTAGTCGCCATTGAGGTTCGGCGTCGCGATCACGTCATACTCGTCGGGGCGAAGCAGCAACTGCTGGAACATCGCGTCGGCGATCCGGTCCTTCACGATGAGACAGTCCGCGCGCGAGGACTGTCCACCCTTGGCGAGATCCGCCTCGGTGACCGTCTGACCCGGGAACACCTTGTGGGCCTCGTCGTAGCCCCAGTCGCGGAAGGCACCTTCGGTGAACTTCATGATGTTGCCCTTGTGCACCAGCGTCAGCGACTTGCGGCAGTTCTCGATGGCGTACTTGGCCGCCATGCGGACGAGCCGTCGCG
>JBDSDB010000183.1:0-5052 GCA_039920785.1 Gemmatimonadaceae bacterium
ATCGTCGCCCATGCATGGAGGTAGCCGCCGCGAATCATCGGCGCCTGCTCGCCGAACACGTCCCAGTTGCTCTGGGTGAGCTCGACACGAGTTTGCGTCTCGCTCAACGCCGTGAACTGTACTTCGATAAGACTTCGGTCGGTGACCTCCACGCCTGGCGGCGCGAAGTGAAAGTCCATGCTCACGAATCCGTACGGGTCGTAGCGGCGGATGGTACCCCACAGATGCTCGGTGTCGTCGGGACCGATCTCGACGATCGTTCCACCCTGTCTCGCGTCGACGCGGATGGTCTTCGCCTTGCTGCCGCCCATGGCGGACACCGTGAACTTGCCAAGTGGCCACCAGCTTCCCATCTCGCTCACGAAGACATCGAACGCCTCGTGCTGGCTGCAGGGGACTTCAATCGTCTTGACGATGGGATCGAGCATCAGTGGCTCCTCTTTGATTTGGCGTTGGCGCGTCGTGCGATCTCGGCGCCATACGCCGAGAGCGTATCGTCCCAGAAGCTCTCGACGTAGCGTCGGAGCTCATCCAGGCCCTCGCGCTTGATGAGGTACAGGCGGCGATTTCCTCGCGGCTCGGCGCGAACCAGTCCGGCGGCCTGTAGCACCTTGAGGTGCTGCGACACAGCGGGGCGGCTCACGGGCTGATTCTCGGCGAGCTCGCCGACCGTCTTCGGTTCGTCGCGCAGGAGCTCGAAGATCCGCCGGCGGGTGGGATCGGCGAGGGCCGTCATTACCTGTGCGTAAGCCATGACTTACGGTAAGCTCACACTTACCGACTGTCAAGCCGTGGGGGGCGGGCCGTGGGGATTTCGGCTCGTCGATTGTCTCACCGTCATCGGCCCGACGCTCATCACCCTGGCTCCGTGACGCATGCGACTCGCGCGCTTCTGTCTCCTCATCATCGCCGTGACGTCGATCGTCGCCAGCGTCGCCTGCGACGATCCGGGAAGGGGTCCAGAGTCCATCAGCTTTCTGGGCGCGGAGTCGGATCCCGCAGAGTGGCCTTCCGCCACGCCCTCGAGCGTTGGAATGAACGAGCAGCGGCTCGCGAACATGTGGTCGAACCTCGATGCCACGCCCGAGCATGGCCTACACAGCCTGCTGATCGTACGGCACGGCCGGCTGGTGGCGGAGCACTACTGGGCTGGCTTTCATAGCGGCGTGGGACACGACCTTCGCTCGGCGACCAAGAGCCTCACGTCCCTCCTCACCGGCATCGCGATCGATCGGGGCGCCTTGCGCGGTGTGTCCGAGCCGGTATTTCCGCTGCTCGCTGTGCAATACCCGGTGGTCGGTGCCCTCGACCCGCGGAAGGGCGACGTCACCGTCGAGCACCTGCTGCACATGCAGAGTGGCCTGGCGTGCGACGACTGGTTTTCCGGATCGCCAGGCAACGAGAGAAACATGTACCCAACGCGCGATTGGGTGCGGTTCTTTCTCGACCTACCCCTCATCCGTCCACCGGGCGAGTCGACGCTCTACTGCACGGCCGGTGTCGTCACCCTCGGGCGCGTAGTCGCGGAGGCGACGAACCAGCCGATCCCGGATTTCTCGCGCGACGCGCTCTTCGCGCCGCTCGGCATCGCGCAGTTCCGGTGGTCGATGTTCGACGACGGACGGCAGACCGACACTGGTGGCCACATCTATCTGCGTCCGCGCGACATGGCGAAGATCGGCCAGCTCGTGCTACAACGCGGGCAGTGGAAGGGCCGGCAGATCGTGTCCGCGAGCTGGATCGATCGCTCCACGACGGAGCATGTGCTGCTCCCCGGCTTCCAACCGTACGGATATCTCTGGTGGATCCACACGATCGCGTACGGGACTCGACAGCTTCGGTACGTGGCCGCACAGGGCAACGGCGGGCAGATGATCATGATCGTCCCGGAGCTCGATCTCGTCGTCGTGTCCACGGCCGGGAACTACGACGACGACAAGACCAACTCGCCGCTCCGGATCCTGGAGAACCGGATCATCCCGGCGGTCGAGGATTCCGCCCAGCAACCGTAGGGAAAGGGCTCGACCGGAGCGATCACTCGTTCCGCGTGGTGAACGACTCCTTTGCGCCTTCATGCTCGACGCCGTCGGATCTGCCGCGACGACGCCCTGAGCGCGAGCGCGGCGGCGAGCAGGAGCGCGTTCGCCCCCCACATGCCGACGAATGGCGAGACGACCAGCCGGTCAGCGAGACTTTCACCCGTCACCAGCATCACGTAATACGCGCCGGACACCGCGAGGCTCACGCCGATCACCAACCCCGCGCCGCCGCGCGGGACGCTGAGCGCGATCGCCATGGCGGCCAGTGCCAGGACCACGCATCCGGCCGGGAGGGCGAGCTTCTTTTGGACTTCGACCTCGTATCTGGCCGCGAGTGCAACGGCGATGTGCTCGGTGTCTGGCGGCAAGATCCGCGCTGCCTCCCGGAGCTCGCTGATTGTCATCATGCGGTCGTTCGGTGCTGTCGCGCGTTGCTCGAGCACAGTCACCAGTCGATCGTTGGCACGGGGGACGATCTCCGCGGTGACCACGAATGCGAGCGCGGCGACACCAACCGCGGCGGCGAGCACTGGCACGACCAAGCGGCGGACACCGTCGCGTTCCCGCCGAGCGGTGGCGAGCGTTCCGTCCGCCCGCAGCCGCGTGAACTCCCAGAGCACGGCGACGAGAACGGCCATCGGGATCGTCAGCGCCGCGATGAACGGCACCGCGAGCAGCAGCGCTTCTGCCATGGTACCGGCTGATGCTCCGCGCGCGCGCAGCGCCGGTAGCTCCCTGGTCGCGAAGAGGGCGAGCAGTGACGCCGTGAGGCCCACGAACGCGGTGGTGAACGAAGCGGCGTGGCCGCGCAGGATACGCCGAGTCGTCGGCGGCGGCTTGTGCGGACCCCCAAGGTTGGCGCTGGCCGGCTGCGGTATGTGTGCGTCCATGCTCCACCGTTCTCGTGATGAGTGCTCGCGGTGTGCATCCGCAGCGTGTCGCCCCGGGGGCACCTGCTCGTAGACGGCTCGCCGAACCACGTCCCAGACGCCCGCCGCGCCGGCGAGCGCGCCGTGCAGCCGCCCTTGCGCGCGAGCCCGCTCGAGCTCGCGCGCGAAGAGGGCCTCCATCGCGAGCCCGTGCTTGCGGCGCAGCCCGGCGGGGAGCAGGTGCAGGGCCACCCGATAGGAGCTCGTCCAGCTCATGTCGCACCGAGCGCGAGGCGCGTGCGCACCACGCGGGCGAGCGACTCCAGTCGCGCGGCCTCGCGCTTGAGGGCGAGGCGACCAGCGCGCGTGATGCGATAGAAGCGCTCGCGCCCGGCGATTCCCTCGGGGCGCTCGTCCTCGGCGAGCTCCTCGAGCCATCCCTGGCCGACGAGCTCCTCGAGCGAGCCATACAGCGTTGCCGGCCAGAGGCGCACGTCTCCGCTACTGAGCTCGCGCACGTCGTCCTGGATCGCCGTGCCGTAGCGCGGCGCGGTGGAGACCGAGAGAAGAATGAAGAACCAGTGCGGCTTCATGCGCTTGGTCGGGCTGGAGAAGGGGAGGTGCGAAGCGAACTACAAGTTCATACTATTATCGAATAGTATGAAACGCAAGACCGCGGAGCGGAACCCGCAATGAAGAACGCCGACGATTGAGGCATCGTCGGCGTTGTTGGATCGTGGTGCTTCGTCGTGCAGTGGGAGTCAGCCGATCAGAAGGTCCGCTGGGATCCCGAGCATCTCTCGGAGGGCCCGGACCTGTTCCATCGAGAGGCGGCGCTTGCCGGAGAAAAACTCCGACACTCGCGCCTTCCCGCCCATCACGGCGTGCAGGTCTGCGCGAGTCAGGCCGCGCTGCTCCAGCATGAAGGTCACCACGCTCTGCGGTGTTCCGGCGCTCTCGTCGATCGGATAGTGCTCGCTCTCATAGGCTTCGATCAGAACCGAGAGTAGCATGAGGCGGTCGTAGTCGTCCGTCCCGCGCTTCGGGTTCGCGTCGACAAGCCGGTCGGTCTCGGTGACTGCCGACTTGTACTCGCTCGCGTTCCGAAGGACATGCGGCTTCGAAAAGTCGAGTGCCGTCGCTGCGCCCATCGTGCCCTACCTTTGTCAGTCGGTGAACAGATCCCAGTCACGTTCGGTTGTTAGGCCGCGTTCGGCCGTGCTACTTTTTCGTCTTAGAGTCCAGATCGCTTCATCAGAAGGTCGTACTCCCGGTGGGTGACCACGTGCCGGATCCACACCGTGCCGCGCCCCTTGAAGGCCATCCCAACCACCAAGCGGTACGCGTTGCCGCGGATATTGAACACCGCCCTGCCGTCCCCGATGAAGTCCACGGAGGGGAAGTCAGCGCTCACCTCGGCGGTGTTCTTGTATGACTTTCGACGGACGAGGCGCTCCCAATCGAGCAGCTGCCCGAGTGCGGCTGGGTGTTTGGCGCCGAAGTCGAGCAACCGCTTCCGCGTGATGATGTGCATGCCATGGTCTCAGGTCCCGCGATGATAGTTCCCAATTTGGTAACCAAAACGCTGTCAGTCAAGGTCTTGACCGGCCAGCCACTGTACCCAGGGTTCTGTCGGGGCTTGAAAGAATGGCAGGGGCGAGCGCCCTCGTCTCTGCGCCAGCCTACCAGCGTACGCCCACCGCGAAACCAACGGCGCGGCCCGCCTGCTGGTCGGGGAGCGTGAGCGCGACACGCACGGGGAGGAGCGCGGGCTGCCAGCGCTCACCGCGGCGGAACAGCGCGCCGAATGCGCCGCCCAAGACTGCACCGAATACCGCCCCACCGGCGCCCTGCTTGGCAACGGCGCGGTTGGAAACGTCCACGCACTGGGTGCGCGTCAGGTCCGCGGCGCAGGGATTCCCGCCCTCGGCGACGAGGAAGGTGAACCCGAAGGCGAGCGCGCCGACCGTCCCCCAGGTGCCGGCTGCCCGCGCCACCGAGTGACGCCCCCGGCTCACCTCGAACGATGCGACCTCGGCGCGCGCCAGCGCGAGCGGTGCGCCACCGCGCTCGGGCGCCACCACGATGGTGTCCTGCGTCGAGCGCACGAGGGTGCCGATCAGGGCGCCATGCGATACACGCAC
>JBDSDB010000184.1:0-5359 GCA_039920785.1 Gemmatimonadaceae bacterium
AAGCCGCGCGTCGCGTGGGCGATGAAGCCGACCGCCTCATCGCCGGTGCAAGTGCGGTGGATGCCCTTCTTCGGCCTGTTACGCCATTGCCGACAGCGAACGAGTGAGCGCACGAGACTGAGCGCGCAACCTTCGGTTCATCCGTGGTGCGAGGCCGTTCCTCCATCAACCACGCCGGCGGCTGATGGGAGTGGCCGGCCGCTCGCGGCTGACACATTCGATCACTGCGGCGTTGCCGAGGCTTACTGGCTCGTGGCGGAGGTAGTTGTCTACCACCCCGGATGTCCTGGAATCCACTGCGAAGCTGGAATGACAGCGTTTGAGAAAGGATTCCAACGAGGTCCTTGCAAGTCTGACGGGACGTCACACGCGGCGTCACGTCGGGTGGCGGGGCGGCCAGCGGACATCTGCTCGATGGCGGGCCTCCTCGAGGATCTGCAGCTTCTCCTCCGCCGTCCCGTCCGGCTCGACTTCTTCGCCAACGTCGTCTCCCCATGCAGAACTGGCACCAGGCGAGGCCCATCATGACGAGACCGTGACGCTCGCTGGGCCGTGTCATGTTAGACTAAAGCCTCACCTAGCTCAGGAGAAGAAGATGACCGGAACCGCCACCACCCAGACGTCGGTCGCGGCTGTCGCGACCCAGCTCGTTGCACTCTGTCGAACCGGCGGAAACATGGAGGTCATCGACCGGTTCTACTCGCCCGACATCGTCAGCATCGAGTCCGCTGGCAGTGAGGAGATGCCCGCAGAGATGCACGGGATCGACTCGATCCGTGGGAAGAACTCGTGGTGGATGGAAAACAACGAGATTCACTCGGCAGCGGCGACAGGGCCGTTCATCCATGGCGAGCAGTTCGCGGTGAAGTTCGACTACGACACGACGTTCAAGCCTACCGGCCAGCGATCGATGATGACCGAGATGGCGCTGTACGATGTCGCGAACGGCAAGATCGTGCGGGAGCAGTTCTTCTACAACATGCCGGGGAAGTAGCCCTCGCCGTGTCGGCGGATCGTGGCGAAGGTGACGGGCGTGGTTTGCCGTCACTTTCGCTCTTGCTCGATAGCTCGCGCCCGATCGAATGTGTTTCGACTTGCCGGGTGCTGATTTGTCATCTCCACTACTGCTGAAGCGCGTTCCGATCAGACGCACGACGAGCAGTCGGCGGGGGGATGCCGAGGCCGAGCAGCGCGACGCGCGTCGACCATGGTGGTGTGGTCACGTGCACTGAACCAAGGGAGCTTGCCCGCGACAAAACCGACCGCGGCCGACTGGGACGCAGACGGCGTGCCCGATTCACTCATCGGAGCGCAGAGACAGACTCGCGCGAGGAACCCGAGCGCACGCGGCTGATTCGCATGGGGGATCGTGCCACGCTGGAGTCGATCGCGCGTGAGACTGCCGACGTCCTTCTTCGTGGAGCGCGTGCCGCCTGGGGCGACTTCGACGGTGACGGCGATCTAGATCTGCTCTGCGGTGAGTCGCGCGACCGCGATGCCTCAACGCCTCGAGCCGTAGTGGGCGCGATTGTCGGCTGCAGGATGCTCGTGCTTCCTATGTTAGGTCGACGCGAATTGGCCAAGCCGCGTAGCTGATCTGCTTCGCTCATCCAAAAAGCAAATCGAATAGCGTCTGGGCAAATGTCGCTAGGCGAATTGCGCGGCGCGACCACCCGATCTGGCGCCGCGCGCGAGACGGTAATACGTGAATCCCAGCACGCCACCGTAAACGAGGTGTCCGAGCAGACTCGGCATCGCCGCCTGCATCGCGGGCGCGTTCCACTGCGAGCCGAATGCCATTCCCATCATGAGCGGCATGATCGTGAGCGGGCCGAGGACCCACCAGAGCAATCCGTAGCCCAGGCCGGCACCAACTGCCTTTCCCCCGCTCGTGCTCCGGCCGCCCAGCACCAGTCCGAACCCTGCGCCGATCGCCGCGCTAATCATCATGTGACCCAGGAAACCGATGGCGGGAGACGACGAGCCCATCATCGACGCGATCATCTTCAGCATGCCCATCATTGCCATCATCATTCCGAATATCACGCCGCCGGCCAGACCACCGAGCGCTCCATCTCGCATTGCTCTTGCCATCACTCCCCCGTGCAAATGGTAGATTCGCCGAATGCCCTCACCTGATGATTGGAAGAAGTGATCACGTCATTACAACGGATTGAACGGCGGCGCGACCGGCAGTGACGGACTCGCGAGAGGAGCCAGAGCGCACGAGGCTGATTCGCATGGGGGATCGTGCCACGCTGGCGTCGATCGCGCGTGAGAATGCCGACGTCCTTCTTCGTGGAGCGCGTGCCGCCGGATTCACGACGGAGGCTTCCGCCGACCTCGTGCAGGACACGCTCCTCGTGTTCTGCCGAAAGGCGCAGGAGTTCGACGGTCGGGCAAGCGTCCGTACATGGTTGTACGGGATTCTCCTGAACAAAATCTCCGAGCGCCAGCGGGTCGACGATCGGGAGCGGACCGTCGACGATATCGACGCGGCACTCGAGAAGCGCTTCGACGCGAGGGGTTCGTGGATCGTGCCACCGCTGCCGCCCGATGCGTTCGCCGCACGAGGGCAGGCAATGGAGTGGTTGTACAGCTGTCTCGAGGGCCTCTCGCGACGGTACCGCATCGCGTTCACGATGCGCGAGATGGAGGGAATGGACGTGACGGAGATCTGTAATATCCTGGGACTCTCCGCCAATAACCTCGGAGTGACGCTCTTCAGAGCGCGAGCGTCCCTGCGCGAATGTCTGGAACGAAAGGGTTTGCACCGGAGTGCTGATGTTGACCTGTAGGGAGGTCGTCCGTTTGACGTCGAGCGGTGCGACGGCTGGGAGGGCCGAGCGACGCAGAGTCAGCGTCTGGCTTCACCTGGCCATGTGCCGCCATTGCCGGGCGTACGTCGCCGCGCTCCGTCGGATCGCCGATATGGTGCGACAGCCAGCGTTTCCCGGCCGTGATACCAACGTGGCGCGGCGGGAGGCAATCGTGGCTGCCGTGTTACGCGATCTGGATAGGGACGAGTGACCGGGCCGCGTCGACGACCACTGCGCCTCCTTTCCTGTCGGCGCAGACGCCTGAATCACCTTGGTGCGGGGAGATTGTGGAGACACTGATCAAGGCTACGACCACCGTGTGTCCGGAGTGTCTCGAGGAGTTGCCCGGCAGCGTCGTGGAACGGAACGGCCAGACGTTCCTCACCCGCACCTGCCCGGTACACGGCGAGAGTGAAGCGCTCCTCGCGAGCGATTCGGCGTTGTATTGGAATCAAAGCGATGTAAAGGCGTGCGGCGTCTCCTGCTGCGGCGCCGCGGACAATCACAGCTGTTCGCTGATCTTCGAGATCACAGAGCGGTGTAATCTCACGTGCCCCACCTGTTTCACCGCGTCGTCTCCGCATCTCACCCGGGCCATGCCGTTCGAGGAGTTCGCGGCCAAGCTCGATAAGCTCAGGGCGGAGGGGAAGTCGAGCGCCGACATCGTGCAGATCTCCGGCGGCGAGCCTACGACCCATCCCGAGGTCGAGCGCATCATCGCCTACTGTTTCGAGCGCGGCGTCGACAAGGTGTACCTGAATTCGAACGGCGTCCGATTCGCACAGGACAGCGCGTTCGTGGACCGGCTTGCGGAGCTCGACGCCGGCAAGGGTCGGCTCCACATCTACCTCCAGTTCGACGGATTCGCCGAGTCTACCTACGCGCAGATCCGCGGTTCGAAGAACCTCTATCCAGTCAAGCGACGGGCGATCGACAATCTGCTCGACCGGGGGCTGTTCGTCGTCCCTGTCATGACGGTGACGCGCGACATCAACCTGGGCGAGATCGGAGCGGTCATCCGTCTCGCGCGCGAGCATCACCCCCGCATGAACGCCGTGATGCTGCAGCCAGCCTTCTATGCGGGTCGCTACGAGAACGATAGGGACGGCGCGCACCTCACCATGGCGGAGATTGCGCACACCGTGGTCGATCAGACCGACGGCCTGTTCGCGCTCGACGACTTCGGCCCGATTCCATGCTCCAACCCGAACTGCTTCGGCATGGCGGTCGCGCTCGTCCGCGATGGCCGCACGATCCCCGTATCGCGCTACTTTCCGCGCTTCGAGACGTGGACGACGCCCGGTGTCGCACCCCTCATCGAGAGCGTGCGCGATCGCCTGCCGGCCGGCATGCTGGATGTGGTGGCCGAGAGCGAGACTCTCGACCTGTTGCTCGACCTGCTCACCCAGGACGACGATTCGGCGGACTGGTCCAGTTACCGCGACTTCTTCATGGTCGGCATCAAGCCGTTCATGGACGCATTGACCTATGACCAGCATCGGGTGGACGCCTGCTGCGTTCACGTCGTGGATCGCTCCGGCTCGGCGGTCTCGCTCTGCGAGTACAACGTGTTGCGCCGCCCGCGCGGCCTGCTGTGAAAGTGCAGATCCTGGGCGGCTTCCTCGGGGCAGGGAAGACGACGCTCGCCCGGGCGCTCGCTCGCGAGTATCGGCACGCCGGCGAGCAGGTCGCGATCATCACCAACGACCAGGGACAGTCGCTGGTCGACACAGAGCTGTGCCGCGAGTCGACCGACGGGTTGTACGAGATCACCGGCGGATGCTTCTGCTGCCTCTACCCGGAGCTCGAAACGGCGCTTCTTGCCGCGCGCGACGCGGGCGCCACGGTCGCGATTGCCGAGGCGGTCGGCAGCTGCACCGACCTCGTCGCCACCGTGGTCGGGCCTCTCGCCGATCGTCACGCGTCGTTCTCCATCGAGCCGCTCGCAGTACTCGTCGACCCGTGGCGCATCCACGACCGACAGCGGAGCCGACTCGGCGACGACGTAGACTTTCTGGTTCGAAAACAGATCGAGGAAGCCGACGTCGTGGTCCTCAGCCGAGCGGACCTCGATCCGCCGGACGTCATGGCAACCATTCGGGAATGGAATCCGAACGCACCGGTCGTCTCCGTCTCGGGGCAGACCGGCGAGGGAATCGCCGCGTGGCGGCAGATGTCGTCGGCGTATCGTGCCACGCCTCTCAGCATCGACTATGACCGATATGCGAAGGCGGAAGCGCTACTTGGCTGGTGCAACGCGCGCGTGCTCCTGCGTGCGAAACGAGGGCTGAACGTTCGCGACGCGATGGGACGCTTTCTCGGAGCCATGACCGCGCTCCCGGTTGCTCACGTCAAGGTGGCGAGCCTCGAGCCGGCCGGAATCGGGGGCGCCATCACGAGCGAAAACGGCGAACCGCAGCTACATGGAGACGTCGCCATGACGCACGAATCGGAGACACGATGGCTGCTCAACGCGCGTGTTGCGCTCTCGCCCGCCGAGCTCGAACATGCGGTACGAGCCGCCGTGTCCATTGCCGCCG
>JBDSDB010000185.1:0-2961 GCA_039920785.1 Gemmatimonadaceae bacterium
CAACAGGTCCAGTATGGTCGTCTTGCCCGTCTCGAGTGAGGCGAAGGCAATCTTCACCTGCGCGGGATTGCTGCCTCGCCAGCTCGCGTAGAGCACGCCCTTCGCCTCATCCAGAACGACCGGCGCACCCTGGAACACCTCTCCCTTGCTCTTGTCCGGCTTCGAGTGTTCACGGGCCGGCCCGCCCGATTCGGGAATCAGAAACAATGCAATGTTTCCGGACGTGACGATCACGCCCGTCGACGACCAACTGGCGCCGTTGAATGCGCCTGGAGCGTTCGCCAGGAGCTGCGGCGCGCCGCCCTCGATGGCCGTCTTGTAGATCTGATTGCCCCTGATGAACCCCACCCATCTTCCATCCGGGGAAAAGAACGGGCTGTCGGCGCCCTCGGTCCCCGGGAGAGGCCGCGCGTGAATGTCGTCCATGGGCCGCAGCAGCAGGCCAGTGCGGCCGTTCGCATGCAGTCCGACATACACCACGAACTGTCCATCACGCGAGATGGCCACGTTGGAAAATCCCAGCGCAGTCCCACTGCCATTGCGCGCAGTGGGGATGGCGAATCGCACCTGCCGCGGTTCACGCGGCGTCGTTCCCGACATGCGGGTCCATCCCGCGGCAAGTGAAGCCGCCACGGCCAGCGCGCCGAGCGTCAGCACGACCGGATCGCGAAGACGTGCACCCCATCGCCCTCCTGCGCGCCCCTCGCGCGCGTATCGCGTCGTGCTCGCGCCGCGCGCCGTCGACGCCGCCGACGTCTCCTGCAGCGCGTCGGCATACTCGCGCGCCGTGGCCCAACGATCGGCCGGCAGCTTCTCGAGCGCGCGCAGCACCGCGAACTCCACGTGCTCCGGGATGGCCTTCCGCTGCTTGCCGAGGCTGCGCGGCTCCTCGGAGAGCAATCGCGCGACGATCGCCTGCACGCTCGGCCCCGTGAACGGCGCCTCGCCGACGAGCATCTCGTACGTGACGGCGCCGAGCGCGTAGATGTCCGACCGCGCGTCGATCGTGCGCTCGCCCATCGCCTGCTCGGGACTCATGTACTGCGGCGTGCCCAGCGAGAGTCCGGTCTGCGTCATGCGCGCGCCGCCGGCCGTCTGCACCGCCAGCGCGATGCCGAAGTCCGCGACCAGCGCGTGCCCGTTCTGCAGGAGGATGTTCTCGGGCTTGATGTCGCGGTGGATCACGCCGAGCCCGTGCGCGTAGCCGAGGGCATCCGCGACTTCGCGCGCCACGAGCACCGCGTCGTGGATGGGCAGCAGCCGCTCGCGCTCGAGCCGCGCGCGCAGCGTCTCTCCGGTCACCAGCGGCATCACGTAGTACAACAAACCGCCCGCCTCGCCCGAGTCCAGCAGCGGGAGGATGTGCGGATGCTGAAGCCGTGCCGTCGTGCGGATCTCGGAGAGGAACCGCTCGCTGCCGAGCGCCGCGCCGAGGTCGGGGTGCAGCACTTTGATGGCGACGTCGCGGTCGTGCTTGAGATCGTGCGCGAGGTACACCGTCGCCATGCCGCCCGCGCCGAGCTCGCGGTCGACGCGGTAGTGCGCGGCGAGATGCTGCGTGAGTGTCTGGACGATGTCGGACAATGTCGCGCGTGTGCGCTGGGCGAGGGGAGCCTGCCTCCGTCGGCAGGATCGTGAGCGCGAGTGCGGAGCGTGCGACGCAGAACATACCGGGCTGCGAGCACTCCGGCGAATCCGCCCAGCCCATGCGACCGGCCCGTTCGCCTATGACCGCCATCCGCACAACCTCGCGCCGCGAGCTAGGTCGCCAGCCCCATCCGCCGCTCGAGCTCATCGGACCGGCTCCGGCTCACCTTCAGCGTGGGACCGCCCTTGATCTGCACGGAGTAGTCACCGCTCGCATTGCGGGTCAGTCCCTCGATCAGGTCGAATCGCACGATCGCGGAGCGATGCACGCGAAAGAACAGCCCCGGATCGAGCCGGTCTTCCAGCACCTGCATCTGCTCGCGGATCAAATGCGTCCGCTCGGCCGTGTGAATCTCGGCGTAAGGCCCACTCGCCGTGATGTACAACACCTTGGAGACGGGGACGACGCGCACCTGACCGCGCGTCTCCACGGCGAACCGCTCGAGGTAGCCTTGCCGCGCCGGCGCGGATTGCGCCTGCGTCGCATCGGCAATGTGCGTGAGCACTGCGTCGGCGCCCGCGTCGATTGCGCCGCCGCCCACCCCCTGCACCGCCTGCAGCGCGGCGAAGAGCTGCCCCGAGAGGCGGCTCACCGCCCCCAGCTCCACGGCACGCCGAGCGCGCTGCATCGCCTGCTCGAATCGCTCGTCGTCGAAGGGCTTGACCAGGTAGTCGATCGCCGCGGCGTCGAACGCCTTGAGCGCGTACTGGTCGTACGCGGTGACGAACACGGTGATCGGCATCGCCTCCGCGCCGATCTCACGCACGACGTCGAGCCCCGTGCCGTCGGGCATCTGCACGTCGAGGAACACGATGTCGGGCTTCGCGCTCCGGATCGCCGCCACGGCTTCCGCGCCGCTCGTTGCGATGGCCACGATCTCGACGCCCGGTTCGTCCGCGAGCAGCTCGGCGATGCGCCGGCGGGCCAGCGGCTCGTCGTCGACGATCAGCACGCGCACCGGATGGGCGGCGGGCATCGAGTGGGTCAGCCGCGCGCCGCGGCCGACACCGCGGCCAGCTCCGCGGTGGGCACGGGCATCTCGACCGTGGTGACGCGAAGATCGGCGCGCGTGTGATACGGAAGGGTGAGCGTGGCGACGACGCCGCCCTCGATCCCCGGTGCGAGCGACAGCGTGTGCTCGGCGCCGTACAACTGCGCGAGCCGAGCGCGCGTGTTGCGCAGACCCACGCCGCCTTCGCCGGCGAGCGAGCTCGCGTCGGCGAGGCGAGGTCCGTTGTCGCGCACCGTGATGGTGACGATCTCTCCATCGCACCGGCCCTCCACCTCCACTCGGCCCACCGCGGCGTTCGGGA
>JBDSDB010000186.1:0-6022 GCA_039920785.1 Gemmatimonadaceae bacterium
CGGCGGTGGATGTGATGTACGGGTCGTCGGAGTGGCGCCTGGGCCGGCGATAGGGGCCGAGTCGTTAAAGGATCGCGTGGCGTCAGAACGGCAGCAGTTCTCGGCGACCTCCGCGCCCCCGCGAGAAACACACATCGACTTGGTGTTTCTCGCGGAGGCGCGGGGAGCGCGGGGAACGGTTCCATCGGGAGGCCACTTCCCTCCCGCGGACATCACTGAGAGCCAGCCTTCCGATTCATTGTGAGCTGCCGCGCACAGCCTCGGCCCCGCCGCATCAATGCTGTCGGTCGTCGTCGAGCTGTAGTTGCAGTTCGTGGTATCCGTTAGAATCCGTTGCACCCGTGTCATCCGTTCCCGTGCTGTTCGAACGCCACGAGATTCAGAGCCATCGCCGGCCTTCATCGAACCGATGCATCGCTTCACCTCGACGCCAGCTTTCCACGGACCGACCGCTCGACGCCGTGCTCTCGGCGGCGATTGCCGATCCATGGCGCTTGCGCTGATCTGCGCGATCGGCTGGACGGTTGGATGCGCACCGCACGCTGTCACCACGCAGCCGTCCAGCGCGCTGGCCACGGCGGCGCGCCCGTACGTCGTCTTGCTCTCCATCGATGGCTTCCGGCACGACTACCTCGAGCGATTCCATCCGCCGGCGCTCGAGCGGTTGGCGGCCGCGGGGATCCGCGCGCGTGCGCTCCTGCCGCCGTTTCCATCCAAGACCTTTCCCAGCCACTACACCATCGCCACGGGACTCTATCCCGGTAGTCACGGCATCCTCGGGAACAACTTCTTCGACCAGACGCGCGCTCGCTGGTTTCGCATGCGGGACACGAGCGCCGCACGCGACGGAAGCTGGTACGCGGGTGAACCGATCTGGATCGCCGCGGAGCGCGAGGCGGTGAAGAGCGCGGTGTACTTCTGGCCTGGCTCGGAAGCGCAATCGCACGGCATGCGTCCCACCTACTACAAGACTTTCCGCGCGAGCGTTCCGGACACGCAGCGCGTCGACGAGAGTCTCGCATGGCTGCGGCTGCCGCCCGCGGAGCGTCCGCATCTCGTGCTGCTCTATCTCAACACCGTCGACGACACGACGCATCGCTACGGTCCCGAAACGCCGCACACGGCGGCCGTCGTTTCGGCGCTGGATCGCGTCGTCGAGCGCATGCTGGACGGCATCGCCAGGCTGCCGCAGCACGACTCCGTGAACGTCGTCGTTCTTTCGGACCATGGCATGGCCGACGTCCGGCCGGACGGGATCATCCCGATCTTACCGCTGCTCACCGCTGCAGGCATCGACACCGCGCGTGTTCGCACGGGGGACATGGGGCCGACCATGTCGCTCTGGTTCGGCGACGACGATGCGCTGAGGGCGAGCGCCCTCGCCGCGCTGCGCGAGCGACTCCAGCACGCACGCGTCTATTCCCGCGGCGCGACCCCGGCGCACTGGCACCTGCAGGGGAACGGGCGCGCGGGCGATCTCATCGTCGCCGGAGAAGTGGGTTACGTCATCGCCGCGCGCGCGACGGACCGCTGGGTCGACCGCGGCACGCATGGATGGGATCCGGCGCACGAGTCGATGCACGGCATCTTCGTCGCCGCCGGACCGCAGGTGCGCCAGTCCGGGCTCGTCCCGGCGTTCGACAACGTTCACGTCTTCCCCTTTCTCGCCGCCCTGCTCGGCCTGGAGCATGCACCGCGCAGCGACGCCGACCCGCGCGTGCTCGCCCCGTACCTGCGTACGAGCGCCTCGGACTGACGACCTCGATACCACGCGGTGTGCTCCCTGCCTCATCTCGTCGGTGCAGCGAGCGATGCCCGCCGGTTAGCTTTCCCTCGTGCCAGCCGACCCGACCATCGCTGCCGCCATCGAGACGCGGCGCACCTTCGCCATTATCAGCCACCCCGACGCCGGAAAGACCACTCTCACGGAGAAGCTGCTTCTCTACGGAGGGGCGATCCATCTCGCGGGGACGGTGAAGGCGCGCCGACAGCAGCGCCACGCGACCTCCGACTGGATGCAGATGGAGCAGGAGCGGGGCATCTCGGTGACGTCGAGCGTGATGCAGTTCGTCTACGACGGCTATCAGGTGAACCTCCTCGACACGCCGGGCCACGAGGACTTCTCCGAGGACACCTACCGGACCCTCGTCGCGGCCGACAGTGCGGTCATGCTGCTCGACAATCGCAAGGGGGTGGAGGAGCGCACACGCCAGCTCTTCGCGGTGTGCAAGCGCCGGCGCATGCCGATCTTCTCGGTCGTCAACAAGTGCGACCGCGTGGGGGAGGATCCGTTGAAGCTGGTGAGCGACGTCGAGGCCGATCTTGGGCTCGACTGTCATCCCATCACGTGGCCCATCCACTCGGATGGCGCGTTCATCGGGGTGTACGACCGCCGCCGCAAGCTGATCTACCGGTTCGAGCGGGGCGAGGATCATGGCGCGAGCCGCGCCGACGTGTCCGTGACCGCGCTCGACGACCCATCGCTCCGCGGGGTGCTCGGCCAGGACGCGCACGAGCGGCTCGTTCACGACATCGATCTCCTCGACGCGGCGGGCCACCCGTTCAGCCACGAGGCCGTTCTCGCCGGCGCGCTCTCGCCGGTGTTCTTCGCCAGCGCGTTGACGAACTTCGGCGTCGAGCCGTTCCTACGCGAGTTCGTCGAGCTCGCCCCGCCGCCGACGACGCGCGAGTCCACCACCGGTCTCGTCTCACCGGCGGATCCATCGTTCTCCGGCTTCGTGTTCAAGATCCAGGCGAACATGGACCCGAAGCACCGCGACCGCGTCGCCTTCGTGCGCGTCTGCTCGGGGCGCTTTCAGCCAGGCCTGCAGGTGACGCACGTGCGTACGGGGAAGCCGATGCGCCTCTCGTCCGCGCAGCAGTTCCTCGCGCGCGAACGTTCGGCGGTCGAGGACGCGTGGCCCGGCGACGTGATCGGCGTGATGGACCGCGGCACGCTGCGCATCGGCGACACGCTCGCCGAGCGCGAGGGGCTGGAGTTCTCCGGCATCCCGCGGTTCGCACCGGAGCACTTCGCGCGGATCGTCGCGGCGGATCCGCTCAAGCGGAAGCAGCTCGACGCCGGCCTCCGCCAGCTCACGGAGGAAGGTGCCGCGCAGGTGTTCTTCACCTCGGGCACCGACACGCTGAGCCCGACGCCGATCGTCGGCGCGGTGGGCCTGCTGCAGTTCGACGTCATGCTGCACCGGCTCGAGCACGAGTACGGCGCCCCGTGCCGCCTCGAGCGCATCACGGCGCGCCATCCGCGCTGGGTGGTGGGCGCGAGAGACGAGATCGAGCGCATCGCGCGCGAACGTGGCCGCCTGCTCCTGTTCGACGCGAAGGGGCATCCGCTGATCCTGTTCGAGGATGCGTGGGGGATGCGGTGGGTGCTCGAGAGGGAGACAGGGGTCACGTTTCACGAGGTGGCTCCCTAGGGGGGAGCAACGGCTACACCAGTAGCGAGTACTTGGTTACTCCGGTACCTGGATTGGCATGCCGGCTCCCGGAAGTTGAACGGAGCGCTGTCCGCGGATACCGCCCACGTTCTCAGTACCTCATTCTGGTGGTGCAGCTTCTCCCGAGGCGCCTACGCCCCTCACCCCCACTCGCCATCTGGTTCAGAATGGACTGAATCCGACCATCAATTGCCCGTTCGGCGCGCGACTCATCGTCGCATTCAACAGTACGCGATCGAATCGGTTGCCCGGATGATCGTGGCTGTACTTGGTCACCTTGTAGCCGGCGAACACTCCCATGAACGCGCCGGCGGCGATGTCGCTCGCCCAATGCTGGTCCAGATCGATCCTGGCGAGGCCTGGCAGCAATCCCGCGGCGAAGAGGATCGGCGCCACGAACGGCGTCGCGCCGGGATGGCGTCGATGCGTCTCCATGGCCAGCACGGTAGCCACCGCCATGCTCGACGAAGTGTGGATCGACGGGAACGCGCGGTTGTCGAACGAGCGAAAGCCCTTGAAGGGTTTGAAATCGTACTGGTTGGTGTCTCCCGTGATGAATGGGCGCGAGCGGCCCAACGGACCGCGAATGAGCTGGCTCGCGACGCTTGCCAGCACCACCGACTCCGTCGCGTGCAGCGCGATGTCCGCCACCGTGTTGGAGCGTGTCAGCCGAGCGACGCCGTAAACGAGAATGCCGCCGACGGTCAGCGTCGTCTCGTTGACCTTGCTCACGTTCTGCGCGAACCTGATCGTGCCCGGATCGCGATACCGGCCCTTCTGCGACGCCTGCGCGATGTCGGTGTCCCAGCGCGAGAGCAGCGCGGTGGCTCCGAGCGCCACGCCGGCGGTGAGCAGATCGCGTCGCACCAGGAAGGTCTTGTCGCCGCGGGACGAACTGTCGCTCCCCTGTGCGCCGGCCGCCTGGACGGCGAGGATGAGAGCGAGTGAGAGCTGGACGAGGGTTCGCACGTGGCGGACTCCGAGTGGCGGGAGAATTTGGAAGCAGGTGTGTATGCAGTGGTCGTGCCGATCCGCTTCCGTTCGCCAACTCCAGGCAGTAATGTGATCTGGCACCGAACGTGCGCCAAATTACAATTTCGCGCATTCGGCGGACGCTGCCGCAGGCACGACCGATTCGGGCGAGGGAGGGCGCATCACCATGGGCTATCGAATCTTCCGGGATTCAGAGGGCACGGAGTGGCAGGCGTGGGACGTGATCCCGCAGCTGACCGAGCGGCGCGAGATGGAACGACGGATGAAGCTCGTGCCCGTCGAGCACGCCGACCGTCGCCGCGCCCCAGAGCGACGCTTCACGAGAGCGCGACGCCCCAACCTCAGCGCGGGCCTGGACAACGGGTGGTTGTGCTTCGAGGGAGGCCCGGAGAAGCGCCGTCTCGCGCCGATCCCGCTCGATTGGATGCGCTGCTCCGATGCGCAGCTCGCGCACTACTGCCAGGCCGCAAAGCGCGCCCCGCGCCCCTCGACCGCCGCGGAACTGAGCGATAGACCGAACAACCCCCGCTGAGCCGGGTGACCAGCCTTGATCCAGGCTGCGAGAAGCAAACGGGACAGGCTGTCACGCCGGGTACGAGGCGGTGCCCAGCGGACCGATACCGGGATGTGCGGGGGAGTACGCCGGGCACATGACCCGCCGTCGCCGGATGGATCGGGCGTCGTCGCTCCCAACCTCCGTTCCGAAGGTCGACTGATGCGGACTGACTCGGCTGCCCGTGCTCCAACGCGTACGGCGCTCGTCGTTGACGACGAGCGCGAGGTGCGCGGCGTGCTGCGCCGCTATTTCGAGCGCAGCGGGTGGGACGTACGTGAGGCCGAGACCGCGGAGCAGGCGCTCGATCTGCTCGGTGAGACGTCGACGCCGTTCGACCTCGTGCTGTGCGATCTCCACCTGCCGGGCCTGTCCGGAAGCGCCCTGTGTGCGCGGGTCGCCGCGCTCCGGCCCGAGCTCGCGTCCCGCTTCGTGCTCACGAGCGGCGACCCCGGCGCGGCGGCCGACGAGCTGGCGCGCGCGTCGCTCATCTGCCCGATCCTCGAGAAGCCGTTCTCGCTCGTGGCGATCCAGCTCGTACTCAGCGGAGCGCTGGTCGCCGCCTGAGGCGTGCGCCGGCGCGCCTCGCGTCGCCTCGCACCACCGGTCATCTTAGAACGACGATGACCGAACGACCTTCCGCCGCGCCTGCCGATCGTGAGCGCGCCCATCCGCCCGAAACCACCGAAGGGTGGTACAGCCTCCACCAGATTCTCGCCGTCGACCGGGCCGCGCTTCGCGCGATGCCCGATGAGACGCGTGCCGGGCTGCGCGCCGAGGCGCAGGAGACGCTCGATCGCCTCGCCGCAACGGGCGACGATGGGTGGAGCGCCGTCGTGCCGCTCATCGGCTCTCGCGGCGACGTGATGCTCGTGCACTTCCGCAGCACCCTCGACGCGATTGGCGAGGTGCAACGGTCGCTCTCGCGCGCCGCGCTATTCGACCATCTGCGTCCCGTCTACACTTTCCTCAGCGTCACGGAGGCCGGCCTCTATCACGCGAGCGCGCAGCTCGCCGC
>JBDSDB010000187.1:0-16863 GCA_039920785.1 Gemmatimonadaceae bacterium
CCTGCTGCTGTTCAGCGGCCTGTACTTGTTCGTGCTGCCGTACACTACCAGAAGGCGCAGCGGGCAACCCACTATCTGAACTGGCGGCCGACCGGCACGACGGAGAGAAGGAAGGGAGCTCGATGCAGGCCGCCGAGCCGCCCGGCTGCATTCTCCAGCATGGTCACGAACATCAACAGGAGCAGCGATCGCGCATGAAGGCGAAACCGAAGGCCAAGAGCACGTCGCGCGGAAGTACGCGAAGCACGCGAAGTACGCGAAGCAACGCGGCGACGACGTCCAACTCCCAACCCATCGAAGTGGCGTCTCGGCTCGACGAGCGGGTTCGCGACCCCGGGGATTGGCGCGAGGAGACGCTGGCCCGCATGCGGGGCCTGATCTTGGAGGCCGATCCCGAGATGCTCGAGGAGCGGAAATGGAAGAAGCCGTCGAATGCGATGGCGGGGGTGCCTGTCTGGTCGCACGACGGGATCGTCTGCACCGGGGAGACATACACGAAAGCGGTGAAGCTCACATTCGCCCGAGGCGCCAGCGTTCCCGACCCGTCGCGTCTCTTCAACGCCAGCCTGGAAGGCGGCACCCGACGGGCGATCGACATTCATGAAGGGGAGCAGATCGACGCGCGCGCGTTCAAGGTGCTCATCAAAGCCGCGGTAGCGCACAATGGCGTGATCGCGAAAAAACGCTAGAGCAGCGCGAGGATCGTCCCAGAACCCTGGGCTCATCTGCGCCAGGCGTTACCGTCCCCGCTGCCACCTCGCGAGCACCGCCATCACGCGCGACGATGCGGTACTCGTATCCTGTCCAAGCTGCGCCCCCGCCTCGAGTAGCTGCTCCGCTACCGCCGCATGATCGTGGCTCGTGTTCCCGTGCTGTGAACCGTGACAGCACCAACCAAGCGGCGTGGCCTGGTGGTGAGCGTCCCGGATCGCCACGAGCTCACGGCGATCGGCATGCCGCAACAGAACGCGCACGGTTTCCGGCGAGCCTTCCCACGCCGCGCAATGGAGCGCCGTCCCGGAATCCTGGCCGCGCGTTCGTGGATCGAAGCCGAGGTCGAGCATCAGCGCGACCGCTCGCGCGTCGCCCTGCCACGCGGCATCGCTGATCGCACGGTGATCTTCCGCCTGCATCGAGGCCATGATACCGGGATGCTCGCGAAGCATCGTGCGAGCGCTCGGCTCATCGCCCATGCGGCAGGCGACGAGCAGTCGCCGGAGCGGCGACGCGAACTCTTTCATCACCTGCAGCGTGTCCAGCTGCTCGAACCGCGCCGCTACGTCCAACGGTGAATGACTGTCGCCGATCGACCAGAAATAGATGTGGTGGCTGCTCGGCGGTTGCTCGCCGTACTCGCCGCGGCCCGTCCGGAGATCGAGCAGAGCAGGGGCGCGCTCGAGCATCGCGCGCGCACGATCGGTGAGGCCGAGCGCCGCCACGAGAAAGATGTCCGCCTCTGCTCCACGATCGACCAGATACTGCGCGAGATCGTATCGGCCCTCGTTGCGCGCACGAGCCAGCATCCACTGCGCCGGTGTCGCGCGATGATCCACGTCGCGCGCATCGATGTCGGCACCGGCGCCGAGGAGCAGGTCGGCGACCTCGCGCGACCGCGCGAAGTGGAGCGGCGTCTGTCCGTCTCCGCCGCGCATGTGCACGCACGCTGGGTCGTCGGCGATCATCGCCGTGAGCAGGTCGACGCGATCGAGATGCGCGGCGGCACAGGCGTCCGGAATCGCACCCGCGGCGAGCAACCGCTCGGCGGCGGCGCCCGTCGCGACGTACAGCGGATGGAATCCGCCCGCCCACCAGTCGCTCTTGCGGTTGGGATCCGCGCCGAACTCCAGCAGCACCTCGACCATCGCGTCATCTTGGGCGAACGCTACGACGGCCGGAGAGTCGAAGGAAAACACCGGGTCGTTGATTCGCGCGCGGAGCTCGGCGTGCTTCGCGAGCACGCGCCGCAGGGCGTTCGCGTCGCAACGCTGAAATGCGTCGTGCGCGAGCTCGATGGGCGACCGCGTCGGCTCGACGATCGACTCGATGTGTTGCTTGAGCGCTGCCCAGTTGACGAACCCGTACTCACGCGCGAGCACGAACTGCGCGTCGGCGAGGGTGATCCGGGTTTTGTCGGGGAGGGCCGCCCGAACGCGGGCCAGGGACTCGGTCTCACCCGCGGTGAAGCGCTCCAGCAACTCCTTCGCCTGCGTCCGCTGCTGCTCGAGATCCGGGCGGGACGGCAATAGACGACTGAACGGTGACGACATGCGACGCCTCCTTCGTAACGGCCGGCGTCCGCACGATCGGCCCGAAGAGGGCGCGATGACTCGCACTGCATCAGAGGTGGGCGCTGCCCTTTCCGCGGACCGGAGGCGTCCAGGACGCCGATCCCGAAGGTACGAAGAGCGTTCGGGAACGCAAGCTCACCGCGCATCGAGACCGTCGAGCAACACCTCGACACCGTTGGACAGCGAATCCGTCGACCCTCCGCACGTGTCGTCATGGAGCGCGATTCCCGACGGTGCCGCGCGGTTCCACGCGACGATCCCGTAACGGCCATCCGTTGTAACGACGCTCCCTTCGACGCGACATGCCGCGAGATGCGGCGCGCGGAGTGAGTCGAAGGCGAGCACGGGCTGTGAGGAAGGGCCGGTGACGAGGTGACCATGCGAAACGTTGCTGCTCGAGCGTCCGCGGTCCGACGTTGGTGACCCAGAGCGCGCATGCTCTGAGCGCCCGTACACGCTCTCACACCAAAGCGCCGTGCCCTGGATCACTGTTCCTGCTGGGCTCGCTATGTAACCTTCTGGTCCCTGCCTCCCGGTGCCGCGCCCGGTACCGCCCCCGGTTTCTCGCCCGGTGCCACCCGACCCGACTCGCGTGCTCTCGTGCTGATGCCGTCCCACGTCGGTCCGACCGATCCGACCCTGCCGGCGCTCTCCCATCCGAGCCTGCGAGCTGGCGACGAGCGATGCCTCCTCCAGACCGGGTTGCATGCGCTCGGAGGTCGCGCCGCCGACGCGCTCGTGCTGGCGGCACTCGAACGCCAACCGCACGCCGCGACGATCACAGTCTCCGACAGCGGATCGACGACGCTCCAGCGCACGACCGCGTCGGTCGTCGTGCGCATCAATGGGGAGACTGTCGGCATCGCGCCGGTCGTGCTGCGGCACGGCGCCACGATCGAGTTCGGCGAGTGCCGGCTGATCTTCGAGGCGGCGCCCTCAACGCCGACGGTTCCCACGAATGCCCTTCACGGAGCGCTGGTCCCCATGACCAGCGGGAGCAGCGCGAGAGCGGCGCGCATCGGTGTCCCCGGAATCGGCAGCGGAGCGGTCGGCCAGAAGAGTTCCGGATCGATGCAGGGCGTGAGTACGGACGCCGTGCTCATCGACATGCGCTCCGGGGCGCGGCACCCGCTCCGCGCTCGACGAATCTTCATCGGACGGGACGAGTCGTGCGACGTCGTCGTCAACGGCAGCGGCGTGTCTCGCCGCCACGCGTCGATCGAGCCCGTCTCCCGTGGGTTCATGCTACGCGACGAGAGTGCGAACGGCACGAGGGTCAACGGCGTACGCGTGGTGGGCACGTACCTGCTCGGCGACGGCGACGTGGTGCGGCTTCACGACGAGGAGCTTCGCGTGGAGCTCGGCACCTCGGCGGCACCACGCTCGATCGTCGGCGGCGAGGCGACGGCGATCCTCGATCTGTCGCACATCACGCGAGGGCTCTCAGCGGAGCAGGACCGCACGGCCGCGAGCCGAGTGCTGACCGCGAGCCTCGAGATCGAACGTGGGTCATTCGCCGGGGCGAGCTTTCAGATCGAGCGCGCGGTCTGCTCGATCGGGCGCGGCGATGAGAACGACGTCCGCATCCGTGACGACACGGTGTCTTCCTCGCACGCGACGCTCCTCCGGAAGGGGGACACCTGGTTCGTCGTCGATCTTCGCTCGTTGAACGGCACGTTCGTCGACGGATCGCGGGTGGCCGGCGAGCGCGAGCTCCACACCGGGGCGCGCGTGCGGGTCGGCGCCGTGGAGCTTGTGTTCCGCGCGCTGGGCGCGGAGGCGCAGAAGATCGTCGAGGCGCCTCGTGTGAGCGTGCGTGCACGGCTCGGGGAGTTGCTGCGGAGCATCGCGCCGCCGCTCGGCGAGCGCTGAGCCCGAGGATTGGCTCCGTCGTGAGCTGAGGTCCGAGTCGCCGGCGACGCCACAACGCTGAGGCGTTCGCAGCGTATACCGAAGGCGGATGGCACACCGGGTACGGTTCGGGGTAGGCGTCCTGCGCACGCGGCATACGTCCGCCATCGCGACCCCGTCACGACACGAACCTCCGAGGATCACCGATGAGAGCAGCGAAGCAATTCCTGGCGAGCGCCGTCCTCTGCGCCGCCGTCGCGGTCAGCGCTTCAGCACAGAAGACCACCGACCTGGGCACGGGCAGGGGGGGAAGCGCGCATGTGAAGTCGGAGTGGACCATCGGCCCCGCGCACATCGCCATCGCCTATGGACGTCCGGCGCTCAAGGGGCGTGCCGAGGCTGCCATGATGCCGCCCGGCAAGCCGTGGCGCACGGGCGCTGACGCAGCCACCGTCCTCACCACGGACAAGCCGCTGACCTTCGGGAAGGTGGTGCTCCAGCCCGGCTCATACACGATCAACACGCAGCCTGGCGCGACGTCGTGGGAGCTGATCTTCGGGAAGCTGGACAAGGAAGGACAGTGGGGCGTCCCCTATCAGTCCGCGCTCGAGATCGGCCGCGCTCCCATGACGGTGCAGAAGCTTCCGACTCCGGTGGAGCAGGTGACGGTCAAGATCGATCACGTGGGACCGGGTCAGGTGCTGCGCGTGGAGTGGGGATCGGTGAGTGCGAGCGCGCCATTCACCATCGCGCGATGACCGACACGGGCTCACAGGGGAACTTCTGATCGCTGGGGCGTACTTCGCCAGCTGGCGGCCGCTTCGCTCGTGAGATCGTCCGCTCGCCCGGATGGACGTTCGCGCGTACTTTTCACATGCATGTCGACGGCGACGCATCCTTGGCAGCGCGGATGCCCGCCGTCATCCATTGCACGTCCATTCCTCCATCTTTCGTTCGCCGGTGCGCGCCGGCGGAGCCTCGGTGCGATGATCGCTCGATCGACACGCGGTGACCTCACGTGACGGACATCGCGGCGGCACCGCCTCCGCTCGTACCGGCCGGCGCTGGTGGCCAGGCGGGCACTCCCCCGGGGCCAGCGCGCATCTCGAGCCGCTACGACCGTTCGATCGTCGAGGGCCCGCTGCGCAGCGCCGTCTGGAAGATCGCGTGGCCGACGATGCTCACCAACATCATCGGCGGTCTCCAGGGGATGGTCGACCACGTGCTGGTGGGGCATCTCGTCGGATTCACGGGTAACGCCGCGATCGGCGTGGCGTTCCAGATCTTCATCGTCGTCATCGTGTTCATCATGTCGCTGTTCACCGGGATGAGCATCCTCGTGGCGCGGTTTGCCGGGGCCGGTGACGAAGAGAAGGTGAACCGCACCGTGTACCAGGCGTTCCTCACGGCGATCGGAATCTCGGTCTTCATCATGGCTCCGGTGGGCTACTTCCTGTCGCCGACGCTCCTGTTGCTCGTGAACGCGGCGCCCGCGGTGCGCGCAGAGGCGCAGCCGTTCCTGCGGATCATGTTCATGTACAGCAGCGGCATGCTCGTCTTCTTCATGCTCGGCGGAGCGCTCCGCTCGGCGGGCGACGCGCGGACGCCGATGATGCTCGGCATCGCGTTGACCGTGCTCAACATCCTGTTCAACGTCGTGCTGATCCGCGGACTCGGGCCCATACCCGCGTACGGCACCGCCGGCGCGGCGATGGGCACGTGTCTGGCCTCCGGCCTGCTGGCGGTGTACTCGCTGTACAAGCTGTGGCACGGCGGCTGGGTGGTGCACTTTCCCAGGCGCGGCGGATTCGGTCCCGACTGGGCGATCATCCGGTCGCTGTTCCGGTTCGGCCTCCCGACGGGGATCCAGGGAATCGCGATGAACGTCGGCGGGCTGCTCATGCTCGCCTTCATCGGATCGCTGGCGCAGAGCGCCGCGGCGCAGGCGGCGTTCGCCGTCTCGTACTCGCAGCTCTTCTCTCTCGTGACGTGGACGTCGGTGGGCCTGATGGGAGCGGCATCGGCGGTGGCGGGCCAGAACCTCGGCGCCGGCAAGCCCGATCGCGCCGCCGACGCGGTGTTCGTCGCCGCGCGGCTGGGGCTCGCGGTGGCGGCGTTCGTCGGCGCGATGTTCTTCATCTTTCCGCGACAGCTCCTCGCGGCGTTCGGCATGAACGAGCCCGTGGTCGTGGAAATCGGGGTGCTGTTGCTGCGCGTGCTCAGTGTGTCCGGGCTGTTCATCACCGTCGCGCTGACGTACACGGGCGGCCTCCAAGGCACGGGCGACACCAAGGGCCCGCTGTACATCTCGATCGTGTCGCAGGTGCTCGTGCCGCTGGGCATCTGCTTCGTGATCAAGCAGTTCGCCACGTTGCAGCCGCTGCACATCTGGGTGGCGATCCTCATCGGGCACGCCACGCGCTGCGCGCTCAGCGTGATCCGGTTCAATCAGGGGAAGTGGCGGTCCATCGCCGTGGACATCGACCGGCGTCGATGACGGTGCTCGCTCGATGGATGGCGGCGACCTTCGCCGCCGCCGCCGCGGTCGCCGTGACGTCGTGCGTACAGCCGCCGGTCTCGGGCGCGTCGGCGAGCGCTGCGGACCGCGACTGGCCGGTCACGGGCGGCGAGCCGGGCCAGACGCGTTACTCGCCGCTGCGGCAGATCACTCGCGAGAACGTGCAGTCGCTTCGCATCGCGTGGGTCCATCACACCGGTGACGCATCCCCTGCGAATCGTTCCGAGATCCAGGCGACGCCGATCGTCGTGCATGGCGTGCTGTACGCGACCTCGCCCGCGCTCGCCGTGTTCGCGCTGCGCGCGGAGGACGGCACGCCGCTCTGGCGCTTCGACCCGTTCCAGAGCCAGCCGCGCGAATCGCATGTGAATCGCGGGGTCGCTTACTGGGAGGAGGGATCGGAGCGCCGCATCTTCTTCGTGGCGGGGCGCCGACTGTATTCGCTCGACGCGGCCACCGGGAAGCCGTCACCGGCGTTCGGAGGCCGCGGCTGGATCGATCTCGGTGAAGGGCTCGGCCGCGATGTGTCACGCGCGCAGCTCGTGGCGACGAGTCCCGGCGTGATCTACAAGGACCTGATCATCCAGGGCACGCGCGTGAGCGAAAGCGAGGGCGCCGCGCCGGGACACGTGCGTGCATACGACGTGCGGAGCGGACAGCTGCGCTGGACGTTCCACACGATTCCGCAGCCCGGCGAGCCCGGTGCGGAGAGCTGGCCCGCGGACGTCTCGCGCACGGGCGGCGGCGCCAACTCGTGGCCCGGGATGACCGTGGACGAGCGCCGCGGCATCGTCTTCCTGCCCACGGGTTCCGCGTCTCCCGACTTCTATGGCGGCGAGCGACTCGGACAGAATCTGTTCGCGAACACGCTGCTCGCCCTCGACGCCGCGACCGGCAAGCGCCTCTGGCATTTCCAGACGGTGCATCACGACATCTGGGATCGCGATCTGCCCGCGGTGCCGAACCTGACGAGCGTCGTGCGCGACGGACGTCGCGTCGACGCCGTCGCACAGATCACCAAGTCGGGATTCGTGTTCCTGTTCGATCGTGTCACCGGCGCGCCACTCTTCCCCGTCGAGGAGCGCGCCGTGCCGCGCTCCGATCTCCCGGGCGAGGAGACGTGGCCCACGCAGCCGATTCCGCTCAGGCCCGCGCCGTTCGCGCGGCAGACGATGACGGAAGCCGACGTCACCACACTCACACCGGACGCGCACGAGAAGGCGCTGGCGCGCTTTCGCACGCTGCGTCACGGCGATCTGTTCACGCCGCCGAGTCGCGAAGGCACCGTGGTGCTCCCCGGTTTCGACGGTGGCGGAGAGTGGGGCGGTGCCGCGATCGATCGCGAGTCGAGTGTGTTGTATGTGAACGCGAGCGACGTCCCCTGGATCGCGGCGCTTCGCGAAACCGCGCCAGCGACGACCGGCGCGCCGCGCCCTGGCTCCGCCGTCTACGCCGCTTCGTGCGCGTCGTGTCACGGCGCCGATCGGCGCGGCGACGGAGGCCGCACACCGACCCTGCTCGGCGTGGGCACGCGACGCAGCGCCGAGGAGATTCGACTCGTCATCGAGCGCGGACGCGGCTTCATGCCGTCATTCGCGTCTCTGCCGGACGTCGAGAAGAGCGCGGTCGCCGCATACATCCGTGATCTGCCCGCGCCACCCGCGAGGACCGCATCAGCAGGAGTCGCCGACTCGGCCCGCGCCGCGTCTCACGGCGCCGCGCCGAACGCACCGGGTGCGGCCGCGCGTTCGCGATTCCAGTTCCTTGGCTACGAACGATGGCGCGACTCCAGTGGATATCCCGCCATCAAGCCACCCTGGGGCACCCTCAGCGCGATCGATCTCAACACCGGCGAGTACCGCTGGCGCATCACGCTCGGCGAACACGCGGCGCTGACGGCCAAGGGCGTGCCGCCCACGGGCACCGAGCAGTACGGCGGACCGATCGTCACCGCGGGTGGGCTCGTGTTCATCGCCGCGACGATGGACGCGAAGTTCCGTGCGTTCGACAAGGAGACCGGCCGCCTGCTGTGGGAGTGGCAGCTGCCCGCAGCGGGGTACGCGACGCCGAGCACGTACCAGCGCGGGGGAAAGCAGTACGTCGTCATCGCGGCGGGCGGTGGAAAGCTCGGCACCCCGTCCGGGGATTCGTACATCGCATTCGCGCTGCCCTGACCATCCGCGCCGCCGCACCGCAAGTCAGTCGGCGACCGTCTCCACCCTGATGCCGCGCTCGATGGTCTGCTTCACCGGGCAGCGGTCGGCGATCTGCAGCAGCCGACGACGCTGCTCGTCGTCGAGTGGACCAACCAGCTCGATCCGGCGCGCGATGATCGGGATACCAACATCCTCCGTCTCGCACGCCACGCAATCCTCCTCGTGAGCGCGTGCGGTCCGCAGGTGCACGCTGACGCTCTCGAGCGGCCACCCCTTGCGGTCGGCGTACATCCGTAGCGTCATCGCCATGCAGGCGCCGAGCGCGCCGAGGAGCAACTCGTACGGCGTGGCACCGACATCCGTGCCGCCCTGCGCAACCGGCTCGTCGGCGAGGATGGTGTGGAGGCCGGCGCGGATGTCCGTGCGAAAGCCGCTCGCGCCGACGTGCGCGGTGACCCACTCGCGTTCGTCGGTGAGGTTGGCGACGAGTGACGAGGTGACGCTGTTGTCGTTCGCGTCGCTCGCCACGGTCATCCTTCCGCCGCCTCGAGGGCAGCGACGAACGAGGCGGGGTCAGTCCAGTCGCCCTCGAAGCGGCGGCCGTCGATGAAGAAGGTCGGGGTGCCGTTCACACCGCTGCGCACACCGCTCATGAAGTCTGCCTTGACGCGCGCCTCGTGCACGTCGCCCTCGAGATCGCGCGCGACGTCGTCCGGGGCAGCTCCTGCCCGCTCGGCGTACCGGACGAGATGCGCATCGTCGAGTGCGTCCTCCGCCTCCTGCGCGTGCTCGAAGAGCGTGTCGTGCATCTTCCAGTACGCACTGACGCCGGCGTGCGTCGCGACGCTCTCGGCTGCCTCCGCCGCGTGCAGTGCGTCGGGATGGGCCTCGGTGAGTGGAAAGTTGCGGAACACGAAGCGCAGCCGCTCGCCCAGTTGCTTCTGCACGATCGGAAGCACGAGGTGCGCTCGCGCACAGTGCGGGCACTGAAAGTCGCCGTACTCCACGAGTGTGATCGGCGCGGTCGCGTTGCCGAACACGTGATCGCTGTCGCTCACCGGCGGCCGCAGCGTTCCTTGTTGCGGGGCGGTCACGAAGTCGCTCCGGAGCTCGACTGGTGTACGGTGACGGCGTCGAGCCCCTCGAGCGCCTCGAGGATACCGTCCGCGCCCGGATTGATGCCGATCGGCGAGAGGTAGCTCCACCGAATGATCCCCTCGTTGTCGACCACGAACAGCGCGCGGTCCGCGGTGCCCTCGTGAGCGCGGTACACCCCGTATCGCATGGCGACGGCGCCCTTGGGCTCGAAGTCGGCGAGGAGCGGGAAGTGGAGCTTCCGTTGCGCGGCGAATGCGCCATGACACCACGCGCTATCCACCGAGACGCCGAGGATCTGCGCGCGGTGCCGGTGAAACTCGGGAAGGATCTCGTTGTAGAGCGCCATCTGATCACCGCAGACGGGACTCCAGTCGTTGGGATAGAAGGCGATGATCAGTGGGTGCCCGCGAAAATCCGACAGCGAGACGGACTGGTCGGGCGTGACCGGCAGCGTGAAGTCTGGCGCCGGCGTGCCCGGCTGTAGGATGGCGCTCTGCTCTGTCATCCTGCTCTCCATGTCATGAGGTCGAAGTCTCTCGTCGATTCCACGTCACCAAGTCCGGGCGATCTGGAATCGTTCACATCACAATCCGGTGGCCAGGGCGCATGCAGTCGCCTTCGGCACGCTCGTCAGAACACTCGGATGGGCACGCGCTGCGGCAGGTCCACGATCACCTTCTCCGTGCGGTTCTGCCGTACGCGTTGGTACCACGCATCGTCTTTGCCAACGCCAGTGGCTTCCATGAGCTGCCGGGCAAGCGACGTCACCGCCGCGTTGGACAGCCGGATGGATCCGTGTGAGACCGCTTTGCCGATCGACGCCGGGTCGTTCGTGCCGTGGATCGTGCGCGGCGGATCGTAGACGAGCTGTGCGCGGCCGAGGGGATTGTCCGGTGCGCCGGGCTTCTTGGCCGTTCGCTGCTCGGCCCACGACTCGTCGGGCGGGATCCATGCCGGGTTCCACACCACCTGCCGCACGGTCCACGCGCCTGTCTGCGTGGGCCATTCCGGCGAGCCCACGGCGACGCTCTGTGTGGCGACGCGCGCCTCGCCGTCGTAGACGTAGAGCTTTCTGGCGGCGACATCGACCTCGAGGCGCAGACGCGACTTTGACGCGGAATCAGCGGCCACATGCCGGCCGACGTCGACGCTGTCGGGCGACAGGTTGCCGGTGGACACCGCCGTGTCTCCGGGCTGGGCGGCACCCGGCGCCGTTCCGACCGCCGAACCAGGAGCGACCGCTACGCTCGGCGTTATCGGCGTTACCGACGTGTCCTGCGTGGTCGGTGACGCAGGCTCAGACGCCGCTGTCGAGCCGCCGGCGGCGGGCACCTGCTGTTCGCTGACATCGGAGACCGTGCAGCCGGTGAACGCGAGTGCGCCGACACCGAGCGTGAGCCCGACCGCGCACCGGATGAGACTGTGCATTTCGCCATCCCGAGTTGGTTGAACGGCGAGATGAGCAAGAGGCGTGCGGGCGCGGAGACTATTGCCGCCCCGTCACCTCGAAGCGTGCGGTCAGCTCGCCGACCATCGCGTCGAACTCGCCGGGCTCGAGCACGAGCTTGTTGTTCATGCCGACGAAGCTCAGCTCGCGAACGGGCAGCGTGAAGCTCACCGATCGCGACGCGCCGGGTTCGAGGGAGACTTTCTCGAAGCGGCGCAGGCGGCGCACGGGCGGCGTGATCGACGCCACCAGATCGCGCACGTAGAGTTGCACGACCTCCTTGCCGGCGCGGCTGCCCGTATTGCGAACCGTGACCGACACGCGAACGGAATCGCGTGGTCCGATCTTCGGCGTCGCGACGCGGAGGTCCGAGTAGGCGAAGGTCGTGTAGGAGAGCCCGTGGCCGAACGCCCACTCCGGCGTATAGCCCTTGTTGGTGGAGTCCGTCCCGCCGATGTCGGCGCCGCGTGCGCGATCGTACGGGATGAGGATCGCGCCGCTGTGGCGCGGCCACGAGAACGGCAGCTTTCCGCTCGGGTTGACCACGCCGAACAGCACGTTGGCCAGTGCCTCGCCGCCGTACGGTCCCGTCTCGTAGCCGGTCACGACGGCACGCGCGCCGTCGACGACGTCGCGCACGAGGCGGGGACGGCCGTGGTAGAGGGCGATGACGACAGGAGTGCCGGTCGCCTCGATGGCGCGCGCGAGACGCACCTGCGACGCCGACAGCGTGAGATCGTCGATGTTGCCCGGCGTCTCCGCATATGCCCCTTCACCGATCGCGACGATCGCGACCTGAGCGGTGCGCGCGGCGGCAACCGTCGCGGCGATGCCGAGCGTGTCGGTGAAGCTCGCGCCAGGCACGTACGTCACGTTTGCCGCGCCGACCTGATCGCGGACGGCGGCGAGCAGGCTCTTCACATTCTTCGGATACATCGCGGTGTCCGAGCCCTGCCAGGTGTACGACCATCCTCCGTACATGGAAGGGATGTAGTCCGCCGTGGGACCAGTGACGAGTACGCGCGACGTCCTGGCGAGCGGCAGGATGCCGCCCTCATTCCTGAGCAGGGTGATCGCTTCGGCCGCCGCATCTCGGCTCACGGTCTGAAAGGCCGGTGCGCCGATGTTGGCGATCATCGATTGGTCGGGCATCGCGTTCTCGAACAGACCGAGCTCCATCTTCATGCGCAGGATACGGCGCGTCGCTTCATCGATGCGCGACTGCGGCACCGTACCCTCCTTGACGAGCGCGATCAGATCGTCGGTGAAGGCGAAGTCGTTGGGGACCATGCTCATGTCGATCCCCGCCATGACCGCCATGCGCACGGCATCCTTGTTGTTCGCGGCGACGCGGTGCACGGAGTAGAGACGAACGATGTCCTCCCAATCCGAATCGACGACGCCGGTGAACCCGAGCTCCGTGCGCAGCAGCCCGGTGAGGATCGACTTGTCGGCGTGCACCGGGCTGCCGTTGATGTCGCCCGAGTTGACCATCACCGAGCGGATGCCTGCCTGAATCGCGGCGCGAAAGCTCGGGACGAAATACTCGCGCAGCTCACGCTCGGGGATCCACGCCGTGGTGCGATCCTTTCCGCTCAGCGGAATCGAGTAGCCGAGGTAGTGCTTGGCGGTGGCGGCGACGAACACCGGACCGGAGAACTTGGGCTTCGTCGCGCCGGTTCCGAGCAGCGGCTGCAGAGCCGGCCAGGGATCGCGCTGGTTTCCCAACACCGCTTCCACGCCGAGCACCGACGCGAGGTAGGGATCTTCGCCGAACGTCTCGTAGAAGCGCGGCCAGAGTGGTTGGCGGCCGAGATCGAGCACCGGCGCGAAGTTCCACGGAATACCGCTCGCGCGCGTCTCGTACGCCGTGATCTCGTTGGCGCGCCGTACGAGCGCCGGATTGAACGTCGCGGCGAGCGCGATGTTCTGCGGAAAGATCGTGCTGCGCGTCTGGTAGTGCTGCCCGTGCACCGCGTCGATGCCGTAGATGACCGGGATCTTCATGCGCCCGCGCATGGCGAAGCGCTGGATCATCGTGATGGCGTCACGCCATTCCTCGGGGCTCATCGCCACGTTGAACACGTTGAGCAGCGCGCCGACGTGCCGGCGATTGAGCGCGTGCTCCAGCTTCGCCGAGTCGAGCTGCACAGGCACGCCCGGCGAGCCAGGACGGCCCGAAACGGTCTGTAGCGCGAGCTGAGTCATCTGGCCGACTTTTTCTTCCAGCGTCATCCGGCCGAGGAGGGCGTCGACGCGTCTCCCGATCGCATCTGGCGACTGTCCGGCCGCAGTGCGCGCTCCGGTGAGCAGGAGCACGCACGCGAGCAACGAAACCAGAGCGGATTTCGACATGTGGAAGCGGAGGTCGATGGAGGGCGGGAGACTTCGGGCTACTGGGCGCCGAACGCGCGGTACAGATCGGGCAGTCCGTCCTCGAAGAGAAAGAGCGGATCGGCCTTGAAGCGCCGAAAATCTCCAGCGCTCGCCTGCCCGGGGTAAGGGGCGTAGAAGTGATCGTCCCTCCGAGTGCTGCGGTTCGCGTTTCGCCACACCATCACGTACGCGATGCGCCGAGAGAGGCTGTCGCCCTTGATCGCCGCAGCCAGTCGGGCGGTCCAGAAGGTGGAGTCGCGCACCGCGGACAGCCCGGTCTCGGTGAAGGCGGGAATCTTGCCGCGCGACTCGGCCTGCCGCACGATCCATGATAGGTCGCGCGTGAGGCCGGCGAGTTGGTCCGGACGCGCTGGACCCGCCGGGAAATAGGAGTCGTAGCCAAGCACGTCCACGTAGTCGTCGCCGGGATAGCCACTCAGGTAGGCAGCGGTTCCCGGCGAGCCTCCGGAGTTGGGTGCGTAGGCGTAGAGCAGGTTGTGCAGCCCTTTCACGTCGCGCAGGTAGGTGACGGTGAACCGCCACAGCCTCTGAAACTCGTCAGTTGTGGTGTGCGGCACGCCCCACCAGAACCATCCCCCTGTCATCTCGTGCCACGGCCGGAAGATGACGGGGATCGGCGCGTCAGTCGCGCCGCTCGAGCGGCCAGGCCCGCGCAGGCTGCCGAGAAAGGTCGCGAGCCGGTCGAGGGACTGTTTGAGCTGCTCGTGCTTCGCTCCGCCCGGGAGAACCGCGGCCACGGCGCTCGTCGTGTCCCACGCATTCTTGCCGGTCAGCGGATTGTCGAGATGCCAGCTGATCGTGATGACGCCGCCGCGCCGATATCCCTCGGCGATCCATCCGCGCATCTGCTCGAAGTCCACGCCGTCGAGGTTCTTCGGCGACGCGGTCTCGAGTCCACTGACCTCCCAGCCGTACACGGCGGGATAGCTCCCGGAGACGGCCTTCACGTCGGAGCGGCCGGGCTGCGCGATCCAGTCGTAGCCGTATGCGAGGTCGTCCTGGTGCCCGAACAGCACGTGCGAGCGCGCGAGCTGCCGCAGATTGTAGAACAGCGCTCGAGTCTCGGGCGTTGCGCGCGCATCGACGGGACCGGGTCCGCCTGCCGGAGCGTGCACGGCGCGGCTGCACGCCACGGAGGCCAGGGCGAGCACCACGAGGCCATGACGAATGGCGCTTCCCCGGAGGGGCGACGGAATGCGAGGCATTTGATTACCCACCGACCCCTCCACGCGCACCACTGAGCATCGAGTCGACCCGGCTGATCACTTCGAGACAGGCGCGTGCGTTGTGGTACGGACACTTCCACGGTCCGACCTTCTCCCCGCCGCGGCTCTCCTCGCCCGACCGCGACACGCGGCGGAGCCATTCACCGTTGCGCCGATCTACGAGATGCGCTTTGATGAACCGCCACGTCCCGAAGGCCGCGTCGAGGAGCTCGCTGCGCCCGCTGTCCTGGTACGCGCTGAGGAAGCCGACGATCGCCTCTGCTTGCGGCCACCACTCCTTGTCGGTGTCGAGCCGGTCGTCCACCCGTTCGTAGAACAACCCGCCGTGCACCGGATCGACGCCGTCTCGCAGCACGGCACTCGCGAGATCGGCGGCCGCGTGCTGCGCGCGCTCGATCAGCGCCACATCCTTCAGCGCGCGCGCGCCTTCGACGAGCAGCCAGCCAGTCTCGATGTCGTGGCCGAACGACACCGTGGTGGACCGCGGTTGCCAGTCCGCGGTGAAGAACGCGACGACATGATCTCCCGCGGGGGCGATGATCCTGTCGAGGAAGAGCTCGAGCAGCGACTCCAGGCGCGCGCGCAGCCGCGCGTCGGGCCATGCCGCGTACAGTGTGGCATACGCCTCGAGCAGGTGCAGGTGCGTGTTCATGCTCTTGCGTTCATTCGCATCCACCGCGCTCAGGCGCACGTCGTCGAGCAGCGTCCACTCTCGCGAGAACGCCTCCTCGTAACCGCCAAGCGCCGCGTCGTGCGCATGTGCCTCGACGAGCTCGAAGATCGCCCTCGCGGCATCGAGGCTGCGCTCGTCGCCAGTGGCGGCGAAGTGCTCGGAGAGGGCGTAGATCGCGAACGCCTGCGCGTAGACGTGCTTGCGCTCATCGAGCGGACGTCCCAGTGCATCGACCATCCAGAACACGCCGCCGAACGCGGGATCGATGAAGTGTGCCGCGAAGTGCACGGCGCTCCGGTCGGCCGCCACGCGATACGTCTCGTCGCTCAGGGCGCGGTAGGTCGCGGAAAACGTCCAGAGCGCGCGGGCGTGCAGGATGCAGCCTTTGGGAGCGTCGACTACGTGTTTTCCGTCCTCTGTGATCAGACCCACCACGCCGCCGTGCCGCCGGTCCGCGGCCGCGTTCATCCAGAAGGGCAGGATGCGGTGCGTCAGCTCGTCGTGCATCTCGCCGCGCAGCTCCTGCAGCGGCTCCTCAGCCATCGCGTCCCCTCCCAAAGCGGCCGAGCAGCGCGAGGTTCCGGTCGATGAGCGCCACACGCTGCTCCACGCATCCCGCCGAGGTGAGGGGATCGGGCAGCGTGTTCAGCGCGTAGTTCACGAGTCGCTGCACGCTCGTCTCGGCGACATGCACGCGTGTGTCGGACGACGCGTAGTAGATGAGGATTCGTCCGTCGTCATCAGGGATCCAGCCGCAGCTGAAGACGACGTTGGAGACGTCGCCGACACGCTCGTCTCCCACGGGCGCGATGAGGTAGCCCGCCGGACGGTGCGTCACGCGCCACGGTTCGTCGGGGTCCGAGACGAACAGATACAGCACGTAGCGCAGGCCGGCCGCGGTGTGGCGCACGCCGTGCGCGAGGTGGAGCCAACCCTGTGGCGTCCGGATCGGCGCTGGACCCTGGCCGTTCTTGGCTTCCTTGATCGTGTGGTACTGGCGCGGCTCCATCACGATCTCGTCGAGCACTTCGGGCCGGGTGATGTCGTCGCAGAGGCCCCACGCGATGCCGCCGCCGGATCCGGCCTCGACGAAGCCGTCCTGCGGCCTGGTGTAGAACGCGTACTTGCCGTGCACGAGCTCGGGATGGAGCACGACGTTGCGCTGCTGCTCGGAACGGGTGACGAGATCGGGCAGCCGCTCCCACGTCA
>JBDSDB010000188.1:0-18810 GCA_039920785.1 Gemmatimonadaceae bacterium
CCATCCGGTCGCCCCAATCGCCTCCGCGTCCGGAGTTCTGCTCGCGTCCCATGCGGAAGAGTAGCACGATCCCCACCACGGTCAGGATCACGTTCGTCCCCCACATGGCCCAGAACGGGGGCACGAGCCCCTTGTTGGCCAGCGCCTCTCCGCCGATCAGTCCCACGTAGTACAGCGCGAACACGACGAGGCTGACGCCGATCACGAGGCCCACTCCCCCGCGCGGAAAGCGCAGGGCGATGGGCGCGCCGAGCACCACGAAGATCAGGCACGCTGCGGCGAGGGAGAACTTCTTGTGGATCTCGATCTCGAGCCGGTTCCGGGCGCGCTTCGCCAGCTCGAGATGCAGTTTGGTCTCCTCGGACCTGGAAATGATCATCGCGTCGGCGGCGCCAGGCGGTGGGGTGCTCGCCGAGATCGCCTCCGCGGCGATCTGAGCCTGCGTCCGCTGCGAGTCGGTGGGCTGGAGTACGGGCATCGCGCCGGGGCTACCGGGAGCGGGCGGCTGGGACGTACCAAGGATGACGCCGACCTGTGGCGGCACTCCGGGCTGCTGCTGCGGCAGGACGCCGGGCGTCACGGGCGCAGGCACGACCGGCGGCCGGCCCGTCCTCGGATCGATCAGCACGCCGTTGATCAGTACGCGTGGCTCGCCACCGGCGCCGGCCGGCACGAGCACCGCCGCGCGCCTCGCGCTGTCGGCGGCGCGCTTTCTCGCGCTGTCCTGGGCAACCGTCTTCGCCATGTCGGACACGGCCTTTCGCGCCGTGTCCTGCACGGTCTTCTTCGCCGTATCCTGCACCGCCTTCTTCGTCGTATCCTGCGCTGCCTTCTTCACCATGTCCTGCTCGGCCCGCGCGAGCGGCGTATTCTGCGCGCGCCCCACGGCGTGGAGCCCAGCCAGGCGTGGCTCCGCCGCCTCCGCCGCCTTCACGCCGAACACGCGCTTCACCATCGTGCAATACACCCACCCGATGCCGTGTGGCTCGGGAGGGAGGCCCCCCGCCTTGGGACGGCTCGGTATCCCCTTCTCGCGCTGCGCGGCGGTGAGCTTCGACTGTCGCACCGCTTCGTCATGATCGCGCCTGGCATCCTGATAGCGCGCCTCCTTCGTCCGCAGCTGCGACTGCATCTCGCACACCCCCATCTCGCGGTCGCCGCGCGACGCCGAGTCGGCAATGGTCCGCTTCACCCCCCCATCGGCGACGTTGGGTACCTGGATCACGTCGTGCTGGAAGAACAGCCGATCCAGCTGGCTGGGCTTTTCCGTCGACACCTCCTGCATCTGGCCGTGATACAGATCGAGCGCGAGATCCTTCCGGTTCGACGCCCAGCGGATCGCTCCGCTGTCGGCGTAGATCGTGCGCCGGCGCGTCGGATCGGCGAGATCGTAGATCACGACCTCCTTCATCTTCCCGTTGTTCTGATCGATCTTCCCCGCCTTGAGGTAGAACTTCCCCTCGGAGATCGGGTTGATCACCTGATCCTTGAGCAGGAAGGTCGGCTTCGTCTGGCCGATGTCGTCCTGGAGCGTCTTGAGGCGATGGTTGGCGCGCGGGAGCACCTGGTCGTTGAACGCCAGCAGAAAGGCGGACATGAACACGCCCCAGACGATCGCCGGCGTGACGAGCCGCCACGGGCTCACCCCGCTCGCCTTGAGCGCTGTGACCTCGTTCTCCGAGGCCAGGCGGCTGAATGCGTAGAGCACCGCCACCAGCACCGACATGGGGAGCGTCAGCGCGACGGTGAACGGGATGGAGAGCACGAAGAACTCGGCGATCACCGAGGAGGGAAGCCCCTTTCCGACGAGCTCGCCGAACTGGCGCGAGATGAAATTGAGCAGCATCAGGGAGGTCAGCGCCGTCAATGCGAACAGGAACGGGCCGACGTGCTCCCTGAGGATGTACCGGCTTATTATCTTCACGAAGAGGTCCGAGGTGCGCCCTGCACGCGGAACTTCAAGTTTTGCACAGGGTTGTAGCGGGCGTCGCGGCCAGTAAGTTCCACCCGCCCGACGTACAAATTCAAGTCTTTCCCTCCACGCACGGATCCCACCTCCAATCCGTCTCTGCCTCGGACGCCCGGGGAAGGGCGGACCGTGCGGCCGATTTGTACCCCACCCCCTCGGGATTGGTGCGCGTTCTCCGGCTCATCGCCGCGCTAGCCGCGACCTCGATCCTATCCGTGTCCGAAGCGGGAGCGCAGGAGCGGGCACCGACCGCTCCGGTCCCCCGCGTGGACTCGGTGCGCGTGGACACGCTGCATCCGCCACGTCCGGATTCCACGCGCCGCGTCACGCTGCCGCGACCCAAGGTGGACACGACGAAAGCGGCCGGCCTCTTCGGCCCGCACGCCGACCTGGGGCTCGACGTCCACGCCCGCATCGAAGCCAAGGGCGAGAAGTCGCGCAATGAGCGATGCGAGGGGAGCCAGCAGCTCAGCCTCCTCGCCAACTGCCGCAACGCCTTCCAGCCCGACTTCAACTTCCAGCTCTCGCTGCGCAGCAGCGGAACCGTCGCCGACCGCGTCCACGTCAACGTCGACTACGACACGCAGCGCGAGTTCGACGCCTCCAACGCGGTCAACGTCTACTACGAGGGCAAGCCCACCGACCGGCTTCAGCGGCTCGAGGTGGGCAACGTCGCGTTCACCCTTCCCTCCACGCGCTTCCTCTCCAGCGGCGTGCCGAGTGGCAACTACGGCCTGCAGGCGGTGGGTCGCGTGGGACCGTTCCGCGTGCAGGCGATCGCCGCGCAGCAGAAGGGGAACATCGTCAAGGACCGCACCTTTCTCGTTGGCGAGCGTACGCGCCAGGACGCAGAGCGCGAGATCGAAGACTATCAGATCGAGCCGAGGCGATTCTTCTTCACCGTCGATCCGGCGCTCTTCACGGGCTCGTATCCCAACATCGATCTGCTCGACCGCAATCAGCTCGCGAGGCTCTCCACCGCGCTTCCGGACACGCTGCGTCCTCGGCGCGTCTTCCTCTACCGCGTGCAGTTCGGCACCCAGCCCCAGAACCCGAACGGCCCGCGCTTCCGCATGCTCGACGATCCGGGTCGCGGCCGTCAGACCTATGACGTGCTGCGCGAAGGCGTGGACTACTACATCGATCCGTCGCAGCTCTGGTTCGCGCTCGTGCGCCCGCTCAACCAACAGAGCGAGCGGCTTGCTGTTGCCTATACGGTTCGCGTGAACGGCAAGGACACGATCTGGACGACCACCGGCGGCACGCCCGATCTCCAGAACGAATCGTCGCGCGATCAGGTCGCGCAGCTCGTCTCCGACCCGAACGTGCTGCCTGGCAGCGCGACCTTCCGCCGCGAGATCCGCTCGATCTACCGCGTCGCCGGCGATGAGCTGGTGCGCTCCACGACTCGGCTGCGCGTCGTCTCGGGCACGGGTGACCAGGAGAAGCCCGCGACCGGCGCGTTCGACACCTTCCTCCAGATGTTCGGCCTCGCGCAGCCGGTCAATCCGGCGGAGTTCGACATCGAGAACCGGCTCTGGCCGCGACCCACGGACCCGAACTACAGCGCGGCAGCGGGCGGCAGCGGCGGCCTCGCCACCACCGCCGCACTTGGCATCGCCTCGAGCGCCGCCGCGGCGAGCGGTGGGAAAATCATTCGCGACTACTTCGTCATCTTCCCCTCGCTCCGCCCGTTCGCGCGGCGCGATTCCGGGCTCGTCGTGCCGGGCAATCCGAGCAACGAGGCGGTGTACACCTCGCCGAGCGAATACCTGTACTCGCCGCAGCACCCGGCGAGCGTGTACCGGCTCAAGGTGCGCTACGAGACCGAGGGCTCCGGCGACGCGGGCGCATTGATGCTCGGCAGCGTGCAGGTGCGTCGCGGCTCCGAGCGCGTCGTCGTGGACGGGCGCCCGCTCGTGCGCGACGTGGACTATCGCGTGGACTACGAGCTCGGTCGCCTCAGCTTCGCACGCCCGGACACGCTGTTCAATCGGCAGCGCGCCGTCACGGTGCGGTTCGAGGAGAATCCGCTGTTCGCCGTCACGCCCACGACGTTGTTCGGCGTCACGTCGACGCTCCCGCTCAAGCACGGTGAGCTCAACTTCATGGCGGTGCAGCAGTCGCAGAAGACGAACTTCACGCGCCCGCAGCTCGGCTTCGAGCCGGTGTCCTCGCTGCTCGCCGGCGTGAACGGTCAGATCGGCTGGGAGATCGGACCGCTCACGCGATTCGTCAACCGGCTGCCGTTCGTGAAGACATCCGCGCCGTCGCGCCTCAGCCTGCAGGGTGAGATCGCCACGAGCCGGCCACAGGTGAACAGCGACGGCGAGGCGTACGTCGAGAGCTTCGAAGGCGACGCGGGCATCACGGTGAGCCTGCTCGACCCCAACTGGGCCCTTTCGAGCCAACCGGCTGACGGCCGGCTGGCGCCGCGCCGCTTCGGTGCCAATCCGTTCGACCTCCGCCGCGCATCGACGATCGCGTTCCAGAACAACGGCACCACGCCCACGGGCGCGCCGGTGCTCGTGCGCACCGAGGACATCGACCAGAACGCGAACCTCGCGGGACTCGGCTTCTCTTCCACGGAGCAGCTGCTCTGGCTCACGCTCTATCCCCTGTCCATCGGAGGCCGCTACAACCCGCGCGCCAAGTCGTTCGACTGGCGAGTGGGGAACGCGCCGAGCGGCCGTCGGTACCGTTCCATCCGCACGGTGCTCAGTCCGTCCGGCGTGGATCTCACGCGGGTGGAGAACCTCGAGTTCTGGACGCTCGTGGACACGAGCACCGCGCGCCGCAGCAGCAACCCCACGCTCATCTTCGATCTCGGTGAGATCAGTGAGAACTCGGTTGCCTTCGCTCCGGAGACGCTCACCGTGCGGCGCACGGGCGCCGTTACCGATTCCCTGTTCTCCGGCAGGAAGCTGCAGGGCTTCGACGTCCTCGACACGGAGCGCGATCCGCTCTCGCGCGCCTTCAACGGCGACGTCAACGACGTCGGGCTGCCGGGCGATCGCGTCGACACGCTCGCCGTCGTGGGCGACGGCGGCGCGCAGCGTGTGTTCGGCGTCCCGATCTGCTCCGGCTTCGATCGCTCCGTCCCTCGGCTCGGCGACACGCGGAGCAGCTGCACGGCGCGCAACAGCCGGCTCGATGAAGAGGACATCGATCTGGACGGCGTGCTGAATCTCCCCAGCACGCAACGCAACAGTGAGCGTCTCACGCGCTTCGTCATCGACCTGAGCGACTCGCGCCGGTGGACGCGGTTCGGCAAGCCGCTCGCGCAGCTGCAGCTCGACTCGACCACGCTCTCGCGCAACCTGCAGTGGGTGCTCGTGCGCGTCCCGTTCCGCGCAGCCGACGACACCGTCAACGACGTGCTGTTGCGCCGGGTGCGCGCAATGCGCGTGACGGTGATGAGCGGCGCCGGCGCCAGCGACGACGAGTTCACGCGGTTGCCGCTGGCGCGTCTTCGGCTGTCGGGCGCGCCGTGGCTCAGGCGCGGCGATCAGACCCTCACCGGAATCGGCGGCGAGCAACCCGCCGGTGGCTATACACTCACGTCACTGGTCGGCACGGCGGAGCGCGAGACGCTCAACGGACAGGACTATCAATCGCCGCCCGGCGTTGGCGACGAGCTCGACACGAAGAGCGGCCAGTTCGCCGTCGGCTCGGTGCAGATCAACGAGCGCTCGCTCAGGCTACAGGCCGGAAACCTGCCCGTGTTCGGGCGCGCGGAAGCATTCTATCGTTTCCCCAACGGCCAGCAGAGCTTCATGGGCTATCAGGAGCTGCGGCTCTGGGCGCGCGGCCGACGCAACGGATGGGGCGAGCGCGGCGAGCTGCAGATGTACGTGAAGGTCGGCCGCGACGCGAACAACTTCTATCTGTATCGCACGCCGGTGAACGCGGGGCCCGGTGCTGAAGCGTGGCTGCCCGAGGTGAAGATCGACTTCAATCGCTTCTTCGCGCTGCGCCAGAAGCTGCAGAACGCGTATCTAGGCAACCAGGGCGACTCGTTGTCGTGCACGGGCGTCGACTCTGCGCTGATTGCCAGGTCGGCGGTCCCTTCGTTCGCCGGGCGCCAGCGATACGTGGCCTGTGACGCCGGATACATGGTGTACACGGTGGAGCCTGGCGCCGCCCCGCCGAACCTCGCGGCGGTGCAGGAGATGTCGGTGGGCATCGTGCGGCTGCCTACCGCGAACGGTACGCCATCACAGATCGGCCCGGCCGATTCACTCGAGCTGTGGATCGACGACATCCGGCTCGGCAAGGTCGTCAACAGACCGGGTTACGCGGGGCAGGTGAGCGTCGCCCTCTCGGCGGCCGACATCGCCGATATTCGCGTCGGCTTCACGCGCAAGGATCCGCATTTCCGACAGCTCACCGACCAGCCGAGTTTCGTCGACGATCGGCTGCTCGACGTCGTGTCCACGCTGCATCTCGAGAAGCTGCTGCCCGTGCAGCTCGGACTCGCGATCCCGCTCACGATCACGCATCTCTCGTCGGCGAGCAGCCCGCTGTATCTCAGCGGCACCGACGTGCGCGGCCCCGGCGTGGACAATCTCCGCTCCCCGCGCTCCGGGATCACCACCTACGCGCTGAGCGTGCGCCGAACCGCCGCCATGAGCAACCCGTTGCTCGGCGCGCTCGTCGACAACCTCGGCCTCACGTCGAGCTACACCACGGGCGACTCTCGCAACGAGTATCAGCAGGGCAAGTCCGACAACTTCTCCGTCAACGTCGACTACAACGTCACTGCGGAGCCGCGCACCGCGCGCCTGCCAGGCCGGTTCGGCCTGCCGTTCGCACTCCTGCCGAGGGCCCTGCGCAGCGCACGGCGCGACACGCTGATGGGCGCCGGCACGGTGTTTCGCTGGAATCCGACGGTGCTGCGCATCACGAGCGGTGTGGTGCGCGGCACGGATCGCCGCTTCTCCTTCTTCAAGCCGGCCTTTGCCCCGGACGACTCCGCGCGCGAGTCGGGCGCCGAGTCCAACCTGTGGCGCAACGCGAGCACGCTGGAGCTGCGACCGACGAGCGCTCTCACCGCGCGGTGGGACTTCGTCTCGCTGCGCGACCTCCGCGACTACGGCGACACCACCGCCGCCGCGCGGGCCGCGACGGAGAGTCGCGCGAGCGTGTTCGGCGCGAACGTCGGCGCGGAGCGCGAGAGGTCGCTGCTCACCTCGTTCGCCTTCGCGCCACAGTTCTCGCCCTGGATCCGACCGCGTGCCGACTTCGGCACGCAGTACGGCATGCTGCGCGATCCGAACCTGCGCTCGCTCACCCTCGATCCGTTCGCGGGCAGCGCGACATCGTTTGGGAATACAGTGGCCGACACCGCGACGCTGCCTCGGCGCATCACCGTCTCGCAGAACATGGGAGCCGGCGTCACGCTCGATCTGGGGAAAGCGCTGACGATGCACAGCGGCGACTCGAGCCTCGTGCGCCGGCTGGCGAAGGTGTTCGCCCCGTTCGACATCACCCTCAATCGCAGCCTGCTCTCCGCGTTCGACGGAGCGAGCGGCGGCTCCCCGCTGCCGCTGCAATTCGGCTTGGGCGGTGTGCGCTCGTTCCGCCGCGCCAATGGCGAGCTGGCAACGGCGACGGGACTCACTCAAGCGCTCGCCGCGAGTCAGTCGCTCCTGCTGCCTGGTGGCGCGGCGTTCGTGAGCCGGTTCCGGCACACTACCACGCGCAGCTGGACCCGTCGCATCGACGACACGGAGGGGCTCGCCGACGGGGCACAGACCGTCTTTCCCGACGTGAGCCTCCGTTGGAACTGGCGTCCGCCAGCCGCCATCGCGTCCTACGTCACGTCTGTCGGCGCGAACGCCGGCTATGCCAACTCGGTCTCGTCCACCTTCGTGCCCGGCGACGCGTTCTTCGCCCTGTCCGAGTCGCGCAGCTCGCACGTCCGTACCTATCCGCTCAACGCGTCCATCGCGTGGGGGTTCGCCAAGGGGCTCACCACCTCGGCGGGGTACACCCTCACGACGCGCACCGACTCCCTCCCCGGCAGCATCGCCGACGGCCGCGCCGAGGACATGAGCGTCGACGTCGGCCGCGCGTTTCGCGTTCCGCGGAGTTGGGGCTATACCACCGCCGGCGACATCCGGACGCGCATCGGGTATCAGCAGACGCGCGCGAGCACGTACATCTCGGACTTCGCTCGCGCGGGGAGCAGCCGGCTCGCCGACAACGGTCGGTCCGCGGTGAGCATGAACGCCGATGCGGATCTCAGCGAGACGCTGATCTTCACCCTGCAGGGGTCGCGTGTGGTGACGTACGACAACAACTTCAATCGACGCAACACGCAATTCGTGCTCTCTACCGTGCTGCAGGTCCAGTTCTTTGGAGACGCGAAGTAGGGCTGCACACGGCTATACACCCTCCATCCCAAGGTCCGCTACATGTCGTCGCTCGTGCGGCTGCTTTCGCTGTTGCTGGTCGCGCTGCCGGTACTCGGCGCGTGCGACAGGCTGCCGTCGCGGCCGAAGACGGCGTTCAACGCCGACTCGGCGATGTCGTATACGCGGCAGCAGCTCGCGTTCGGGCCGCGTGTGCCGGGCACACCTGGCGCGCTGACGGCGGGCGACTGGATCGTCGCGAGGATGAAACAGCGCGCCGATACCGTGATCGAGCAGCGATGGACGCATCGCACTGTCGACGGCAAGGATCTGCCGATGCGCAACATCCTCGCGCGGTTCAAACCTGGCGCCCCGCAGCGCGTCCTCTACCTCACGCACTGGGACACGCGCCCCTTCGCCGACGCGGATCCGATGATTGGCAATCGTATGACGCCCATCGCCGGCGCCAACGACGGCGCGGCGGGAGTCGGCCTCTTCCTGGCGCTCGGCGATGCGCTCGCGAAGACCCCGCCGAACATCGGCGTCGACCTGCTGTTCGTGGACGGCGAGGACTACGGCAAGAGTTTCGACGCGCCCTACACCGACGTGCTCATCGGCTCGCAGTACTTCGCCGAGCACCTGCCGAGCGCCGACTATCGCCCCGTCTTCGGCATCCTGTGGGACATGATCGCCGATGCCAATCTGAACATCCTTCAGGAGGGCAACTCGGTGCGGCAGGCCCCCGAAGTGGTGAGTCGCGTATGGCAGACGGCGGCCGACCTGGGCTACGATCGGTGGTTCATCCCTCGCGCCGGCCAGGACATCACCGACGACCACGTGCCGCTGCTGAGCAAGGGGCTGCGGGTCATCGACGTGATCGACATCGACTACGGTCCACCGGCCGCGGACGGCTCGGCGAGCCCCAACTACCACCACACCCTGCAGGACACGATCGACAAGATTTCGACGAAGAGCTTTCAGATCGTCGGGGACGTCGGGCTCAAGGTGATCTCCGACTTCTAGTTCGACGACGCTGACGACTTGGTCGCTCTCTGACGCATCGCGTGGCGTCGAACGGCAGGGGAATGGATTTCAACGGATCTGAACGGAACCGGCCCGATACGGCCCAGCCGGGAGGCCACTACCGCTATCCGATAGTCTCGTTCGGTCGGCCCGGCGATTCTTTTTGAGTTGCGGCGCGCAGCCTCGGCCCCGCAACCCGAAAAGCTGTTGTCGTTGCCGTTCTCCGCGACCTCCGCGCCCCCGCGAGAAATACACAGCGCTTTGGTGTTTCTCGCGGAGGCGCGGGGAGCGCGGGGACCGGCTCGATCGGGAGACGACGTTCTCTTGCCCCGTGACCCCGCTCGGTTGGCAGGTCGTAGTATCCGTTGGAATCCGATGCATCCGCGTCATCCGTTCCCGAGCCGTTGGAACGCCAGACGTGACAAGAGAGGGTCAGCTTCGTTGGGCTTCCGGACGATCGAAAAGGAATGTCAACGAGTCTGACCTCGGTGACCTCCTGAGCTCCCGCCATTTCGTGGCGAAGAGTGTTTTCGTCTCGCCAGGAGCGTCGACAGTCCCAGAAATCCGAGCACGACTGCCAGCATGATCGCCGCATCTTGCGTCATCATGCGCGCGTTCGTCGCGCGATACGTTCGCGTGGCTCCGTCGATGCGGATCGTGCGCGGCGTGCTCACGTCGTACCGGATGCGCACGGGCGTGCCGGGCTCGAGCCCGCGCACCGTTCCCGAATCTACGGCGTCGGCGGCGTGCACGACCTGCGCGAGCAGCGGCGGCGTGAACTCCACCTCGACGACGTCGAACGGCTGCTCGAGCGGCGCGGAGCTATGGTCGGAGTTCGAGAAGTCGAACAGCGTGCGATCGATGCGGCGCGCCTGCACGACACGCCCGATCGCCGCCGCGTTCACCGCATACTCCGATATGGGAGCCGGATTCTGGTACCCAACCCACATCGAGCCGATCACCGCCACGAGGCACGCTGAGAGCACGACGAATTTCGCCGCTCGCATGACGGGATTCGTCGGCGACCTCCTGGAGACGGTGATGGCCATGAGGAGGGAAAGCACCAGCACGATCCCGACGACGATGTCGCGCACGGCGAGCACCTCACGGATGAGGTCGAGGAGCGACCGTTCGGTGAGCTTGCCGATGCTCGGGCGGAAGGGGAGATACGTGATGCCGATCGTCTGCCCGACGCGCGCGCGGTCGAAGATCTCGCGAGAGGCACGCAGGCTCATCGTGATGGAATCGGTCCAGCTGCGAGAGCTCGGATCGGCGCGTGACGCGCCCGGCGGCTTGGCGTGCAGCACCAGGTCGTACCGGTTGTACCAGGTGCCGGTGTAGGGCAGCACGCTGACGCTCTCTCGCTTCTCCACGATGTGCGCGGCGCCCGGCACGCCCGACACTCGCAGCGCGACCGGGACGCCGAAGATGATGACCAGGAGTACGAGGCCCGGCAGGCAGCCGCCGAGCCGAGGCATGTTGAGGAGCTTGCCGAGCAGCGTGCCCACCAGCGCGGCGAGCGGTAGTCCGAAGAGGAAGAGCCCCAGCAGGAAGAACCCATCGACGAGGCCCATGAACGACGCTACGCGAGCGTCTTCATGAGGCTGCGATAACTCTTCGCCGCGTCGTTCATCGAGTCGCCACTGGCGGGGGCGCTGTCCTGCTCGACGAAATAGTGCTGCATCCCCGCGAGCTTCGCCTGGGCGAAGATCGGCTTGTAGTCGATCTGCCCCTCGCCGACCGGGACGACCTTCGCGGCGCGGTGCTTCGCCGGCTGATCCATCGATGCGTCGAGTGAGGACACGTTCGAGATGTCCTTGACGTGCCACACCTCGAACCGGCCCGGCGAGCGGCGGAACAAATCGAGCGCGTTCTCGCCGGCGGCGGTTGCCCAGCCGATGTCGAGCTCCATCGCCACGAGTGCGGGGTCCGTCTCCGCGAGCAGCACGTCCCACGGCCGCTGCGAGCTGTCCGCGAGCGGCTCGAACTCTTCGGTGTGATTGTGGACGATCACCTTGATGCCGTACTTCTTCGTGATCGCGCCCGCTTCGTTCAGCCGTTCCGCGGTGCGCCGCACGGCATCGCGCGTCTCGCGGCGAGTTTCGCGCGGTCCCGTCGGTGTCGCCGCGGGCATCGGTGCCGGTGTCGCGGTGACCGCGGGTCGCGCGGCGCTCGCGAAGCTCACGGTGGTGTACTTGTGGCCGATCATCTGATAGCCCTCGAGCGTGCGCTCGAAGTCCGGTCCCACTCTCGGGCTCACGTGCGTCGCTGGCGAGACGAGTTTCGCGGCGTCGAGGAACTGATGGATCTGTTGAGCCGTGTAGTTCCCGTAGCTGCCCGTGGTCTGGACTTGCCGATAGCCGATCTGCGCCACGCGTAACAGTGTGCCCGGATAATCCTTCGCTGTCAGATCGCGCACGGTGTAGAGTTGCAGACCTATGCGCTCGCGCCAGTCGAGTGGCGCTGACGCCGTGCCGGCGCTTCCCACACTCGACATGGCGCTCCGGCTGCAACCCGCCGCGATGACCGCCGCGCCACCGATGGCCATCTGTGTGAGGAACGATCGACGGTCCACCGCGGTGCGCTCGTCTCGCTGGGTCATGATGCCATCGTCCTGATGAGATGGTGAAGATTGCGCTCGCTGAGACTGACTGCCCTGGTCAGTGCTCGCCGGCTTCGGGAATCTACGCGCGCGAGCTCGACGACGTTGCCGGCGCGTCCGCGAGACAGATCGGACGGGAGGTGGGGTCAGGTTCGTCTATCAACGGGAGCGCTGGTCGCGCCCAGTTCCAGGGTCGCTTTAAATATCATACTTGACTTATATAAAATGGAACTTATAATAAGCTCGTGCACGCATTCGACATCCTCGGCGAGCCGGTCCGCCGCCGCATCCTCGAGCTACTCGAGCGCGGCGAACGACCTGCCGGCGACATCGGCGCGATCATCCAGCGCGAGTTCGGCATCTCACAACCGGCCGTCTCCCAGCATCTGCGCGTGCTCCGCGAGAGCGGGTTCACCACGGTGCGTGCCGACGGGACCCGCCGGTTCTACGCCGTGCGTCCCGCGCTCTTCCGAGAGGTCACGGACTGGGTCGAGCGCTATCGCGTGCACTGGGAGGATCAGTTCGATGCGCTCGACGGGCACCTCTCGGCGGTGCAAGGGAGGCCGGTGCGATCGAGCCGCACGAGACGCCGGACGCGCAGGAACGGGCGCTCATAGGCCACCACTATCATCACGCATTCCATCGCATTCATGACCTCGATCAACGAGATGCTTCAGGAGCTGGACCTCGAGACCGGCACGACCCGACGCGTGCTCGAGCGCGTGGACGGAGAGCAGCTCAGCTGGCGACCGCACCCCAGGTCGCTGACGCTCGGCCAACTGGCGATGCACGTTGCCACGCTCCCCGGCGCGATCGCCGACATCTCCACGCGGTACGCGTTCGATGTGGGCGCGCCGATCCCGCGTCCGAGTCCGGCGAACACCGCCGAATTGCTCGCCACGCTCGACAGCAGCATCGTCCGAGCGCGCTCGATCCTCGGCGCAATGACCGACGACGCCCTCGACACGCCATGGCGAATGATGCTAGGCGGTCGCGAGGTTGGCGCCATACCGCGCGGCGTGTTCCTCCGCTCGGTCATGTTCAATCACTGGTATCACCACCGCGGCCAGCTCTGCGTGTACCTCCGCCAAACGGGCGCGGCGGTGCCCGCGGTCTTCGGCCCGAGTGCCGACGAGACGCCGCAACTTCAATCGGATCAACACGGAGGGAAGGACGCATGACGACGGAGCAACAGCCACGAGCGGCCGTCCGCGAGCTCGTGATCACCCGCCTCTTCGACGCGCCGCGCGAGCTCGTATGGCGCGCGTGGACGGATTCCGAGCAGGCAAAGCAGTGGGGGCCCAAAGGCTTCACCACTCCGGAACGCGAGATGGAGTTCCGTCCTGGCGGCGCGTGGCATGCCGTCATGATCTCGCCGCAGGGCGAGCGCTTCCGGCAGCACGGCGTGGTGCGTGAGGTCGTCCCGATGGAGCGGCTCGTCTTCACCTTCATCTGGGATGAGTCGCCCGCCATCGAGATGCTCGTGAGCGTGAGCTTCGCCGATCGTGGGCGGAATACGGAGATGGTGTTCCGTCAGACCGGATTCACGTCGGACGGTTCGCGCGACGGTCACGAGGGCGGCTGGACGGAGGCATTCGATCGCCTGGGCGAGGTGATCGCGAAGTCGACGGTCTGAGGTGAACGCTCAACCCGGGACCCTTCCAATCCGGACTCGCCGACTTCGCGTTAACCAAACGGGGTGAGGTGCGTCTATTATACAGACGCATCGCGGCACTGTGATCTCCGTCACCCGCGACACGCCTATGCACGCTTGACTTCGCTACCGCGAGAGTCAGCATTGATGTCGCGTCAGGGGATCGCCTGTCGTCGCTCACTGCACGGAGGATCGTACATGGATTCGACCATCACGGAACCGTCCACCGAGCCGCGTTCGCGGCGCTCCTTTTTCTTTCTCGGTGCGCTGGCCGCGGCGGCATTCGCTCCTCGAACGGCCCGCGCGCAGGGATCCCGGATCAAGCGGGTGGTCCCGCGAACCGGTCCGAGCGGCGCCATCATCCCGCAGGAGGCCGGCGCCGCGCCCGCGGCATGGAAGGACACCCAGACCCGGCTCGTGCGGCGCGCGACGTTCGGCGCGACGGCCGAGGACGTGCTCGACGTCAAACGGCGCGGCTATCAGGGCTATCTCCTCCGGCAGCTCCAGCACACGCGCATCGACGATAGCGTCGTCGAGGCGGCGGTCGCGGCCAAGTTCCCTCTGCTCTCGCAGACAGGCGAGCAGCTCGCGGCGGCGAACGGCGGCACCGTGCAGTCGCAGCTCCAGCAGGCGACGATCTTTCGCGCCGTGGCTTCGCAGCGCCAGCTCTACGAGCGCATGGTCGAGTTCTGGAGCGACCACTTCAACATCGCCATCAGCAACGTCGGCTACCTCAAGGTGCTCGATGACCGCAACGTGATCCGTCCTTACGCGCTCGGAAAGTTCCGAGACCTGCTGCGCGCCAGCGCGCACAGCCCCGCGATGATGGACTATCTCGACCAGAACCAGAGCCGCGCCGTCGCACCCAACCAGAACTACGCGCGCGAGATCATGGAGCTCCACACGCTCGGCGTCGACGGCGGATATTCGCAGACCGACGTGGCCGAGCTCTCGCGCGTGCTCACCGGGTGGACGATCCGCGGGAAGGGTGAGTTCTACTTCGACCCGAACATCCACGACTGGAAAGCCAAGACTGTGCTCGGCGTGACGATTCCCGCGGGATCGCCTGCGCTGGGCCAGGAGGGGATCAAGGAGGGGGAGATGATGCTCGACGTGCTCGTGAACCATCCGAGCACGGCGAAGTACATCGCCACCAAGATGCTGAAGTGGCTGCTGACGGCGGAGCCGAGCGCCGCGCAGATCAGCATCGTGGCCGGTGTGTACCGCAGCACCGGTGGCGACATCGCGCGCATGGTGCGTGCGATCCTCAACGACGCATGGTTGGGCAGCGCCCCGGCGAAGCTCAAGCGGCCGTTCCACTATCTCGTGTCGAGCGTGCGCGCGCTCAGCCCGGTGCTCACCACGACCGACACGCTCAACGGTCAGCTCAACGGCATGGGGCAGCCCCTGTTCCTCTGGGACACGCCCGACGGCTATCCCGACAAGGTGGAATACTGGGCCGGCAACATCCTTCCGCGGTGGAACTTCGCGAACGCCCTGTCGGTGATGAAGACCGCGTCGGTGTCTGTGGACTCCGCTCCGTTCGCCGTCGGCGGAGTGGACGGCGCGCTCGGGACGATGAACCAGCGGATCTTCGCCGGCGAGATGTCAGCAACCACGTCGGGGTTCCTGCGCACGTACCTCTCCGCCGCGACGTTCACCGACGCTCGGCTTCGCGAGACGATGGCGCTGGCGATGTCGTCCTCCGACTTCCAGTGGTACTGATGCGTTCCACACACAGGCGGTCCATCCTCGGCGCGTTCACCGCATTCCTCGTGATGGCGGTGGCGGCGTGTGGCGGCGACACGTCCACGAGCCCTGACGTTCAGGTGCCGACGACGCCCGTCGGCAGCTACAGCCTCTCGACGGTGAATGGCAAGTCAGTGCCGGTGACGATGTTCGCCGATACGGCGTTCACCGAAGTGCTCGCCTCGGCGTCGCTCGCGTTGACGACCGACGGCAAGTACGTCGCCGCGATCACGACCAACGAGACCGTGGCGGGCTATCTTTCCGTGTACGTGGACACGTTGAGTGGCACGTGGACGCGGCAGGGGTCGACCCCCGCGATCGTCTTCACCAGCAGCGACGCATCCGTGCCGGCGGTGAACGGCACGTGGTCCGGAAACACCATCTCGCTGCTCGACGCGAACGCCTTGGCGTGGGTGTTCACTCGGAAGTGATGTGCGCTCCCTCCTGCGTCACGTTGCGTAGGGACGGTCCGGCAATCGGAGATTCGGTGCCGATGAAGTGAGGCGGGGCGGGATATTCCCGCCATGCCCACTCCATCTGAACAGAAGGCGCTTGCCTTCGTGGCCATCGTCGTCCTCCTGGGCGGCGCGGTGCGCGTCGTCCGCGCCGGATCTGCGGCCCAACCCAACCCCATCGAGCAGCAGGCGCTGGCCCGCCAGGCCACGGCCGCAGAGTCTGCGGCCTCCGAGTCGAAGCTGAAGAAGCGGGCGCGGACCGTTCGTGGCGCCCGGCGCCGTGACGGCGCCCCGACCGTGGTTGGCGGTGTCTCCAGCGTACCACCGAGCGTCGCGCGCCCGGGCCTGCCGCCCGAGACGGGGATCAACGGATTCCCGCCGCCCGGACCACGGATCGACACGGACGTGCGCGGAGCCCCCCCGCGACGGCGATCGTCGCCACTCGGTGGGCCGCCGTCGGCGGCCGGATCGTTTGCTGGCCGGGTGGATCTCGATCGAGCCACGGAGGCCGAGATCGACCGCCTCCCGCGGGTGGGACCGGCCCTCGCGCGCCGCCTGATAGCCAACCGGGATTCGTTCGGCGCGTTCGGATCGATCGAGGCGTTGAGACGGGTCAGGGGGATCGGTCCGGCGACCATCGAACGGCTGGCGACGCTCGTCACCTTTTCGGGTCGTGCGTCGTCTCGACCATGAGCGTACGTCGGCATTCGAACGCGGGCGATTGTGAGCCCGGTCGAGAGGTGCCGAGACTCTCACCACGCCCAGGGCGTCCGGCGAGCGGCATTCTCGCACGGCCGCCCCTTCGTTCTGCCGGAGCGCTCGCGCTCCGACGCATCATCCTGCCGCCCCCGCACATGGCCGCTCCGGTCGCTACCGCCGAACGTCTGGGCGATCTCCTCATTCGTGAGGGGCTCATCTCGCGTGAGCAGCTGGACAAGGCGATGCAGGAACAGAAGCAGAACGGCACGCGCGTCGGCTACAATCTCGTCAAGCTCGGCTTCATTCAGGAGACCGAGCTGACGAAGATCCTCGCGCGGCAATTCAAGATGCCGGCGGTCGACCTGTCGCGCTTCGAGGTCGATCCCCGCATCGCCAAGCTCATCCCGGCCGACCTCGCGCTCAAGCATCTCGTCCTCCCGCTCAAGCGGGACGGCCGGACGCTCACCGTGGCCATGGCCGACCCGACGAACCTGGGCGTCCTCGAGGACCTCAAGTTCATCACGCGCTACGACATCTTCCCGGTCATCGGGGGTGAGTTCACCCTCAAGCAGACCGTCGAGAAGCTGTACGAGAGCGCGATGGACACTCAGGTCGCCGACCTGATGAGCGTGATCGACGACATGGAAGGCGATGTCGAAGTCGTCGAGACGAAGGAGGAAGACGTCTCCGCTGCGGCGCTCGCCGCGCAGATGGAGGACGCGCCGGTCGTCAAGCTGATCAACGCCATCCTCACGGATGCGGTGCGGCGCGGCGCGTCGGACATCCACTTCGAATGCTTCGAGCACGACATCCGCGTGCGCTACCGCATCGACGGTGCGCTGATGGAGGTGATGAAGCCGCCGATGAAGCTCAAGGCGGCGCTCATCTCGCGCTTCAAGATCATGTCGCAGCTCAACATCGCCGAGCGCCGCGTGCCGCAGGACGGCCGCATCAAGCTCAAGATGGGCAAGAAGGTCATCGACTTCCGTGTGTCCACGCTGCCGACACTGTTCGGCGAGAAGATCGTGCTCCGAATCCTCGACAAGGGGAACCTCACGCTCGACCTGGAGAAGTTCGGGATCGAGCCGAAGGCGGAGAAGGACCTCATGGAGGCGGTGAGCAATCCCTACGGGATGGTGCTCGTCACGGGCCCGACGGGATCGGGCAAGACGACCACGCTCTACTCGGCGCTCTCGAAGGTCAACAACATCGACGTCAACATCATGACGGCCGAAGACCCGGTGGAGTACAACCTCTACGGGGTGAATCAGGTCCTGGTGCGGACCGAGATCGGCATGACGTTCGCCGCAGCGCTGAAAGCGTTCCTGCGGCAGGACCCGAACATCATCATGGTTGGCGAGATCCGTGATCTCGAGACGGGCGGCATCGCCATCAAAGCGGCACTCACCGGGCACATGGTGCTCAGCACCCTGCACACCAACTCCGCCCCAGAGACGGTCACCCGTCTCATGGACATGGGGCTTGAGCCGTTCAACGTGGCCTCGGCGCTCAACCTGGTGCTGGCGCAGCGCCTGCTGCGCCGGATCTGCGGCAACTGCAAGGTGCAGTACACGCCGTCGGATCTCGAGCTGGACGCGGCCAAGGTGAAGCCGACCACCACGCTGCGCGATCTCAAGTTCACGGCGGAGACGATCGAGAACGCCAAGGCGCGCGCCACGAAGGAAGCGATGCCGCTGCTGCAGAAGTGCACCCTCGACACCACCGTCTCGCAGCTCCCCTACTTCAAGGGAAAGGGCTGCGACCAGTGCGCCCAGACGGGGATGAAGGGACGCCAGGGTGTCTACGAGGTCATGCCGATGTCGCCGCATCTGCGCAAGCTGGTGCTGATGAACGTCGGAGCTGCCGAGATCAGAGATGCGGCCGTCGAGGAGGGGATGTTGACTCTCCGCATGGACGGCTGGATGAAGGTCATGAAGGGGATCACGACGCTCGAGCAGGTCATTCGCGAGACGACGGCGTGATCTGCCGCACATCTGGCTTGGCAGTGTTCCTAAGGGCCGAGTCATTCGTCAATTCATACCGGGCTTGCATGCGCCCGGCAGCGCTCAGTCAGCGCGCCGCGTCCGCTCTCCGAGCGGTCGGTCTACCGTTGCCCCGCCTATGACCGCTCCCGTCCAAGCTCCCACCGGCGTCAACCTGCGCGTGCTGCTCGAGGAGATGATCGAGCGTGACGCGTCCGATCTGCACGTCACCGCCGGAGAGCGTCCCAAGCTGCGCATCGACGGCGAGATCACCAACTCGAACCTCGAGTTCGTGATGTCGCCGAAGGACACCATGCAGCT